>JBCDLN010000145.1:0-10028 GCA_038745295.1 Pseudomonadota bacterium | reverse complement strand
CTTCGCAGTTGCGCGCGCCTGACGCCACAATGGCGCTTCGTTGAGCCGAGAGGCCGCCGGAATCTTTCAAAAGTGGCCGCGCCACCCTATCGGTGGCCAGCGCAATGGCAAACAACACCAACGCCCCACCCGCCGCGAGTGCGCCCAGCAGCGGATGGATGAGGAACACGATGGCGATGTAGATGGGCATCCACGGCATATCAAAGAGCGCCGTAATCCCAGTTGATGACAAAAACTGCCGAACCTGGTCGACGTCACGCACTGGCTCAGATCGTGGCGTATTGTCGCGTCCAAGGGGCGCCACAATCGCGTCCAAGAACGCATCCCGGCCCAACGCCGCATCAAGGCTATGGCCCACACGGGTCAGCACCCTGGAGCGCACCAGGTCCAAAATGCCCATGAACAGGTAGAGCCCAATCACCAGGGCAAACAGCGCCGTCAACGTCGACACGCTCCGGCTGGTCAGCACCCGATCATAGATCTGGAGCATGAAAAGCGGGCCGGTCAGCATGAGTATATTGATGACACAGCTAAATAGGCCGACGGTGACGAACACACGCCGAGCCTCTTTCACTGCGCCGTCAAATCCGCGCCACTGCGCCATGTGCTTTACTCCAGCCCTGCGCTGACGCAATAAAACGCGCCGCCCCAAACCTTATGACGTGACGGCCCAGTCTTACACAATCGCGTTGTCAGCCTGCGCCGCCCTGTGAAACCCTGAAATCGAAGCATATACCAGCTATTTTTTAGTTAGCGTTTTCGTTTAGTAGACGCTATGACCCTGTGGCCGACGGCGTCATCATAGAACCACATCAGTGGGCTTGGTTGGTTTTCAGATTCGGCGGCGAATTGTAAAAGACCTATGTAGTGGCAAGCTTGATGAGCGCAAACCGAAAAGCCGATGAGATCCTAAACCTCATCAAACGCGCTCTCCACGCTCGCGTGTGCGCATTCGTTTGGCCAGGCACCGGGCAGATGGCGAGCCTGGGGGACAATGAAAGCGATCGCCACACCCTCACATCCGCCGCCGAGCGCCTGCGCGTTGGCCAGCCAGCCCTCCCCGATGATGCCGACGGGTGGCAGGCTTTTGCCGATCGGCAGATTGCCCACGGCCCTGTGCTCCTCGTCCATGGTGTTTGCGACATAGGCTACGACCACAGGCGCCTCATCCGCGCAGCCTTTGGTGCCCTTCACGCCAGCGCAGACGCCAAGAAATGCAAAATCGCCCGGGACCGGCTGGAGCATCTGGTGGATCACCTGGAAATGCTGGTGGACCTTGGCATCTGGCAAATTGATATTGCCAGCGGGCAGGTTGATTGGTCCGATGCTGCCTATGCCATCCACGGCGTCAACCGTGACAGCTTTGTCCCCACCATCACCACCATGCTCGACCCCTACCCCGAAGAGGTGCGCGGCGTGGTGCGGCGCAGCGTTGTGCGCGCCGTTGGGGGAGGCGAGCGGTTTGACCACGTGGTCCCGCTGCGCCGGGCCGATGGCACACTCCGCACGGTCCGGTTTGCTGGCACCTACTGTCAGGAACACGACGGGCCGAAGGTCCACGGCATTGTTCAAGACCTTTCCTCGCTCAAAGACGCTGAGATGCGGCTTTGGTGGACAGCCAACCACGATGCGCTGACCGGCCTACCCAATCGAATGCTTTTCCAAGAGCGCCTCGAAACCGCCATTTCACACGCCCGCCAGACCGACCGCTCGGTGGGGCTTATCTTAGTGGATCTTGATCACTTTAAGGCGGTGAACGACGTCTACGGCCACGAAGCGGGCGATGAGCTGTTGCGCGCGGTGGCAGAGCGGCTCAGCCGCTTCATGCGGCAAGGCGATACGCTGGCCCGCCTGGGCGGCGATGAATTTGCAATCATCGTCAAGAACTTGGAAGCGCCGGAGCATCTGGAGCGCCCGATTGAGCGCCTTGCGATGGCAGCAGAAGTAGACTTTTCCTATCGCGACATTTCCATCCCGGTGAAGCTGTCCATGGGCGCTGCCGTCTTTCCCCAAGACGCCAAATCCCAGAAAGAGCTTTACCGCAATGCCGACCTTGCCTTGTTTCGCACCAAGGACGATGCCGACGCCCGAAGCACCATCTATAGGGCAAGCCACGGCGCAGAAAGGGCTCACCGGGAAGACCAGCTGCGGCGGATCCGGCAAGCCATCGCCACGGGGGCGATCGCCCCGTACTACCAACCGGTGTTCGACCTCACCACCGGGGCTGTCGCGTCGGTGGAAGTCCTGGCCCGCTGGCGCGATGGCAATGATGTCGTCACCGCCCACAGCCTGGCGCCCGCCTTCCGCGACCCCGAACTTGCCCCTCAGCTTGGTCTCTTGATGATTGAGCAGCTCCGCAAAAGCTGGTGCTCCCTCAGCGGCCAACTGCGCGGCACACCATCGCTCAGCATCAACGTCTCGCCCCAAGAGATCAAAAACCTCGCCTACATCGAAGCCCTGCGCGCCTTCATGGAAGATGTGAACGCGTGCGGCTGTCAGCTGGTGGCGGAGCTTTCTGAAAGCCCCAGCCAAACCCTCCCCTCCCAGGTGATGCCCACGTTTGATGGGCTGGTGAAGGACGGTCTTTGTTTCGGTTTCGACAGCCTTTCCGCCGGGTTTGAAGCCTTGGTGGAAGCGCCCGGGCTAAAAGTCACGCAAATCAAGGCCCACAAGGCAACGCTCACACAGCCTCATCTGCAAGACCGCGCCGCAACGATCATCGGCGGTATGATCGAGACCTGCCACCAGCTGGGCGTGCAGCTCATAGCCACCCAAATCGAAACCGAAGACGAGCTGAACCGCCTACGTGCCCTGGGCTACCGCCTCGGCCAGGGCCACTTTTTCTGCCAGGCCGTCCACTTCGATGAGCTGATCGAACAGCTCTCTTCCCGCGCGCTCACGCTGCCGAGCGTTGGGATTGCGGCCCAAGACGACAACCGCGATTTCGCCCACCACTGACGGGCGCTGAAGAGTGGCGTGCGTTGGGATTGGTCAATCAGCAAACTTTGACGCGGGCTTGCCACGCTCTAACATCGGCCAAGGGACGTCATCTCGGCTCCGCGATCCCGGCCAGTCCGCCTCGCCGCGACGCGGTCGCCCCTCGGCGGGGGACTTCTGCCAGCTGATCTACCGCAGGCGATCGCTCAGCGCGGTCAACTCATCCACAAACTGGTTGGTGCGCGACGCAATGGCGCGCTGAAGGCGCTGAGCGGCATCAGGGTATTCGTTGAGGATGCGCAGCATTTGTGTGCGTGGCAGCGGGATCACCTCGCACGAGGTTTGCGCAATGGCGGACGCTGAGCGTTCCATAGGCACAAGCAGCGCCATCTCATCCACCAAGTCACCCACTGAGCAGACCGTTGGGGCAAAATTGTCTGCATCAGGGATGAGCCGCAGTTGGCCGCCCAGCACCATAATGGCGTGCTCTGCAGGTTCCCCCGCCTCAAACAAGCTCTGCCGTGGCTTGAGGTTGATGGGATCGATCCCAAACGCCAAGAGCTTCAGCCCCTCATCGCCCAAGGCGCTCAAAAACGGCGCCTTGCGCATCACTGCCAGGGTGCGGGCTAAGCTCACTCAGCCACCGCGACCTTGGGGATCAGCTTATAGCCACCGCCTTCCGTCACCAGCAGCTCCGCTGCGGCGGGATTGCGCTCCATCTTCTGGCGTAAACGGTAGATATGCGTCTCCAGCGTGTGGGTGGTGACGCCCGAATTATACCCCCACACTTCGTGGAGGAGGACGTCGCGGGTGACCGGCTTAGCACCCGCGCGATAAAGATATTTTAAAATCGCCGTTTCTTTTTCGGTGAGCCGCACACGCTTGCCATTTTCTTCAACAAGGAGTTTGGCCGCCGGCTTGAACGTATAGTGGCCGATGGTGAACGTGGCGTCCTCGCTCTGGTCGAATTGCCGAAGATGGGCCCGGATCCGCGCCAGAAGGACGGCAAAGCGAAACGGCTTCGTCACATAATCGTTGGCACCCGCTTCAAGGCCCACAATGGCGTCAGCGTCGGTGGTGTGCCCGGTCAACATCACAATGGGGGCTTTAAAGCCGTTGGAACGCATCAGGCGAACGGCTTCCCGGCCATCAAGATCAGGAAGGCCCACATCCACAATGGCAAGGGCCACATCGTTGTTTTTGACCGCCGTCATCCCCTCGCTTGCCCGGCTTGCCGTCAACACCGCAAACTCGTCGTAGAGGGCGAGCTGCTCCATCAAGCCGTCGCGCAGGTCATCGTCATCGTCGATAATGAGAATGGTTCGCTTGTTCACTAAAGTCTCCATCGTCGCCACTGCGCTGTGGCCTTAAGAGTGGTCACGACTTGGCGTTCAAACGAGCGTGACTTTGGGTGCGGGAATGAAAAATGTTGTGATCGTTCGTGATCTCCGCGGTCCATTCGTGTCGCGCCAAAACAAAATAACCCGGCCACGGCCTGTTTTGGTGCGCCCGCGACCAGCCGTCGCACATCATGTGCTGGTCAACCATGGAGGGCGCGTCACCATTGCGGCCATGGGCAAAACCGGCATCAAGGCGTTAAAGCGCGAAGGCGACAACGCCACGCCGCGCGTGCGCATCCGGCCTGTCGCCGGCTTAGGGCGCGCGGTCTGCCCGGTCCCCATCCCCTGGCGGCGGGTGCGCCGCGACGATGGCTGGTGCGACGATCTGTCCACAACGCGCTACAACCTGCCAGTCCGGCTGCCCTCGCCCCTTCGCCACGAGACGCTCATGCGCGAGGACCTTCTCTACGACCACATCCTCATCACCGACCACAACCAAAGACCGCGCGTGCGGGGCGCCGGCTCAGCGATCTTCATCCACGTGGCCCGGCCCGCCATGACGCCGACGGCCGGGTGCCTCGCCTTCCCCGCTGCCCAGTGGCGCCATGGCATCGTCCCGTTTGGTGATTATTTGGTGGGGGTCGACCCGCGCCCCCTCAGGGCCAAGAGGTCCCGGCTAAGGCGCACACCATGATCCCGTTTCGCAAAATGAATGGCCTTGGCAACGACTTTGTTGTGGTCGACGCAAGGCGCCAAAGGCTGGACTTCAAGCAGAATGAAATCAGGGCATTGGCCAACCGCGAGACAGGGATCGGGTTTGACCAGTTCATTATTATCGCGCCGCCCGAGCACAACGGCGACGCGCTGATGCGCATCTTCAACGCTGATGGGGGCGAGGTGGAGGCGTGCGGGAATGCAGCCCGGTGTGTTGCCGCTGTGCTGCTTGATGAGAGCGGACGGGGCGAGACCACCATCGAAAGCGCGGGCGGGCTCATGACGGCGCGTCCGGCCGGCCCGGGGCGCACGGCCATCGATATGGGACTGCCCCGCTTTGATGGGGCCTCCATCCCCCTGAGTGCAGATGCTGGCAACCCTCAACGGCTAATGATCGAGGGTTTTGCGGACCGGTATGGCCCGGCCGCATGCGTCAACGTCGGGAACCCCCACGCGGTCTTTTTTGTGGCGGACGTGGGCAGTATCCCCCTTCGCGAAGACGGTCCGATCCTCGAAACCCACCCCCTCTTTCCCGAGCGGGCCAACATCACGTTTGCTGAGGCGCTCGACCGAGAGCATGTGGTTGCACGGGTTTGGGAGCGGGGCGTTGGACCCACAAGAGCTTGCGGCACCGCCGCCTGCGCGGTTGCAGCTCTTTCGGCAAAGCTGGGCCTCACGGGCACCGCCGTTGAGGTTATGCTGCCTGGCGGCCCACTCCTGATCGATGTCACCAGCGGCCGTATCCTCATGGAGGGCCCCTACGCGCTCGATTATGAGGGCACGCTCCCCGAACCTGAACGCGCTCGATAGGGCGGTTCCCAATCGGTCGTCATCCGTTCGACAAGGAAAAAGCGCCCACTTCTCAAAGGTGGGCGCGTGTCTTTTGCACGCCGCATGCGGTGCACGATGGGCTCACAGCTCAATGTGGCCCGGGCTTTCGCGCGCGTCACGCCCAATTGGAAGCGCGCCGCGCTTAGGCTTCACTCGTCGGTCGCGGGTGCACCG
This sequence comes from Pseudomonadota bacterium, assembly GCA_038745295.1. Lineage (GTDB taxonomy): Bacteria > Pseudomonadota > Alphaproteobacteria > Rhizobiales > Amorphaceae > Acuticoccus. Next base: position 4,032 of record JBCDLN010000145.1, on the reverse strand, counting down.
GACACCGAATGATCACATCCGGCTGTAACCCGCTGTAGCTGCACAAGCTTTGGAGGTTCTTCACTCCAAGCTCCGCCGAAACTCAGAAGTGTCACCAAAGAACCCTTCATATGTTCCTTTGGTGGGACACCAAACAGCGACGTTCCTCCGGAGCCGACACAGTCAGAATCCCGCGGTGGGTCTGATGGGTCAACCCTGAAAAGCGAAGCGTGGGTTGATGCATCAGGCCCACCGCGGGACAATTGACCCTAGGCGGGAGCAGTGAGGCACGGCCCCTTACGGCGGTTGCGCAATGAACGACGTTGATGGAAACGACATCTAGCGCGCATCGGTATCGTAAAGCCCGCGCTTAGCGATCTTTGCAAAGTCGTGCAGTTCGGCCCAGCTTTCAGGGGCACTGGCCGATGGGGCGGCCCAGCCCTGCTCCACCAACCAACGGGAAAGGTCGGTGTTGGCCACTGAGCACTCGGTCACCACCAGACCGCCGCCCGCAGCATCGGTCTTGGGGTCCTGGGGCGCGTCAGCGTCATCGTCAGCGCGCAAACACTCAATGGCGCGGCGGCGGATTAACCGCCTCATGGCCGTGCGCGCCCGCATCCCACAGGGCCAAACCTCACCATCAGCGCGCGTGCAGGTGAGACTCGCGGCAGGAGCCTCCACGTGCGCGAGCTTAATCTTGTGGGAGCGCGCATCAATCAACCCAGCCGCTTCAATCACCACCAAGCGGTAAAGCGATGTGGGGGGCGCCTCGGGCTCCGGCGGTGGCGGCGCGAGGGTGACCGTGGACGGGGCACGCTCCAGCGGCCCATCAACCCGCACACCCACAATCCCATCCCGGTCGATGAAGCGGACGCCATCACCCACCTCCAACGGCCGTTGCTCGTCCGCGGGGGATGGCGGAGGCTCCTCATCGCCGACCGCTCCTGGGGGAACTGGTTGGGTTGTGGGGGATGGGCTGCCGGCTCGGTCACGCTTTGCCTGCCGGGCAATCAACTCCACCGCTTTGGTGCGGGCAGAGGCCACGCGCTCATCCGATGGCGCCCTGTGAAGAGCGTCCCACGCCACAACCACAAAGTAGCCAAGCACCCCAAGGCAAACCACAACGGTCAGTGCGGCAGCAAGGGCGCGCACAGGCTAGCCTCGGCGGAATGCCAGGCCCACAGCGGCGCAGCGGGCGCTCAAAAGAATGGATGGGAAAGCGGCGGCGCCATGAGCGCACTCTAGAGGCCCCACCGGGGTCAAGCGCATATCACAAGACCCGGCATGAGTGATCAGCCGTTCGCGGCGGATGGCGCGGGACGCTTATCTTTCCGTTCAGCGATCCGGGCGGCTTTGCCGGTCCGGCCGCGCAGATAGTAAAGTTTGGCGCGGCGCACTTTACCGCGGCGCACAACCTCCACCTTCTCGATCATCGGCGAGTACACCGGGAACACCCGCTCCACACCCTCACCGTAGGACAGCTTGCGCACGGTGAAATTTTCATTGAGACCGGCGCCGGCCCGGGCGATGCACACACCCTCATAATTCTGGACCCGGGTGCGGGTACCCTCCGTCACGCGCACACCAACGCGCACGGTGTCGCCAGGCTGGAAATCCGGCAGCTTCCGTTTTTCGTCAATGGCTGCGATCTGCTCGGCATTGAGCTCGTCAATGATGTTCATGTCGTCAAGTTCCCGTCACGCCGCCGCGCCGGCGTGGTGATCTGATGTCATTTGTGTGGGTCCAGGGGCAGGTTCATAGTGTTTGAGAAGCGTCTTGTCGAGGGGTTTACCTCAATTCTCAAGACAGCGCAGCGACCGCGCCCACCAGGCTCGCTGCACCCAAGCGTCTTTGAACACCACCACAAATCTCCCGCTTTGCCTGGGCGAACCAGCCTGGCCCTATCCCTCGACGGGCCGCTCATCGGCAATCACCTTGCCATCGTTGGGGAGCGCACTTTCAGGCACAATCTCAACTGCGCCTGAAAGGTTGGTCACCGATTTTAATGTGGCAGCAATCTCTGGCTCAGTCCCCGGCGCTGGCCCGGCCACCAAAAGCACCATGGCGTCCGCATGGTCGGCCCGGCGCACCACGAGCCGGGCGCGGGCGATGGCTCCATGCTGGGCCACCACCTTGGCGATCTGCTGAGGATCCACAAACATGCCCTTGACCTTGGTGCGCTGGTCGGCCCGGCCCATCCAGCCCTTGATGCGCATGTTCGTCCGCCCGCACGGGCTCGGCCCGCTCAGATGGGCGGTCAAATCGCCAGTGGCAAACCTGATCAGCGGCGTTGTTTTTGAAAAGCGCGTGACAACAATTTCGCCCACCTCACCTTCGGCGACGGGCGTTCCTGTGCCGGGGCGCACAATCTCCATGATGAGCCCTTCATTCACAATAAGCCCCTCACGGGCTGAGCTCTCATACGCAATCACACCAAGGTCAGCGGTGGCATAGCACTGGGTGACACGCACACCGCGCTTTTCGATGCGGGCGCGCAAATCGAGCGGGAGCGCAGCGCCAGAGACGAGCGCCTTATTGAAAGAAAGAGACAATCCCTCGGCCGCTGCCTTGTCGAGGAGGATGTTGAGATAGTCAGGCACACCGCAGTAGACCGTGGGGGCAAGGGCGGACAGCGTCGTCACCGCGTCAGCCGAATTGCCCGCCCCTGCAGCAATCACGCGGCATTTGAGGGCATGGAGCCCGCTTTCCAAAATGAAGGCGCCCGGGGTCATGTGATAGCCGAAGGTGTTGGCGACCGTCTCACCAGGGCGGACGCCGGCTGCATAAAGGGCCCGCGCCGCCGACCAGGGATCGTCCTCATAGCCTTCAGCCACGAAGACCGGGCCTGGGGAGATGAAGAGCCGCTTGATGGCGGCATCTTGCGCAACAAAGCCGCCGAACGGGGGTGTCTTGGTTTGCGCGGCCATGATGTCGGTCTTGCGCGTGAGGGGGAGCGCCGCGAGCGCGGTGCGGCTGTTGACCGTGTTGGGGTCGACGCCCTCTAGCGCTTTGGCCCACGCTGGCGCGCGCTGGGCTTGGCGCAATAGTTCAGGGAGTGCGTCAAAAAGGTGGGCCTCGCGCGCCGCCGGTGACTGCGTCTCGTATGCATCGTAGTGCTCGCTCATCAAGGCCCCATAGAACGGTTTTGAACCCGTTCAACCCATAGCGAAACAGGGGGAGGGGGCAAAGCCATCTGGTGCTAGCTTCGCCGCACCCCACCTGGCCTGCGCAATCTGTAAAGCGGTGCTGGAGCGCGTCAGGCGTGCGCGCAAACGCACCGCGTCGAGGCTTCCTCTATGGGTCGCAGGTGTACGGGACGCCGGATGGTTCTACCCGGCTGCGACCCGCTCTCGCTTTAGAAGCTTAGAAGGCTGTTCACTCAAAGCTCCGCCAAAACTCAGTAGTGCCCCCAAAGAACCATTCATATGTTCCTTTGGTGGGACACCAAACAGCGACGTTCCTTCGGAGCCGACACGGTCAGGAGCCCGCGGTGGGCCTGATGGGTCAACCCCGAAGAGGCGAAGCCGTGGGTTGATGCATCAGGCCCATCGCGGGACAATTGACCATAGGCGGGAGCAGTGAGGCACGGCTCCCTACGGGGGTTCCGCAGTGAACAATGTTGATGGAAACGTGCTTGCCGCTTAACGCCTCGCATGTTTGCCTCGCTCGATCTGGACTAGATCGAGCAAGGCATGCGCTAGCCACAATCTGCGTCCATCAGCCTACCAGCTGTTCGTTGGAGTGCAGGTACATCAAGGAGTGTGATGGAGCGGCTCGATTGTAGCGCAATGAGCTTAGCGTCTCTGAGGGCGGTGAGGCGCCGGCTTACCGTTTCGATGGTCAGGCCTAAATAGGCGGCGATTTGGGCACGGGTAATGGGGACATCTATGGTTGTGCCATTGGCAACCGATTCATGAGCCCGCTTAGCGCAACCTGTGTCCGCTTGTCGTTCTGCCATCCGCAGCAGGAAGGTCGCGACTCGTTCCTCGGCCGACTTTTGCCCCAGGAGCAGCATCCAGTCCCGCGCTTGGGCGAGGGAATCCATGGCGTGCT
>JBCDLN010000144.1:0-10055 GCA_038745295.1 Pseudomonadota bacterium | reverse complement strand
GGCGTAGACAGCGAACGCTTTGTCGCTGCTTTTCTGCGAGCGGGTGACTATACAATTCTGGCAACCCGTGCCCGCGTTGGTCGGGCTGAAGTTGACCTCATTGTCCACCGTGACGACATTGTCGCGTTTGTGGAAGTAAAGGCGCGACGAGACCTTTGGTCGGGCCTTGACGCCGTAACCCCCAAGAAAATGCGACAGCTCACCCGCGCGGCCAATGCATGGCTTGCTGCCAACCCCTCATATGCCACTTGCTCGATCCGTTTCGATATCGCGCTCGTCAGCAAGTTCCACGAACTTGAGTACTTGGAAAACGCGTTCGAGTTTCAGGAGGACGATGACTTTGTATTCTGACATTTATTTTGACGAACACGCTCTTTGTTCTACGACATGGCAGCCGTCCTATACACCGTGACAAATTCAGGAGACCCAGTAGCGCGAACCGTCGGCTGCGAATAAAAGCTTAAACCAGCTTGCTGCGGTCCGTTTCAACCGTTCCAAGTCACAAATGCATAAGATCGATGAAGTCCTCCCCTTTATACCCATCGCAAGGGGTTTTGACGCAATAGCCAGGCACCGCATTGGCCCATGGCGGACCGTCCAGACGCTTACCGAATCAACCGCGTCGTTGGCCGCGACCGCATCTGCCGACGCGGCATGCATGAAGTGCGGTCAGTGTTTCTTGCAACACTCTTGGCACTGATCGGGACATGTGGAGCGTGCACACAGTCCCATAGTTGCTGAGTACAGTGTGGGCCGGTTTTGCGGGGTGCAGGCCCGTCACGGGTGGCGCCGCGACGAAACTGTTCCAGCGGGCTGACGAGGCGTTTGACGAGATTGCTCTCGCGATGAGTGCGCAAGTCACATGGGACTCGGCGGCGCCGGTGTAGGTAAAAGTGGATTGTTGTGATGACGCCAGCGGAAGCGATGAGGCGAGCGGCAGCGATGACGCCGTGGGAATAGCCTGGCCGCCGATCAGCCCGCGCCCTTGCGGGAGGCCACCGCTATGGCTGGGCGTTATGATGGTGCGGCCAAGGCACCCAAGTGCGTTGGCTGCAACATTTCCGTCGTCATCAGGCCATCACGCGCGCGGTCATGGGCGTCGGCCTTCGGATTTTTGGCTATACCGCGGCAGCCAGCGATGCCCCCTTCACGGTCATTGGCAGGACCGACGCCCACACAAACATCGCTTCAGCGGCAAGCGCCTCCTCGAAACGTGGAAGAGCACCGGCCTCGCCCCACCGCTCGTCGCGCTTCGGGACGGTCTTAACGTTGCCCAAACAGTTGGGCAGCTCAGCACTCACGCCGATTGCTGATGACCCACATCGGTCGGGCCACCAGTCTCCCTGCTGAAATAGAACCTCATTCGCGACTTGTCTTTCCACGCATAAGGCTTCGTTCCAGCACCGTAAGCTTTGCTCCACTCGTCCTTGGTCGGGTCAGGCACCTCGCTATAGATGCCACAGCGGCCGCACTGGACTTGTAGCTCAACCGTACTCAGAATTGAGGCCACAACGTACCAATCATGTTCACAGTCTTCAGGATCATCAAACAGATTATCGAGCTGCCTAGACATGTATTCCCTTGGCAGCCAGCCGTGAGGGACCATGAGGCTACCAGAGGCAATCGCTTTGGTGAACCAGCCTTTTTTGCGTTTTGGTTCCACAATGACCGCTCAATTTTTGTCTTGAAACACTTAATCTCTCGCCAATTTCATCGAGATCAAAATCTGAAGATAGTGAGTGACGCGCCAATGCCCGTCTCGTTCACCCAGGTTGAGCGCGCATGTTCTCAGGGAGCCAGGTGGCAATCTCGGGAAAGAAGATCAGCACAAACACCATCAAAACCATGATCAGAAACATCGGTATCGCCGCACGGGCAATGAACGTCATCTCGTGGTTGGTCATGCCCTGGAGCACAAAAAGGTTAAAGCCGATGGGTGGTGTGATCTGTGCCATCTCCACAACCACCACAATGAAGATCCCAAACCAAATAATGTCTATCCCCGCCTGACGCACCATCGGCTCGACCACCGCCATGGTGAGCACCACCGAGGAGATGCCGTCCAGAAAGCAACCCAAGATGATGTAAAAGACCAGCAACACCATCAAAAGTTCAAAGCGCGTCAACTCCATGTCGGCAATCAGCGTTGCAAGACCTTTGGGAAGTCCCGTAAAGCCCATCGCCAGTGACAAGAAGGCGGCGCCTGCCAGAATAAGTGCAATCATCGCTGATGTGCGTGTGGCGCCCATCAAGGACTGAGTGAAGGTCTTGAAGGTGAGCGAGCCTTGTGTGGCGGCAAGCACCAGAGCGCCGATCACGCCGAAAGCAGCGGCCTCGGTGGCCGTGGCATAGCCCAAGTACATGGACCCGATCACCACCAAGATGAGGCAAATCACGGGGATCAAAAAACGCGAATTGGCCAGGCGCTCCCCAAACGTCATGGGCGGCTCGGGGTTGGGGTTATAATTCTTGGAGATTTTCGCGTAGATGGCCACGTACGCCATGAACATGGCCGCCAGGACGAGGCCTGGTAAAATCCCGGCGATGAAGAGTTTGGTGATCGATTCGTTGATGGTCACCCCGTAGACGATCAGCGTCAGCGAAGGCGGGATCATCAAGCCCAAGGTCGCCGCCCCCGCAAGGGTGCCGATCACCATCTTTTCGGGATACTCGCGCCGCCGCAACTCCGGGATCGACATCTTGCCCACCGTGGTGAGCGTCGCCGCCGACGAGCCCGAGACCGCTGCAAAAATTGTGCAGCCGACGATGTTTGTGTGGATCAGCCCCCCGGGGAGCGAACGCAGCCACGGGGCAAGGCCGCGGAACATGTCCTCCGACAGCCGCGTTCGGTAAAGAATCTCCCCCATCCAGATGAAGAGCGGCAGCGCTGTCAGCGTCCAAGATGATGAGGCCGACCACACAATGGTCAGCATCGCATCGCCCGTGGGGCGCGTCGTAAACAGCTCCATCCCCACATAAGCAACGCCCAAAAGCGCAAGGCCCACCCAAACCCCAGTCCCCAACAGCAAGAAGAGGACAAAGAGGAACAAAACAATGACGGAGAGATTTTCCATAACTATTCTCCGTGGCTTTGCTCAACAACACTGTTTTGGATGCGGTGAACGCGATTGGTGAAGAGGCTCACCAAGTTGTCGGTCAGCGCGATGGCCAGGATGAATGCCCCCACAACCATGGGAAGCTGCGGGATCCACATGGGCGAGGCATCAGGCCCTTGGCTTACGTCGTTAAACTTCCACGAAAAATAGACAAATTTGACCGCGTAGTAGACGAAATACCAGGCAAGAGCGGTCCCAACCGCAAAGCACCAGATCTCGATGTAACGGCGCACAGATGCTGGCACGTTGTTGAGGAGGATGGACACGCGGATGTGCGCGCCGCGGTTCAGCGCGTGGGCAAAGGCCAAAAACGATGCGGCCGCCATGGCGTAGCCTGCATAATCCGGAGCGCCAGGAAAGACTTCGCCGGTCCACCGTGCCAGCATTTGGAGGACGATGAGGACGAGGATTGCAATCAAGCACAGCGCGGCCAAAACGCCGCCGCCAAAGTAGATCGCGTCAAGCACGGCGCGGATGGTTTTCGACATTCGGACTGCCCTGATTGGAAAATGATGACGGTTTGTAGAACGCAAGATCGCAGAAGTGTTGAGCAGCGTCCGAGCCGGGAGGTGTGTCGTTGATATAAAGCACAAAAGATGAGGGGCAGATGATGCCATCTGCCCCTTTTGAAATTTGAATCTTCAGTTGCCTTGGTAGGTATCGATGATGTCTTTACCAACATCACCGGTGGCTTCCAGCCATTCTGACGTCATCGTCGCCCCCACTTCCCGCAATTCGGCGGCAAGGCTGTCGGACGGGGGGCCCACCGTCATTCCGTTCTCGGCAAGCTGGTCAAGGGTGAATTGCGTGTAGTCTTTGGCCCGCTGAAGACCCTCTGCAGCAGCCGCTTCGGCGCAGCCCATGATGACAGCTTGATTTTCATCCGAAACGCCATCCCAAACAGCAGTGTTCACGAACACAGTGTTGCGGGGCATCCACGCATCAGCCTCATAGAAATGGGTCAGACTTTCCCAAACTTTCCGGTCATAGCCGGTGGCACCTGAGGAAATCATCGATTCAGCGACGCCTGTGGCAAACGCCTGGCTGATCTCAGCCGCTTCAATTTGCACAGGCAGCATCCCGGTCAGTTCAGCAAGACGCGCGGTCGCTGAGTTATAGGAGCGGAACTTGATGTCCTCCATGTCAGACACCGATTCGACGGGCTTTTTGAAGTAAAGCCCCTGAGGCGGCCATGGCACAGAGTATAGGTAGGTGAGCCCCTGGTCGGCAAGAAGCTCTTTAATGGTGGGCGCGGCAGCGTCATAGAGCTTGCCGTGCGCGTCGAACGACGTGGCCAAGAACGGGACAGAATCAAAGCCAAACAGCGCGTTCTCGTTCTGATGGGCCGACAGCAGCCGCTCGCCGATGGGGGCTTGGCCGGTTTGGACAGCGCGCTTGATCTGATTGCCCGGGAACAGCGATCCGGACGGGTGCGTCGTCACCTCAATGGCACCGCCGGTGCCGCTGGTAACGCACTCGGCGAACTTTGCTCCAGTTTCAGAGTGATAGTTGGTGGCCGAATAAGCCATGGGCATGTCCCACTTTTCCGCAAGCGCTGCGCCTGACCAAAGTGTGGCGATTGCGGTGGTGGTGACCAGTAGGGTCTTCATCGTCAGTGTCTCCCTCGTGGCGTCTCAAGCGCCGTTCATGACCCAGCAGCCGCAGGCACCCTCGCCCGCTGCGAATTGGGCGCAAAGCGTGCCGGCGCGAAGGCGGCCATGTCAATATTGGGCGCTCGTCCTGCCAAGAGCTGTGCAAGAAGACGGCCAGTCTTCGGCCCGGCCGTCAGCCCGATGTGGTGATGGCCAAACCCAAGAAAGACACCCTCTGCCCCCGGAACCGGTCCAATCAAGGGAAGGGAATCAGACGGTGCTGGGCGGTGACCCATCCACTCTTTGGTGTCCGCCCAGGTGAGGGATGGCATTGCGGCGCGCAGGCTCCGTTCAAGGAGTGCAAAAGGCGCGCGGGAGGGCGCGGCATCCAGACCGCCAAACTCAACGATGCCCGCAAGCCGAATTCGCCCCTCCATAGGCGTTGCCACAAACTTGCCCGACGCAATCATAATCGGCGCGCGCGGCATCGCCGACGGGGACCAAAGCTCCAAATGATAGCCGCGCTCGCTCTCTAGGGGCACGTCAATCCCGAGCGCTCGGCAAAGCGGTTTGGACCAGGCCCCACTGGCGACCACCACCTTGTCGCCGCGCACCGTTTCGCCGGCAACGCGCACCCCAACGGCAACACCGTCCTCGACCGCGACCCCCTCGGCCTCCCCCTTTACAAAGGTGGCACCGTTTGCCTGAGCATGGGCAGCAAGGGTCTTCACATAGCCGCCAGGGTCTTTGATGTGGCCATGGCCGCCGATCCGCGCCACACATCCAATGTCTTGGGAGAGGAGCGGATCGTAGGCCCGCACCCCCTCCCCCTCCAAAACCTCCCATGTGAAGCCATGGTCAGCGCGGATCTTCCACGCAAATCCATCGCCCTCATAGTGCGCGCGGTCGCGGTAACCGAACAGATAATCCGACGGTGTGATGTAGCCCTCAGCCCCCGTGCCCTCGGCAAGCGCCTGGTGCTCTTCCAGACTGCCGGGCACAAGCGCGGCCAACCCTTTAGCGATCCGCTCCGTATCAGGGGCGTTGGCATGAGAGAGATAACGCCGGAGCCAGGGCATGAGGCGGGGCAGATAACCCCATTTCAAGAAAAGGGGCTGGTGGGGATCAAGAAGCATCTTTGGCGCTTTGGCCAAAAGGCCAGGCCCAGTGACAGGGACGATGGAGCACGAGGCCAAGACACCGGCGTTCCCAAAGCTCGTCCCATCCCCTGGCTCACCGCGGTCGATGAGCACCACCTCATGACCATCGCGCTGCAGCCAAATGGCGGTGGAGACACCCACAATCCCGGCCCCGATCACCACAACGCGCATACGTCCTCCAATCTCGTGGCGCGGGCAGTGCACCCACCATCAAGGGTCTTTCAGCGCTCTCCACACACGCTTGTGGAGCGGGGGACCGCGCCAGCCGGTGCGCTTCAAGTCAAGTTTGTATAGGCTGCCACCGCGCACAGGGGGCAACGTCTCAAAGGCAAACTCATCGTTGATCCGCCCCACATGGTTGATCAACCGGTCGACATCCTCGGCAGGAAAATCGCGTTTGATGAGCTTGGCAAGGTCATGCGGATAATGGGTATGAACGACAAACACAGGACCTGCCACCAAGCCACCGAACTGCAGTCGAAAATTATAGTTGTTGGGCAGCACGAGCACATCAGCGTCTAACAGTGACAAAGAGGCACGCAGCGAGGGTTGGTCGAATGCGGTGGGGCCCAAGCGCTCAAGGCGGCGCAAGTAGTGGGCAAGCCAACGTTCTGAAAGGGTTTGCGCAAATCCGCCCCTGATGAACAAGACCCCGGAGTTGAGCGCATATTTGAGGCTGGCCTCATATTCGATAGCCGCCTCGATGGACGTGAGGGCGTTGCGCGCGGGCTCTCGCACACCCGCCAGGTCGAACGGAGAGAACTCGAACACCCGGGATAAATCGGCGAATATGAACGTGTCGCCGTCGAGGAACACGCAGTCGCCGTCCATGTTCGCTATGGCGCGCACTTTGAAGGTCTTTGGTGCGTCGTCGCCTTCTACCATGGTGACGTTGTCAAATGGCCATGCGGGCCGACGTGCGTGGCGCTCCACAAAGCGTCGATTGTTGGTGGCAAGGTGTATGGGCTTGTCGGTGTGGCGTCGCAAAGAGGTCGCGCTCACAAGCGCTTCGCCCGCGTAGCGCGGCATGTCCTGATCTTTGTCGAACGCGCAGTAGATAAACACTCGCCCGCCTAATGCTTGACGGTCGTGCGCCGGGCAAAGTGAGCGAGCTTTTCTTCATCCGGCAAAATGCCCAGTCCCGGCCCGTCAGGCACCACCACATTGCCGTTTTTAATGGGGAAAGGATCGGTCAGGATATCCTCAGTCAGATAGTACTTGGCTTGATAAAACTCACACCCGAGGTTGATGGCGGGGGTGGCAGCCAAGGTGTGAACGCCGGCAAGATGGCCAAGGCCAGTCTCAAACATATCCCCGCCGTATGCCGTGAGCCCTGCGGCCGAGGCCATATTGGCAACGGTTTGGGCGCGGCTCAGCCCGCCCGCCTTCATCACCTTCACGGAAACGCCATCGCAAATCCCCTCGGCGACGGCACGGTGCATATCCTCTGGCCCAAAGACGCTTTCATCTGCGAGGATCGGCGTCTCGCTGGTTTCGCGAAGGCGCCGCATCAGGCCAAACTCGCTCGCGGCCACGGGCTGCTCGATGAAAGCGGGACCGGCAGCATCCATTTCACGCACACGGTAGGCCGCCTCATGGGGGGTGAGGCCTTGGTTATAATCCACCCGCACCTCAAGGCAGGGGTGCCGCTCGGCCAGCGCATCAAAGCGCTTCAGATCAAACGCATGGTCCGCCACACCAGCCTTCAACTTCACAAGGCGCACACCATCCGTCTCGAGCTGCGCGGCAAGGTCAAGATCGGCGGCAAAGTCTGGATTGGCGAGCGATACTGACAACGGAATCTCGTCGCGGGACTTGCCCCCCAAAAGCGCCCAGACGGGGACGCCTTTGATCCGGCCGAGGAGATCATAAAGCGCCGTTTCAAGGGCGGCCTTAGCATCGCTTTGGAAGGCGACTGCCTTGCGCACCTTGGCCATGATTTCTGGAATGGCATCGCAGCGAGCGCCGATCACATGGGGGCGGAAATAGCGGTTGATGGCGGCAAATGCGCCCTCCGGGGTCCCTGTGAAGACCGACCAACACGCCGCCTCCCCGTAGCCCACGGCCCCGCCTGAGGATCTGAGGCGCACCACCACCACCTCCACCTCCCGCGCAACCCGCCCAATCCCATGATCGCGCGTGGCGGTGACAGGCACATAAAGATGCCAAAGGTCGATGGCGCTGATGGTTTCGGACACGCCGCTCACGCGATCCACTCCGACACAGGGGCCGCCGCTTCATGAAGCGGTTGGCAGATGACATCCACCAGCGTCGGCCCGTCATGGGCGATCGCCTCGTGAAGGACCCGCGCCAGCATCGCTGGGTCGTCCACGGTGTAGGATGTCACGCCGAAGGCGCGGGCCACGGCGGCATGGTCGGTCCGCCCAAAATCCACATTATAAAAGCGCTGGCCGAACCCTGCGTTTTGGCCGGCCTTGATCCACCCAAACGCCGCGTTGGAGACCACCACCGCGGTGATGGGAAGGTTGTGGCGCACGATGGTCTCAAACTCGCCGCAGGCAAACCCGAACGAGCCATCACCCATCAGCGCCACCGTCTTCACTGAGGGGCGGCCGATGTGGGCGCCAATGGCTGCCCCAAGCGCATAGCCCAGCGCGCCGTGGGCCCGGTTGGTGATGAAGTGCCGCCCTGCTTTGCGCCACCGATAATGGGCCGACACATAGGGGCAAGGAGTGCCGGGGTCGGCGACGATGATGGCGTCGTCATCAAGGCCCGCCATCAGCGCCGCAATGAGCCGCTCGGGCCGGATGGGGCGCTCATGGCTTTGGGCGAGTGCATTAAAGGCAGCCGTCTTCTCAGCCCACGCGGCAGCCACCCGTGACGCGCCGTTTTGGCCCGTCACCGGCTCAGCTTCCAACGCGTCCGCAAGGGCATTGAGGCTAAGCCGCGCGTCAGCGCAAATGGCAACATCAGTGGGGTAGTTGGCGCCGATCACCATCGGGTCATTGTCGATGTGGATGATGGTCGTGCCTTTGGGCGGGGAGCGCCATCGCTCCGTGGTGACAGACCCGGCCCGGCAGCCCACGAAAAGTACCGTGTCCGCCCCATCGACAACAGCGCGCGTTGCCGGCGAACCGCCGTTGGACCCCACCACGCCAAGGGCCAGGGGGTCGGTTTCAGCGATCACCCCCTGCCCTGACACGGTGGTCGCCACAGGACAATCGAGCGCGCGGGCCACACGGGCGAGCCCCTCAAAGGCTTGTGCGATGAGAGGGCCGCCACCGCACACAATCACCGCCGATTGCGCACGCCCCAGCACAGTGGCTGCCTCAAAAATTGCGTCAGGATCAGGCGCTGTCGGCTCAGCCGGGAAGCGCTGGTGCCGTGGATCAGCATAGATATCTTCGTCGTCAACCGCGCCCTTTTGGGTGTCGAACGGGAGCGCAAGGTGGACAGCGCCCGGCCGGCCCGTGGTCATCGCGCGGAAGGCGGCCCGCACCATGGCTGGAAGGCGCGCCGGGTTATCCAGCGTGGCGTTCCACTTGGTGAGCGGGCGAAAAAGGGCCACTTGGTCAAGCTCGGTCAGCGGGTAGCGGCCGCGGGAGGTGGTGGCCACATCGGTGGTGATTGCAAGGATCGGGATTGAGCTCTCGTTCGCCTCCACCACGCCTGGCAAAATGTAGGTGGCCCCGCCGCCCGAGGGTCCCTCGCAAACACCAGGCTTTCCGGTCACCCGCGCGTAGCCATCGGCCATATACGCCGCGTGGCGTTCATCGCGGGTCAGGATGTGGGTGATGCCATGATCAAGCCGGGCCAGCGCATCATAAAACGGTAAGGTTGTATCCCCGCAGAGGCCGAAGACGGTGTCGACCCCATGGGCCTCCAACATCCGCACCATCGCTTCTGCGCCTGTCAGTGTGTTGGCGCGGGCCGGCGCCATCGTTTGCACGTCCATCCCCAACCCGCCGCTCCCTTGCGCCCCAACAGCGCGAGTGTGCCGCGCCTTCGCCTTAAGATGGCACCTTCGGTTCTCATAAGCCAAGAGGGTGGACCTTGCCGGGCAACTGACGCCAGTGTGTTGTCGACAGAAGATCCATGGTGCGGACGGCTATGAGACGGATGGAGTGATGCGCGTCAGTGGCGGACAGGCGATCTACGGCGCAACGGTCGGCATTTTAATGCTGGATGCGCAGTTTCCGCGCATCCCCGGCGACATGGGAAATGCG
>JBCDLN010000143.1:0-10072 GCA_038745295.1 Pseudomonadota bacterium | reverse complement strand
TGAGCATCCAAGATGCAGGGCGCCACGGTGCCATGCGCTACGGTGTTTCAACGTCTGGCCCCATGGACTGGGTGCGGTTCCAGCACGCCCTATCGCTCGCAGGGGAGGGGACGTCCGCCGCCTTTGAGGTGGGGCTTGCCGGAGCCGGTTTGCGTGCGGAAGGTGATGTGGTGCTGGGGTTGACGGGCCCAGGCTTCCGCGCCCGGCGTGATGGTGACACCGCACCCACTGCCGCTCCAGCCCGCATTCACCTTCGTGATGGCGAAACGCTCACCGTTGATGCGGGCTCAGAAGGCATGTGGGCCTACATCGCCGTTGCGGGCCTCGATTTAGGGGCCCCGCTTTTGGGCTCCTATGCCACCAACGCCCGCACCGGGCTCGGCGGCCGCGATTTGACGGCAGGTTTTGACATCATGCCCCACCCGTTGGGCGTCCCTTCCGAGGCAAGGGACATTGATCTACCGGGCGGCCCCATCGGCCTGCTGCCGGGCCCCCAGCATCACCTCTTCGATGATCGTGCCCGTGATACCTTCGTTTCCGCGTCCTACACACTGACGAGTGCTGTGGACAGGATGGGCTATAAGCTCGAAGGCGCTCCTCTTCGGGCATCAACCCACGACATCATTTCAGACGGGATTGTCGAAGGCGCCATCCAGGTTCCTGGAAATGGCCAACCCATTGTGCTGTGTGCGGACCGCGCGCCCACCGGCGGCTACCCCAAGATCGGGGTGGTTGCGCGGGCAGACTTACCGCGATTGACACAGACGAGGCCTGGCACGGCCCTCACCTTCGTCTGGTTGACGCTTGAGGAGGCGCATCGCCGACGCCGGGCCTTGGCCAAACAGCTCAGCGCACCACCGCAGCCACGGGTCCGCACGTCACTCACGGCAGAGCTCTTGGCAAGCCATAACCTTGTCAGCGGTGTGACTGCTGGCTGAGGTGGGATTGCCGGAACGCGAGCCCTGCTGTGCCATATGTTGGCTTGAGTGGCCGCGCGGGGCCCCCCGCGCGCGCTGCCACCGGGGGCCGCAGGGGCAGCGGCTCATGCGCTAGCGCCGCGGGTTCGCATCGCCCGCTGCGGTCGTTTTGCAACGCCATGGGCCGTTTTCCGCCAATGGTGCGGTCTGCGCACAATGTCATAAAGGGCAAGGACCGCAGCCCATCCCATCAAAATCCAGTAAAGCGGAAACCAAGCGACGCACCAGGGGCTGATGCCGCGATTGCCGCGCCGCTTCACGCTCTTAACGCCCAGCCAAAAGTTAACGCCGTAACTGAATGCTGCCAGGAGAAGCTGTAAGCCCACCAGCCAAGCCATTTGCCCACCATAAAGAGGCAAAAGCCCCACCAGCGCCAAAAGCAAACTCACCACAAAGACGTTGTGGGCGATCGCCGCTGCAAACGCCCCCAAAATGAAAAGATGAACCAAAAACCCGTCCACGAGCCCGATTTCGCGGAAGAGGTGAATGGGCCGCCGGTTATGGACGAGCCAGGTCTGAAGATAGCCCTTAAACCAGCGTGAGCGCTGTTTGACCCAAGCATCTACCGTCACAGGAGCTTCCTCGGATGTGTCGCTATCGATCATGGCGAGTTTATAGCCGCGCCGCCGCAGCCGTATGGCAAGGTCGGCATCTTCGGTGACGTTAAAGGGATCCCACCCGCCAATCTCCACCAGCGCATCGGTTCGGAAGTGGTTGGACGTGCCGCCTAAGAGAACAATGTGTCCGTGGCCGGTCACCATGGGCAGCAGCCAGTCAAACTGGCAGGCATATTCGATGGCGAACATCTTGGTGAGCCAGTTGTCGCACACATGGTCGATGGCAAGGCGGGCTTGGACGGCGCCAAGGTCGGGCTCTGCGGCTTCAAAGGTTTCGGCGGCAATGCGCAGCTGGTGGGGGTCGGGGCGATCCTCAGCATCGAAAATCGTCAACAGCGTACCGCGCGCCTGCCGCAGCCCCGCATTGAGCGCGCGGGGTTTCGTGCGCGGCGTCCCGGGCGGGATCATCAGAACGCGGCAATAAAGCTCGCCAGTCTCGCGGACCACGGCATCGCGCGTGCCTGGATCGTCAGCTTCCACGAGGAACTGGATGTCGAGCTTGTCGTGCGGATAGTCGAGCCGGCGCAGCGCCCTGACAAGATCGCCCACCCCTTCATCCTCACGGTAAAGGGGGATGAGGATGGTGTAGATGGGAAGCTCAGCCGTCCTCAACTTTTGGCGTTGCGGGGCGCGGGTTTTCGCAAGGATAAGCGCCAGAAAGCGGCTGGTGGAATAGGCAAGCAGCACCGCCGTCACTGTGATGACGACGCTGATGAGCGATACCGTGGGTGCCACCACAAACAGCCCCACAAGTGACAAAAGCGCAGCAAGGAGCGCTGCGATCTGGACCCCGCTCACCACATAATCCGCGACTTCGTCTTTAGGGACTGTATGAAGCGGGTTGATGCGGCCTTGCGTGACGGTGGCGCCTTGGCACGGGGAAGCGCCTAAAATGGCGTGGGGCGGGGCGACGGTGAGGCGGGTGCGTGCGCTTGGCTTCTTGCACAAAAGCGTTGCAAGGCCCGGCAACCAGTCCGACGTTGGCGCGATGGCCACGCAGCTTTCCCCCCGCGCGTTGTAGCGCAGGATGAGGCCGCCATCGGTCAGCTCCATTTCCGCGCTGTTGACGCCACGCAGCGCCATGGCGAGCGCCGTCCCGCCCACAAACGGGCAGCCAAGCCAGCGCGCGATGGCAGCAAAGTAGTCATCGTCGGTGAAAGGGGGCACCACGGTTGCCCCATGGGCAATGGCGTGGATGTCTTTGGCCACCGCGCTCTTCATGGCGAATGCGGCGTTGAGACAGTCATCCCCCGACGCGCGGGACAGCCCGTCTAAAAGCGCCCCAAGGTTGGCTTCTGCTTGCGGTGCTCGCCAGCTTTTTAGCCCATAAAGGACGCACGCTTGCGGCCCCGACAGCGTCCCCGTGAAAGGACCGTCAGCGGTGTGGCGGAGCGTTTCTGTGACGGTCTCAATCTCGGTGGCTGACAGCTCCGGCTGTTTTTGAAAGGCGGAAACGGTTAACGAAAAATCGTTCAAAAGTTGCATTCTGCCACGCAACTCCCGCATAGATAGTGATTTGTGCCATATACACCCTATGGCGACATGAAACAATTCATAATTGAGTAAGGAATTTATGCATCCCTAGATTGTCGCAGGGGTGCCTGTGCCGGCGTTGAAACGGTCCCGCTCAATGCTTTGCCGGCTGTTCAAGTCCCACGATGTGTGGGGGGTCTGTAAGGGTAGCTCCGGTCAGGCCGGGGAGCTGTCGAGCCGTTCGCGTAAGGTGCTGAGTGCGCTTGGAGTGTCGGCGTCGACAGCAGCAGCATCGCCAATATCGATGGTGACGGATTGGTCTGCATAGCGCGACATCAAGGTGCGCCCGCCCGCGTCGCCTTCCGTGTTGAGGAGTTCTGGAAAGAGGCGCGCCGACCAGGCGACTGGGTTGCCGCGCCGGCCTTCGGATGCGGCCATGGCAATGAGCGCACCCGGTTGCTTCAGCCCATCAAGGATGCGGTTGCAGTGCTCTGCCTCAATCATGGGCATATCGCCCAGGAGCACCAGCGCGGCGTCGGCCGAGGCGGGAAGCGCTGTAAGCCCAGCGCGCAAGGACGTGGAAAGCCCTTCGGCAAACTGCGCGTTATGGATAAAGGTCACATCAAGGCCTGATAGCGCGCGCTGGACGGCATCAGCTTCATGGCCGGTGACAACCACCACAGGGTCGGCCCGCGATGCGAGCGCTGCCCGCACAGCATGGCGCGCCATGGGCATCCCGCCCACATCCTCTAAGAGCTTGTTGCGGGCGCCCATGCGCGTGGACCGGCCGGCGCAAAGCACAATGGCGGCGGGTTTGCTCGGCGGCCTATCGGTGGCTTTGCCGCGCCGTGGCCTGGGGCGAGCCGCCGTCTCTTCAAGCAGGCCCCCCACGCCCATTCCCATGATGTCAGCCCGGGTGACGGTCAGGCCGGCCAACAACCGGTCGAGTACAATGTCGAAGCCGTTGGCCTTTGGGGAGCGGGCGCAGCCGGGTGCGCCAATCACAGGGCGCCCGTCATGATGGCCAAGGACCAGCAAGTTGCCGGGGTCGACGGGCATGCCCACATGCTCCACCACGCCGCCTGCGCGTGCGATTGCGGCCGGGATCACATCATCTTCATCAACCACCGCAGAGGCGCCGAAGATCACCACCAACTCGCCCTTTGCGGCCTGAAGCGCTTGTGCCACGGCCTCAGTGTTGTGGGGCACGCGCACATCCTCGATGATACGCGCCAAGGTGGGCTCAAGGCGGCCGGCAAAGATATCAAGTGTTTTATCAATGACGCTTGGCTTGAGTGCGGCAAGCTGCGAGGAGATGGCGCTCACCCCGCTTACCATCCAAGGGGCGACAGACACAGAATTGGACGCGGCCTCAACCCCTTGCGCCACGTAATGCGCAGGTGCGGCAAACGGGATGATTTTCACCGTTCCAATCATCCGGCCCGCCGTCACCCGCTCAAACGGGCGCAAGGTGGCAAGCGTAACCGATGGATGGATGGCATTCAGCCGGTCGACGGCCGGGGCGTCGACTGCGATCAGCCCTGAGGACGCCGCCGCAAGATTCGCCCGGCCGGTATCGGCCCGCTCAACCGTTGTGTGAGGGCCTGCAACAGCCTGCGCAATCCGGCGCGCCGCCTCGTCCTCGTGGAGATCGCCATCATCGAGCTTTGCCGCGGTCACAAAGGTGAGCCCAGCCTCTTTCAAGGCATCAATGTGCTGCGCGGTCAGCCGTGTGCCCTTTTTGATAACACCGCCTGAGGTGCGCTGGGTGTGGGCCAGAAGAGCCCCTTCCGCCTCCTCAAGGGCAAACGTGCCAAACCTCACGCCACGGCCACCTCAGGGGCGGGCTCTGTTTTTGGCGCGGTGGCAGGTTTGGGCTGGCGCATGGCCCCAACCACCTCGGCAAGGACGGCAACGGCAATTTCTTGGGGTGTCGCCGCGCCGATGTTGACGCCGATGGGCGCGTGGATGCGTTGAAAGTCATCATCACCAAACCCCGCATCACGCAGGCGTGTGAGCCGCTTGGCGTGGGTCTTGCGGCTGCCGAGCGCACCCAAATAAAAGCAAGGCGACTTGAGCGCTGCGATGATCGCGGGATCGTCGATTTTTGGATCGTGGGTGAGCGTGGCAATGGCGGTATCGTGGTCGAGGGCCATCAGAGCCTCATCCGGCCACTCAGCCACCAGATCAACCCCCTCGAACCGCTCAGGCGTTGCAAACGCGGTCCGCGGGTCGATGATGGTCACATCAAAGCCCGTCGCCTTTGCCATGGGCGCTAAGGCTTGGCTCACATGAACAGCACCAATGACCACCAAGCGGGGCGGCGGCCGGTGAATGCCGATGAAGACCTCACCCTCAGCGGTCACCTCGATGCCGGATTTGCCTGACAAAAACCGCGCGCGCAGCGCATCTGCGAGGGGATCCGCGTCGGCCTCATCGCGGCGCACAAGGCGGCCATCACTCCCATCGAGCGGTGTGACGGCTGCGATGGCGTGACGGGACGCGCGGGCGGCGTTGAGCGCTGACAGATCGTGGGCTTTCATGGGTGCGCCCCCTCACGGGTGAGCGGCTCCACGTAGATCTTGATGGTGCCTCCGCATGAAAGGCCCACCTCCCAGGCCGTTTCATCGGCAACGCCGAATTCCAGAAGCTTCGCCGGCGCGCCGGCGGCAATCTCCACAGCCTCGGCCACCACTGCCCCTTCGACGCAGCCGCCCGAGACAGAGCCTTCAAACGCCCCCTCACCATCAATGACAAGGTGGCTCCCCACAGGGCGGGGCGCTGAGCCCCAGGTGGCGACAACGGTTGCAACCGCCACCTGCCGCCCCTCGCCCAGCCACGCCTCGGCAATGTTCAGCGGATCATCATGGGTCATGGAAGCCTCCACGTCAGGCGCTGCCGGTGGGGTGAGTGGGCGCACGAGAGGGCAAAACCCATGCGCTCTTCACGCGCGGCAGGCAAGCAACACTCCTTAGATGCGGCCTCCAGCCAGGGTGTCAATCAATCACCTCATCGGTGACAAGGGCGGCGCGGGCACGGTCGGTGAGATCTTTCAGCGCTTTGCGTAGACCGCTGGGGTGCCCAATGACGTTGCCGTACTCGGCTCGCACGCATTCGTCGGCCTTCAAAAGATCAATCCCCCAAGGATCAACACCAATGGCTGACCATCGTCCGGCCTGCGCCCCGCTGATCCCCATGGCCATCGCCTCCAAAGCATCCAGATGGTCTTCGTTCATGTGGGTGCAGGCACCTTCGTCCATCTGCGCCATAACCTCCGCGGCGGCTTTGTCCGCAATCAGCTGCGCTGGTGGAAGGGCGGTGATCCGCCCGAACCCCGCCACCAAATGGGCGGCTTTCACGTCGAGACGGTAAAACTGAAAATCACCAAACCCCGCATAGAGCGAAGCGGCAGGTTGCCGGCGCAAAAACCGCGACTTTGCAGGTGCTGCCTCAGTCACCGGGGTGAGCTTGCCGTCAAGGGTCACCCTGGCGCGGGTGTTGGTATCAGCACCCGCCTGAGGCGGCGCCACATAAAGCAGTGAGGCTCTGGTATCGCGTTTTAAGTTCTTGGCATGAAGCGCTAAATCCGAAAGGAGGAGGAGCGGCGCGCCATCCACAGCCGTCGCGCAGGCCACGTGGCTCACGTGGGGCCCCCCGGTTTCACCCAAGGTTCCAAGGGCTGCGTCTGCCGCGGTGTGGACGAGCGTTCTGCCAAGCGCTGCGGCCACCTCTTCGGTAAACTCCTCCATCGCGATCCTCTCCTCGGTGACTATTTTCTTACCATTTGACGGTATCGAAACGCGTTTGCCTTATTTCACACACAAACGGCGATCTTTGTGCGAGTGGCAAAGTGACAACAGCGCAAAACCATGTGAGGTTGTGCGTGCAGTGTATGGGGTAACCTATGGCCACCATTGCGCTCGTCGATGATGACAGGAACATACTCACCAGCGTCTCCATCGCGCTCGAATCAGAAGGGTTCGATGTAGAGACCTACAACGACGGTGCCTCCGGCCTTGAGGGGTTGAGCGTGCGCCCGCCCGACCTTGCCGTGCTCGACATCAAGATGCCCCGCATGGACGGGTTGGAGCTCTTGCGACGGCTGCGTCAATCGACCGACCTGCCGGTGATTTTCCTCACCTCCAAAGATGATGAGATCGACGAGCTGTTCGGCCTCAAAATGGGCGCGGACGATTTCATCAGAAAGCCGTTCTCGCAGCGGCTTTTGGTGGAGCGGATCCGCGCGGTCTTGAGGCGTGCGCAGGCGAGAGCCGCGCCGCCTGAAAAGGAAATTGATGCCTCGCGCATCTTAGAGCGCGGCGACCTGGTGATGGACTCAGAGCGCCACACATCCACCTGGAAAAACGAGCAGGTGGTGCTCACGGTCACCGAATTTCTCATCCTTCAGGCGCTCGCGCAGCGTCCCGGTGTGGTGAAGAGCCGCAACGCGCTCATGGACGCCGCCTACGATGACCACGTCTACGTGGATGACCGGACCATCGACAGCCACATCAAGCGGCTGCGCAAAAAGTTCAAACAGGTGGACGACGATTTTGACATGATCGAAACGCTCTACGGCGTCGGCTACCGCTTTAAGGACGAGTAAAGGTCTGGACACACTCGTTTTGGGCTAGTCGACACGCCCCATTTGCTGGAATAGGTTAAATGATCTGCCCTGGTATGGGGCGTTAGGTGTCCAATGGATTAATGGCTGACACGGCGCAGAGGGGATTTCGGTTCCCGTCACCGGAGGTGTTCCGGCCGAGGCGGGAGGGCATTTTCCACCCGTCAGCGTTCGGCTTTTCGCGTCTTGCGGTCCAGCTGATCTCTGTGTCGATTGTGGGCCTCGTCGTCCTCCTCATCGCCACGCTCATTGCAGCTGACCTCAGACGCAGTGCGGCTGACGCGGCTCTCCAAAGCCTGCTTGTGAAGTCGGACGCGGCGGTGGTGGCGCTGAGCTTCGGCATCGACCCCGAAGATGGCGCGCCGGTGCTGATGGTCGTCCCGCGCGAAGTCGCTGACACCAACGGTCAGACCGCGGCGGAGAACCAAAGGCCCCCGCAGCTCGAAACCGCCATCAAACGCCAGCGTGTCCTGGGGCTGCTGTCGCGCATCTTAGAGGGATCGCCTGCGCGGGCCCGCGTTTTTGGTGTGACCGGGGAGCGGCTGACCGACAGCTCCATCGTGTTGGAAGAGGATGCGGGCGACCAGCCGGAAACACCGATGCCTGCCTCCACCAGCCTCGTTGAATCCATCTGGGAGGTGGTGGCGCGCCTCTTCCTGGTGCCCGATCACGAGCCCGAGCCCGACGAGGCTGCCCCCGACACCGCCTATCCGGAGGTGAATGCTGCTCTAGGCGGGGTCAAGTCGGCGGTGGAGCGGGTCGATGAAGACGGCAACGTATTGATCTCTGTCGCCAATCCCATCAGGAACCAGCTTGGCCAGGTGGTGGCGGTCCTCCATTTGCGCACAGCGCCTGAAGCGGTGAACGAGGTGGCGCGCGAAGATGAGCTGGCGATCGTCCGTGTGTTTTTGGTGGCAGGTCTTGTGGCGGTGTTTTTGTCGCTCCTTTTGGCGGCATCCATCACCCAGCCGATCCGGCGCCTTGCCCGGGCAGCGGACCGGATCCGCTCAGGCGGCGTGTCGACCCCAATGCCCGAGCTGCGCGATGGCGGTGAGGTGGGCCAGCTGTCGCGCACCCTCCATGACATGACCGCTGCGCTCTATACCCGCATCGATTCCATCGAAGCCTTTGCCGGTGAGGTGGCGCACGAACTCAAAAACCCGCTCACCTCGCTGCGCAGTGCCGTGGAGACCCTCCCGCTGGCGCGCACCACCACCGCCCGCGATCAGCTGATCGACGTGATCCAACACGATGTGCGCCGGATCGACCGCCTAATCAGCGACATATCGGATGCGTCAAAACTCGACGCTGAGCTCAACCGGCACCGCTACGCCCGGGTGGATCTCATCAGCCTTTTGAAACCCATCGTGGACGCCCAAGCAGAACTCGGCAGCGACCGGCACCAAACCATCGAACTCGTCATCCGGGGCACCGGCAGCAGCCTCGACTTTCAGGTGACCGGCAACGACAGCCGGCTGAGCCAAGTCTTCGTCAACCTCATCGACAATGCCCGCTCCTTCACCCCCGATGATGGGCGTGTGACGGTGACCGCCCAACGGTTCACCAACTTTGTGGAGATCGTTGTGGAAGACGAGGGCCAAGGGGTCGCGGAAGAAGCGCTCGAAAAGATCTTCGAGCGGTTCTACACCGACCGCTCCGGGCAAAGCTCTTTCGGCAACAATTCAGGGCTTGGGCTTGCCATCTCCCGCCAGATTGTCGAGGCCCACGGCGGGGAAATCTTTGCGGAGAACCGCTACCGCACGACCTTGGGGCCAAGTCACGATATTGCGGGTGCACGCTTTACGGTCCGCCTGCCGGCAGGACAGTGAACGAGACCATCCACGCAGGTGCTGTTGCGCTGGGCGAAACAGGCGTGCTGATCCGCGGCGCCCCGGGGGCAGGAAAGTCGAGCCTTGCGGCGGCGCTCCTATCGCTATGGCAAAGCCATGGCCGATTTGCCCGCCTCGTGGCCGACGACCGCGTCATCCTCTCAGCCCATCACGGGCGCCTCATCGCACGACCTCACCCAAGCCTTGCAGGCCTTCATGAGGTGCGCGGTGCGGGGATCGAACCTTGCCCCAACCTTGCTGCGGTGCGCCTTGGCGTGGTGGTCGACCTTGTGCCCAATCCTGTGCGCCTTCCCGACCCGGGAACGGTCCCCTTGTGCGGTGTGGCGCTGCGCCATGTGCACATGAATGAGCGCAATACGTTTGTCAGCGCCGGTGGTTTATGGACCGCTTTGACTGCTAAGGTGTGACCTTATGGCTTGACCTTGCGCCCAGCTCCACCAAAACGTCGTGCGAGGGCCACCTCGGCTCACGAAGGGACACTCATGTGATCGGACTGGTTCTCGTCACGCACGGACGGCTGGCACAGGAGCT
>JBCDLN010000142.1:0-10073 GCA_038745295.1 Pseudomonadota bacterium | reverse complement strand
GCACGGAGCGGGGAATGCCGACAATGCTCGGCTATATCAGCCACGTCCCGCTGGTGCCGCGCACGCGGGCTGAGATCATGCCCAAGCTGATGGCGCTGACGGCTGACCATCCCGATCAACTTGTGGCTATGGCCGCAAACCTTCATGCGGAAGATCGGGCAGCGCTCGTGAAGACCGGGATGGCGGTTTTTGACGACCCGATATTGGCAACCGAGGCGGTGGCGAAGTTGGCGGCGGCCGGCCGTGCTTTCGCTGAGCCGGCACAAGAGCCCGCGCCCCCTCAAAGCGGCGGCAGCGTCGATGCGGCTTTGACCCATGCCGGGATAAAGCAACCCCAAACGCGGGCCGTTGGGGCGCTCAGCGACGCAATTGCGGCGCGGGCAGACTTGGGGGCGATCACGCTTAAACTGTCCGCGCCCTCGCTGGAGCACAAAACCGAAATCGGCGGTGTCGCCACCGATCTCATCAGCGATGCTGCCGTGGAGACGGCGTATGCGCGGCTTACGTCAATCCTAGAGGCGCAGAAAGACACCTTTCCCGGCCTTCGTCTCATCGCACAAGCCCAAGTAAACGGCATCGAAATTCTTGTGGCGGTGCGGCAGGACCCGCATTTCGGCCCGCTGATCTGCCTTGGAACCGGTGGAACCATGGCCGAAATCTTTGATGACCTCACCTACCTGAAGACGCCGGTCACCAACGCGCAGGCCGTCGCGATGGTGGAGAAAATCCGCGCAAGCAGAATGCTCGATGGGTGGCGCGGTGCTCCAGCGGTCAGCAGACCAGCGCTTATCAACGCCATCGTTGGCCTTTCTGAAAAGGCGAGCGCTGTTCCGGCCTTTGAGATCAATCCCCTCATCGTCACCCCTGATGCAGCCTATACTGTTGATCTTGTGGTGGCGGGTGCATGACTGAGGTTCTTCACCTCGTTGGCGGTGAGGATGTCGCCGGAGAGGGCGATGAGATCTCGGTCATCAACCCCGCCACCGAAACCGTTATCGCCCATATGGCCGAGGCAACACCCGCTCAGGTGGCCAAGGCGGTCGGTGCGGCGCGCTCGTCGTTCGAGGCGGGCGGCTGGGCCAATTCACCCATGCCGGAACGCCGCGCGACGCTTCGGAAAGTGGCCGCCGCCATTCGGGGTCACGCAACAGAACTTGTTGCATTGCAGGTTGCCGAAGCGGGCATGACACGATCGACGTGCGCGGCCCATGTGGCTGGCGCTGCAGGATGGTTCGATTACTTTGCTGATTACCTCACCACCGTCCGTGAAGACGCCTACACGCAGCTCCCCGGTGTCACAACGGTTGTGGAACGGGTGCCAATTGGCGTGTGCGCGCTCTTTTCGCCGTGGAACGTCCCCGTCGGACTCACCGCCATCAAACTCGCGCCGGCGCTCGCGGCCGGCAATTCGGTGGTGGTGAAACCGTCAGAGCAAACACCCATGGTCACCCGCCGCCTCATCGAGGTGGTGACTGACGCCGGCGTGCCGCGCGGTGTTGTCAACCTCGTTAATGGCCGTGGTTCTTCCACGGGGGCAGCACTGGCCGAGAGCGCCGGCGTTGACATGATCTCCTTCACAGGCGGCGCCGCGGGAGGACGGGCGGTGGCGCAGGCTGCCGCGCGCCGACACCTCCCCTGCGTGACAGAGCTGGGCGGGAAATCGGCAACAATCATCTTCGGCGATGCCGATCTTGAAACCGCCGTGCCTGGTGCGGCGCGCTCTGTCTACGCCAACAACGGTCAAGCGTGTCTTGCTGGCGCGCGCATCCTCCTCCAGGAGAGCATCGCGTCGGACTTCCTCGCCCGCTTCCAGGCCTTTGCTCAAGATCTTCTAGTGGGGGACCCGCAAGACAAAGACACCTTTTGCGGCCCCATGATTTCAGCGCAACACCGCGATCACGTCCTCAGTTTTTATGATGACGAGAGCAATATCTTGTTTGGTGGGGCTATGAACGGTCCCGGATACTTTGTAGCCCCCGGTGCGGTCCTTGTCAGCAACAGAAACGCGCGCGTCTGGCGGGAAGAAGTCTTTGGGCCGCTTGCCGCCATTACCACTTTCAAAGATGATCAAGAAGCGATCCAGCTCGCCAACGACAGCGCTTATGGTCTTGCCGGCTATGTGTGGACGCGCGATCTCAGCCGCGCGCACCGGGTCGCAAAGATGCTGCGCACCGGCACCGTGATCATCAACTCAACGTTCTTGCGTGAGCTCAATGCGCCGTTCGGCGGCTTCAAAGCCTCAGGCCAGGGCCGCGAAGGGGGCGTCCACTCCTGGCTCAACGTCACCCAAGCGCGCACCACCGTCATCAACCACGGATAGGACCGATGCTGACCGGAAAACGCATCATCGTGACGGGCGCAGCGCAGGGGATCGGGGCAACGCTCGCCGCCGGGTTCGCGGCCATGGGCGCGCAGGTTGCGCTTGCCGACATCGCCGACCCCTCCCCCGCAGCGGCACAAATTAACGGCGCCATCGCCGTGCAGATGGACGTCACCAAGCTCGCCGATTGCGAGCGTTTGGCCGCCGAAACTGAAACCGCCTTCGGCGGGATTGATGGCGTTGTCAACGGCGCGGCACTCTTTGCAACACTTCCGATGACCGATCAGGACGAGATCTCCGTCGACCTTTGGGACAAGGTGATGGCCGTTAACGCGAAGGGGCCCTGGCTTGTCACCCGCGCCTGTTCGCCTTCCATGGCAAAGTCCGGGGGCGGCTCCATCGTCATGATCTCCACCAACCGCATCCTGCAAGGATCGCCAGGGATGCTGCACTACGACGCCTCAAAGGGCGCTGTTTTTGCGATGACCCGCTCCCTGATCCGCGAGTTCGGTCCCAAAAACATCCGCGTCAATTCCCTCTTGCCTGGCCTCACCATGAGCGAAGGGGTCAAGGCGCGCTCCGGCATTGAAGAGCGCGCCCCCCTCATCGCAAAGACGCGCTCGTTGGCGCGTGACATGGAACCTGATGACCTCATCGGACCGTGCGCCTTTTTCCTCTCCGATCACGCCGCGTTCGTCACCGGCCAGGCGCTCTGCGTCGACGGTGGCGGCGTCACCCACTAATGGAGCGCCGCGATGGCCATTGTTTCCGTCACTATCATCGAAGGCCGTGACCAAGACACCAAAGCCGCCCTCATGGCAAAGCTCACCGATGCCGTCGTCGACGTGTTGGGCGCCAAGCCGCAACAAGTGCGGGTGATCATTCACGAAGTCAAAGACGGGGCCTATTCTGTTGCAGGGACCCCTGTGTTCTTGAAAGAACATCAATGAACGGCTTTACCGAGATCATCACCGAAGTGCGTAACCGCGCAGGTGTTGTCCGGTTCAACCGCCCCGCAGCACGCAACGCCATAACCGACACCATGATGTCGGAAATGATGACGGCGTTGGCAGCCTGGGAGCTGGACCCCGCCATCGTCGGCGTGGTTGTGACGGGCGACGAGACTGCCTTTTGCGCCGGCGGTGATGTTAAGGGCACCGCCTCCAGCCAAATGCAACCGTTCGAGAAGTATCGCCATCGCACTAACCAGTCGGTTTGGCACGATACCTTCCGAAAACTTTCCCGATACACCAAACCCTTGATCGCAGCGGTGGAGGGTCATGCCTATGGAGGTGGGCTCGAACTCTTGTTGCGCTGCGATTTCGCCGTCGGTTCGGACACCGCAAAAATGGGCATGACGGAGGCCCGGCTTGGCCTTTTCCCAATTTTAGGTGGAGCGTATTTGCTGACCGAAGCGGTGGGGCCACGGATGGCGCGGGAACTCTGTTTCACCGGCCGCAAGCTGTCTGCGGACGACGCCCATGCCTTGGGCATTCTCAACCACGTCACCCCAGCAGGCGGCGCTGTGGACCGCGCTGTCGCCATCATCGACGAGATTGCCGCCAACGCGCCCCTTGCCGTGATGGCAGCCAAACAAGCTATTGCCCGCGCGCCCCACCAAAGCTTTGACGATGCGCTGAGCGAGGGCGGTGACCTCTCAGCGCTCCTCATGTTCTCGCAGGATCGCAAGGAAGGCCTTCAAGCCTTTGTCGAAAAGCGCAAACCGGAGTTCAAAGGTGAGTAAATCCACCCCATACGATGCCATTGTTGTTGGCGCCGGCCACAACGGTCTCACCACGGGCGCTTATCTGGCCCGGGCCGGCAAGTCGGTGCTGGTGTTGGAGGCCAAGCCCCATATTGGCGGCGCATCGGTGACAGAAGAATTCACCCCGGGCTTCCGCGCTTCCACCTACAGCTTCATCATGGGACATCTTCATCCCAAGGTGATCGAAGAACTCGAACTCAGAAAATATGGGTTAGAGAACTTTGAGGTCCCAAACGTTTTCAACCCGACCGACGATGGCGATGGCATAGTCTTCTCCAAAAACCCTGAGACAACCCAGCGCCAGATCGCGCGGTTCAGCCAAAAAGACGCTGAGGCTTACCCGAAGTTCTTCGCGCAGATGCAAGCCACGGTCAAAATGTTGCGCGATCTGCAACTGGAAACACCGGTGAACCCGTTCGACAAGTCCTTGCGCGGACTTGCCCGATCAGGACGGCTCGCGTGGAAACTGCGCAACCACGAAAAAGAAATCTACGCGCTCATCCAAGCTCTGAGCCTCAGCGCGCATGACTACGTGGACCGATGGTTCGAGACCGACATCGTCAAAGCAAAGTTTATGTTTTGGGCGACCATCGGCGGCAATGTGGGGCCCTATAGTCCAGGAACCGCGTTTTACTTGGTGGCGCACCTCATTGGTCAAACCGGGCTCAGTTTTGCCAAGGGCGGCATGGGGTCCATTGCCACCGCCATCGCAAAGTCGGGGGAAGCGTACGGGATGGAGATCCGCTGCGATGCAGCGGTCGACGAGATTCTGGTGGAGAACGGACGCACCAAAGGTGTGCGGCTGAAATCCGGCGAAGAGATCAAAGCGAAGAAAGTCATCTCAAACGCCAATGCCAAAGTAACCTTCGGCGGTATGGTGCGGCGTAAGCACCTACCTGACGAGTTCATGTCATGGATTGATGGCTACCGCGTCCGCGGCAAGTCATTCAAGCTCCTGTGCGCCATCGACCGTCTGCCAACCTACAAAGGTTTTGATGCAGAAAACGCCGGCACGCCCTACCCCGCTTACAGTCACATTTGCCCGACGCCAGAATTTCTCGAGCGGGCCTACGATGAGGCAAAGTATGGCTGGTATTCATCCGAACCCTTTTTGAGCCCCATTGTCCCCACCTACTACGACGACACTCTGGCGCCTGAGGGCAAACACGTCATTACCTTCCAAGGTGGCGTCGCGCCGTACGAGCTGAAAAATGGAACCTGGGAGCAAGAAAAGCCAAAGCTCTATAACAACATCATGACCGTCATGGACCGGTTCGCCCCCGGCTTTTCTGACAGCGTGATCGACTTCAAGCTCTTCTGCCCAAAAGACATTGAAGACGACATCAATATGCCGGGCGGCAACACACAACACGGCGAGTTAACGCTTGATCAGCTGTTTTTCATGCGGCCCGCGCCAGGCTATGCGGACTACCGCAGCCCCGTGAAGGGGCTTTACCAATGCGGCGCGTCCTCCCATCCAGGTGGCGCTGTGTCAGCGGTGCCCGGCCACAACGCTGCACGGGAGATCTTAAGCGATATGCGCTGGGGCCGTGGCTAAGGCAGCGTTTTTGCTTGCCCGGCATTGCTAGTGGGCACATAGTGGGAGCGCGAGCGAGCGTGAGATGAGGGAGCATGCGGTGCCACACGAAACGGAAATTCCCGACTACGTGATCGAGCGGATCATGGCAAAGCGCGGCAAGCGCCCTGTGTTTGATCGGTTCGAGGCCGCGAAAACTGCCTTTCTCGTCATCGACATGCAGAATTTCTACGTGGCCGAAGTGGATACGGCGATTTCGATTGTGCCCAACATCAACCGCGTGGCGGCCGCCTGCCGGGCCAAAGGCGTGCCGGTGATCTGGGTCATCATGAAATGCGCGGAGAAAGAAGGCGCACCGTCGGATTGGCCACTTTACCACAAGTATTTCTTCACCGAGGCAAAGGGCCTCAACCATCTCACCAAACTGAGCCCAGGCAACCCTGGATACGAAATCTATCCAGATCTTGAGGTAAAGCCCGAAGATAAGGTAGTCACCAAGAAACGCTTCTCACCCTTCATCCAAGGTGCATCAGACCTTCATGAGATCTTGCAGGGGATGGGTATCGAAAACCTCATCGTGGCGGGGACAGCCACCAACATGTGCAGTGAATCCACGGCGCGTGATGCGATGATGCTCGACTACAAAGTCGTGATGATCGAAGACGGCAACGCCGCGCGCTACGATGAAGATCACCTCGCTGGCCTCACCTCATTCTACCAAAGCTTCGGTGATGTGAAGAGCACCGATGAGACGATTGCGATGATCGACTGACCCACTCAGGCGAGCAGCCGGTCCGCCCGATGCGATCAGCCACGACCCATGTGACATCAGGAGACAACTCATGAAGATTTTGACCTACAGCGCTGTCCTCTTGGCCCTCGCGGGGCCGGCGCTTGCGGAGGACGAGATCAGCTTTGTCACCAATTGGGGCAGTGACTTTTATTCTTCTGCTTACATGATCGAATGGGCGGAGAACTTTAACGAAGCCAACAAAGGCGTCGCCGAGATCCGCTATGTGGGCGGACCAGAGGTGACGCCGGCGCGCGAGCAACTCACCGCCGTGCGCAACGGCGTGTTCGACATGATGTTCGGCGCGGCAGGCTATTATGTGGGCCAAGTGCCGGAGGCTTACGTCCTCTACGCCTCGGACATGACGCCGATGGAGGCGAGGGCCAACGGCGCATTCGATATGCTTGCCAAGATCTATCGCGAAAAAGCAAACATTGAGATCCTAGGCTGGGTCGCAGCAGGCGTTGGCTATCACATCTGGCTTAACACCGATGATGTGCCCATGGGTGACAATGGTTTACCGGACCTCAGCGGTCTCCAGATCCGCTCTTCCCCGTTCTACAACGCCTGGCTCGAAACCATGGGCGCAACAGTTGTTCCCGTACCGGCGCCCGACATCTACAACGCACTCGAACGCGGCGTTGTCGACGGCGCGGCTTGGCCGGGACTGGGCGCGACCGAATATGGTTGGAACAAATTCATCGATTACCGCATCGACCCACCGGTCTGGCAGTTTGACAACCTCGTCTTCGTCAATGGCGATGCTTGGGATGGGTTCTCGGCGGAGACACAGGCGGCCTTGCGCGCCTCGGTCATTGAGCTGGAGAGCGCTGCCTATGAGCACTACGCCGGTCTTGCAGCATCCGAAGCAGCGCAAGTCGAAGAGGCCGGCACCACAGCCTTCAAACTCGACGGGGACGCGTCGGATAAGTACATGACCAACGCCGGAAGCATCATGTGGACAACGCTGGAGAAGGTGGCGCCCGACAACTACGGCGCGCTGCGCGAAGCCTTCACAAACTGATCCTGGCAGCCTCTCGTGCTGCTGCGCCTTTGGCGTGGTGTCCTCACGGCCCTGGCGGGGATTGCCGGGGCCATCATCGGGTTCATGTTCGTCTTCATCGTTCTTGATGTGACGATGCGCAGCCTGGGCTACCAGCCGCCGCTCTTCACCGGCACCTTCATCGAATTCGGCCTCCTCTACTCTACGATGCTCGCCGCCCCCTGGCTCATCAGCCGCGACGGCCACATCCGTGTGCGTGCCCTCACCGACCGGCTCCCCGTTCAGGCGGTGCGCAGGCTCGAAGCCGCAATCTTTACGGTGCTCGCTCTCCTCACAGCGACGCTTTCTTGGTATGCGCTTGATGTTGTGCTCGATTCAGCCGTGCGAGGTGAGGTGGAATACCGCTCCATCGTCCTACCGCGCTGGATCCTCTTCGCACCAATGCCACCTTGCTTCTTGTTCTGTGCCATTGAGTTTGTACGCCTTGCAGTGGCGGGACAGGCTGACCACTCCGGCACAAGAGACGCGGAGCGGTCGATTTGAACCTTGAAGCGCTCGAAGCCGGTGGGATCATCATCGGCGCGCTCTTCATGTGCATTGCGCTGTCGCTCCCCGTCGCCTTCGCGTTCATTCTCGTGAGCGTCCTGGGCATGTGGATGCTCATCGGAAGCGATGCGGGGATCAAACAAATCGTCGTCAACGGCGCCGACAGCGTCACCAATTTCGCGCTTGTTCCGGTGCCGATGTTCTTTCTGATGGGGGAACTCTTCTTCCGCACAGGCCTTGCCGTCAAAGTGTTCGATGCTTTTGACGCCCTCTTCGGCAACCTCAAAGCCCGGCTGAGCTATGTCACCATTGCCGGTGGCACCACGTTTGCTGCCCTTACAGGCACATCGATGGGCAATACCGCGCTCCTCGGCAGCCTGATGATCCCGGAGATGGAAAAGCGCGGCTACAAGCTGCACATGTCCGTTGGCCCCATCATTGCGACGGGCGGCCTTGGCATGATCATCCCTCCCTCTTCGCTGGCTGTGCTCCTGGGCTCCATTGCGCGGATCGATATCGGCAAGCTCCTCATCGCCGGGCTGGGGCCAGGGCTCCTTCTGGCTCTCCTTTACGCCGCAACGGTTTGGATCTCGGCCAAAATAGACCCCGATGCAGCCCCCGAGTTCGATGCGCAGAACCGGGTGCGCGGGTGGGCCCTCGCCGGACTTTTTGCGGTTAACGTCCTCCCGATGGCGGGGATCGTGGTGCTCGTGGTTGCGGTGATCATCTTTGGGATCGCCACACCATCTGAGGCCGCAGCGTTCGGTGTGCTGGGTGTCCTGGCAACGGCCGCGCTCTTCCGCTGCCTCACCCTGAAAGCCGTCTTCTTAGCGCTGAAGGGCACTCTGGCCGTGACCGCCATGATGCTCCTCATCATCATTGGGTCGTCCACCTTCAGCCAGATCTTGGCCATATCGGGCGCCACGCAAGACATCATCGGCATGTTGCGCGACCTTGAGATCGGCCCCTACGGCTTCCTCGCGATCGCGCTCGTGGTCCTCTTCTTTCTGGGCATGCTGATGGACCCGCTGTCGATCATGCTCCTGACGATCCCAATCCTCTTTCCGCTGGTCCAGTCCTACGGGTTTGACCCGATCTGGTTTGGGATTGTGATGCTGCTTATGATCGAGATCTCGATGGCGACCCCACCTTTTGGCCTCGGTCTATTTGTCATGCTGGGTGTTGCGCCCAAGGGTACCACTCTGGGGCAGGTGGTGGGCGCCTCAATCCCCTATATCGGGTGCGATCTTCTTTGCGTGATCTTAATCACCATCGCACCACCCATCGTGCTGTTCTTGCCAGGCCTGATGAACTAGCCGCACGTCGGCTGCTCCGAGGCGCAAGCAGCAGGCGGCCCGCTACCTGCACGCCAGAGGCAGCCCTTTGCTTAGGCTAAGGACCAAGCGTTAAAGTCATCGCAAGCGTGTTTACTTAGCGGTCGCTTCCTGGCCACTGAGGCGCGGCGCGTTACGGATGCGCGATGTCACCATCTTCTCATGCAGCTCGGAGATGGTGCGGCTCCCGGTCCGTGTGAAGGCGAACGGCAAAAGCCCGTGAACCAGACAGGCAAGGCCGCCCAAGATCATCCGAACGCCAAACGACGTCGCGACGCCCATGTGCTCCACATAGGTCTCGTTCACCGAATTGGGGTGTTCTGTGAATGCCTTCGCCACCTGCTTCATAGCCCGCGTCCTCCTTTCAACGACCACTCACAAGGCTAGCCAACAATCGGCCGCGATGTCATTGTCATTCTCACCCTAAAATCCCTCGAAATAGGGCATGACATTCGATGAAAGAGACAAAAGAAGGCAAGCCATTGCTCGATATGACGGATCGCCGGATTCTGTCATTCCTGCAAAAAGACGCCAGTTCGTCTGTAGGCACCGTCGCCGAGGCTGTGGGAATCAGCGCCTCGCCCTGTTGGCGGCGGATCCAGAGAATGAAGGAACGCGGTGTGATTGGCCCGCTGACCTATCGCCTTGATCCACGCGCCCTCAACTTGCGGCTCACCGTCTTCGTTGCCATCCGCACAGGGGTGCACAATGCCGAGTGGCTGAAAAAGTTCGAGGAGGCGGTCCGCGATATTCCCGAGATCGTGGCCGTCCACCGTCT
>JBCDLN010000141.1:0-10111 GCA_038745295.1 Pseudomonadota bacterium | reverse complement strand
GCGAAGTGGCCAGCGCCGCTGGAGGCGCGAGCAGGCGCAGCAAAATAGACGTGGCCGCTCAGTCCAAGGGCGGCGGCGCCGGCAGCGCCAAGGAGCGCATTGCGTCGATTGATGTGGGGCATGAATCCCTCCGTTCGTGTTTTCTCAGCGGTTATTGGTGCACGTCGAAGACACTTCAACCGCTGTCGCAGAATTGTGTCCTAGCCCCACAACCCAACAGTGTCGATGTGACGATTGCAGAAAATTTTCTTGGGAACGGCCCTGCAAATGGTCAGCCAATAGGAACGGATCCCCCAGCGCGGCACGCAGCGCCCATTTCTCGCGCGAGAGCAATTATCATCGCCATGCGGCGATCGCGGATCGATAGACCGACCTGCACCGCGAGTGTCGCACCGCACGCACGCCAAGCGCTGCCGAACGACCGGCGGCGCGGCCTGCTCGATCAGCCGCCTGTCGATGAGCGTCCTGTTGAGCCGTCGCCGGTGAATGAGCCGCCAGCAGGTCCGCCGCTGCGATCAATGAGATCGCTTGCGGCCACTTTGCGCTTCAATCGCGTCTTTCAGTGCGGCGTGCGTCCATCTCTCATCCAGCGCTTGGCGAAGCACATCTTGCTGGCTGGGCGGCGCCATCCCGGTGAGCGGCGAATCAATGTCAAGATTTGCGGGGAAGGGATAGCCCTCCGCAGTTGCTGCCACCACGTTGTCTGCCTCACGCGCAGTAATCGCGCCGGAGGACAAAAGTTTCGTCAAATCATCGTAGACATTCAGCGTGATGCGGCTGCGGTCAACGATTTCGATGGAGCGGCCATACGTGGAGCCGATCTGCATCAAGTTGGCGATCCTGTGTTTGTCTTGCGTGCGGTTGTCACCTGCAGCGTGGAAGGTGGCTGGGTTGAAATACACCATATCCCCCTTCTCAAGCGGCAGCTGCACAAACGAGCGCTCAAACTCGTCGCGGAATTCTTGCTTGAGTACAGCGATGTAGCCCGGCAGATAGCTTTGGGAGTAGGGCAGCAGCTTGGTGGGTCCTGTCTCCACCGGCATATCGCTGTGGGCCACTGCGCCTTGCAAGGTGAGCGCTGCCGACAAGGCGTGCTGCGACGCGGGAAAGGCGCTGAGCGTCGCCCCGTCTTGAAAGCCCATATGATAGTCCCTGTGCGCGGTCTGCGCCTTACCGCCGGGGCGCACCACGTTGACCTGGGTGGTCACCTGATAGCCTGTTCCAAGCCAGCTTTCGCTCGCCCGCCGCACCAATTCGTTGGTGTTGTAACGCACGAAGAGCTCAGGCGCGCGCACGGCAAGTTTTTCGTGGGCGTTCCAAATCCGGCTGTTGGCTCCCGCGGCTGCAAAGTGGTCCCCTTTCCCGGCCGCGCCCGCCTCTTCGTCTTCGATAATGGCATTCAGCTCTTCGTTCACCGCGTCGATGAGGGCGTGATCGTCATATCCAGCGCGGATCACGATGATGCCGGGTCCGGCCTGGAACGAGGTATTCCACTCGGCCATGATGGCGCGAGCTTCAGCATCATCGTCCATGGCCTTCCGCATGCGCGCCCCATCATAGATCGGAATGTTGGACGCAACCTGTGATGCATGGGGATAGTCTTCCGCCCGCGTCTCTTGGGCGAGATGGCGCTTAAACGCATCAAGATCGCAGTCATCGTCGTCGAGCCACACGGGCCCCTGGCTCTTGATCTTATCGAGCATTGTTCCCCTCCGACGTGTGTGTCATCGACCGGTTTCAGCGCAATGCCCCCAGCGACTGAAAAACCGCCCCATTGGTGTTGTGCGATCAGCTTTACCCAATGGCACCCGTCCATTGCACGCAAAATCTGCAGGCGCCGGCGCCATCACCCTGACCACCGAAGACTTTGCCGCCAGTCAATCCATCAGCACCCCCTCTTCCTGGGAAGACATCTGATCCATTGCTTCACCCTCCACCCCTCGCGATAGAGGTAAAGCTTTGAGGCTCTGGTTGGCTCCAACCATGAGCCGCACACCAAAGCCTTCGCATATGGCCGGAGGGTCAATGGGGCAACGCTTGTGATGAGGCGGTTGGCTTGACGCGGTACCCGCGTGACACGGCGCGGTCCGGGGCATACGCTCACGCCATAACCGTCCAACGCACCCCGCACGTTTAGGAATACCGCCCTTGATGGCCAGCACCACATTCCGCCGCATACCGACCCGCCCAGGAAAGGGAACCCGCTAATGCGCAGCCAAGCGCGCGTGGTGATCATCGGGGGCGGTATCGCAGGATGCTCAACGCTCTACCACCTCACCCAGGAGGGGTGGACGGATGTGATGCTCATCGAGCGCGATGAGCTCACCTCCGGCACCACCTGGCATTCGGCTTCTCAGGTGACCAACTTCGGCACCAGCCAAACCATGATTGGGCTGAAAAGCCACTCCATCGCCCTCTATCAAGAATTGCGCGATGACCCCGACTATCCGGTGGGCTATAACTATGGCGATGGAGGTATTCGGCTTGCCAATACTGAGGCACAGATGGATGGGTACCGCCATTTTGCTTCTATGGCGGCGGGCATGGGTGTGCTGTTTGAGGTGATCGATGCACAAGAGTGCGCCCGCCGGCACCCGCTCATCGCGACGGATAACCTGTTGGGCGGGCTGTGGGACCCGACGGACGGCCACATCGATCCTGCACAGCTGTGCCAAGCCCTCGCCCGGCGGGCTCGGTTGGCCGGCGCTGAGGTCAACCGGCACACGCCGGTGACCGGGCTCACCCAACACAAGGATTATAGCTGGACCGTCCATACCGATCGCGGCGATGTCAGGGCGGAGATCATTGTCAACGCGGCAGGATATCGGTGCAATGAAGTGGGCGCGATGATGGGTGTGGCTCACCCTGTTGCCTCTATGGAGCACCAATACTTTCTAACCGAAGACATTCCGGCTATTGCAAATGCTGGCCACCGCATGCCGCTTTTGCGCTGCCCCATCAGCGATTACTATTGCCGGCAAGAAAAATCGGGCCTGCTTTTGGGGTTTTACGAGCAGCCCTGCCGCACTTTCGGTATGGACGGGATCGACCCCAACTTCACAAGTGCCCTCTGCCCCGATGATCTTGACCGTGTCACCGACGTTTTGGAGGGGGCCTTTGAGCGAATGCCAGTGCTCACCGAGACGGGCATTCGCACCATCGTCAACGGGCCCATCACCTACACCATTGATGGCGCGCCTCTCGTGGGCCCGATCCCCCATAAGCGCAACGCCTACGCCATCATTGGTTTGCGCGCCGGGCTTGGCGAGGGTGGCGGTCACGGTTGGCTGTTGGCACAACACATCGTCCATGGAGAGGCGCAGTACGACACCTTTGTGATCGACCCGCGCCGCTTCACAGGGCACGCCACGGTGGAGCTCACGGCGCTCAAAGCCATCGAAGACTACCAAAACGAATTCCGCTTTCATTTCCCGCACGAACACCGCCCGGCTGGGCGTCCGATGAAGACCACGCCGCTCACTGCTCATTTGGCGGCGGCCGGGGCAGAGTTTGGCGTTGTCAACGGGTGGGAGCGGGTGGATTACTTCAAACCTTGCGATGACTTCACTGAAACCTTGGGCTTTCGATTTAACGAAGTTCACGAGGTGGTGGGACACGAAGTCCGCAACGTGAAGGATGGTGTGGGCCTTGCCGAAATTTCCGGCTTTAACCGTTTCGAGCTGACTGGGAACGATGTTCCAACGTTCTTGGACAGGCTGATTTGCGGAAAGGTGCCAAAGCGCGCCGGCCGGGTGGGTTTATGCTATCTTCTCAACCACCACGGCATGCTGAAATCTGAAGCAACCGTCGCCGTCCTGCCTCCATCTGATCGGGGACCGCTGAGGGTATGGTATGGCTCGGCCGCAGCGTCGGAATACCACGATATGGATTGGCTGCGCGCCCACCTTGGCGACGATGAAGATGTCACCATCACATCACTCACCAACAGCACCACGACGCTCGTGCTGGCAGGCCCCAAGGCGCGCACGGTCCTTTCAGCAGCATCAGGAGGCGACTGGTCGCACAACGCCTTCCCCTGGCTTTCTGTGCGCGAAGCGTTTGTGGGGATTGCGCCAGCGACCATCCTCAGCGTCTCGTTTTCAGGAGAGCTGGCCTACGAAATCCACGTGCCCAACGAGAGTTTGGTCGCCGCTTACACAGCCCTTCGCCGCGCTGGCGAACCCCATGGGCTCCAGCAGTTTGGTACCCGCGCAGTGGAAGCCATGCGCCTTGAAAAAGGCTTCCTTCACTGGAAGGCAGACATTGTCACAGAGTTCGACCCGTTTGAGACCGGCCTTCACCGTTTTGTGGCGCTCAATAAGGGTGAGTTTGTGGGCCGGGATGCGCTCTCCAAGCGGCAAAAATCTGGCCCTAAGCGGCTGCGTAAAACGCTTGCCATCGATAGCGTTGAAGCCCCTGCCCAGCCAGGTGCCTCCATCCGTTTTGGGGGGCGCATTGTCGGATCCGTCACCTCCGGCGAGTGGGGCCATCGCACTGGGCTCAATCTTGCGTACGGATTTCTTGCTCCAGAGGCGTGCCAAGAGGGTCAAACACTCACCGTCGACATCTTAGGCAAAGCTGTCGCGGCAAGTATCGTGACGCCAAACATCTATGATCCCACCAATATGCGCATGAAGAGCTAAGCGCAGCGGTGTGCGCCTTGGCCCTCTCGGGCATAGGAATTGCCCGGTCCGGCAGCAATGCCAGACCGGGCTGCTCCTCCCTCATTTTTCTTGCCGGTTACCGGACAGCGCCCGGCCAGCTTTATGCTTAGAGGAAGTTAAAGTCGCTCGCGTCGAGGCTATTGATGTTGGTGTCCTCGAGCCGCAGCGTGTTCCCACCGCCAAAGTCGATGAGGACATCATCGCCGCCACCCACAACAGTCGCCGCGGCCAGCAACTGATTAAAATTGTTGATCCCGAGATCGGTGGAAAGTTCAATCACATCGTTACTGCTGAAGTCTTCGATCACGTCTTTTCCTCCGGAAAAAACAAATGTGTCGTTCCCAGCGCCGCCAAACAGAGTGTCGTTCCCTGCACCACCGTCAAGAACGTCATTGCCGGCACCGCCATCAAGGTCATCCCTCCCGCGACCACCGTCGAGCGTGTCGTTGCCGCTTCCGCCTTCGAGGTCATCGCGGCCACCGCCACCGTTGAGGACATCGTTCCCACTGCCCCCCTCAAGGTCATCCCGACCGCCGCCGCCGTTGAGAACGTCACTGCCGCTTCCGCCTTCAATATCGTCGCGGCCGCCGTTACCGTTCAGGGTGTCGTTGTTATTGCCACCCTCGATTTCGTCATTGCCTGAACGACCATTGATAAGATCATCACCGGCACGACCCAAAATTTCATCGTTACCGTTGGTGCCGTTAAGGATGTCATCGTTGTTTGTACCGATGATTTCCATGATTAGCTTCCCTCTTCCTCTTCACGGTTGCTTCGCGCGGGGAACAACCCGGCTGCCATGAACTAGGTAGTGGGTGGCGATGGAAGATCTTGACGACAGTCTGACGAGAGGGAATTTAATCAGTCGGGTAGCGCAGGCGGAAGCTCGCGCCACCGTCTGGCGCATTGAAAGTATGGACAGATCCGCCGTGTGCCCTTTGGATGCGATCCACGATGGCAAGGCCAAGTCCCGCGCCGCCAGGGGCCGCCCCAGCCCCGCGCCAGAAGGGGTGAAAGAGGGACTGTCCAGTGCCTTCGGGCAGACCTTTGCCATGGTCGCGCACGGTAAGTTCAGCGCCTGGGCCAACACTCACATCAATCTGTGAGCCGCCACCGTGCATGATGGCGTTTTCAATGAGGTTGGTGAGCGCCAGAGCAATGGCGTCGGCTGAACCGCGCACCTGGTGCGGTCCGCCCGATGCCGAATACACAATTTCTGACCCCTTCACGACGGCGAGCGGTGCCAGTTTGGCGACCGTGTCCTCAGCAATCTTTTCAAGATCGGCTCGATCGTTTTCGCCAACCTCAAGCCGGTCAGCGCCGGCGGACGATAAAAACTGAGTAATCGTTCGCGATAACGCATTCACGTCCGCTCTAAACTGCCCGAACGCTTGGTCGTCCGGCAAACTATCGAGCCGCGCGACAAGCACTGCCACGGGTGTGCGCAAGGCGTGGGCGGCCTCGGCCGCGCGCCGTTGTTCGGCAGCCAACTCGTCGTTCAAGCGCTCAACAGCGCGCTTTGCTGCGTCGGTGAGATCGCCGATTTCGGCTGGCAGACTATCATGCTCAAACGGCGGCAGGGGAGCACCGGGCTTTACCGATCGCGCCCACTCCGCAGCATCGGCCACCGGCGCCAAGCCCCGCCGGATGATGAAAATCGTACCACCAATGAGAAGAATGGCGATGGGCATAAGCGGCAGCCAAACATGGCCAACAAATTCATCAAGAATTTCTTCGCCAATAAGGTCAGCCGGATCTTCGCGCATCACAAAGTAAATGCGCCAGTCCCCGTCGTCCGTTTCAATGAGCCGCGATCCTAAAACCTCAACGGAGTTCTGGTCGCGGTCGCGGGCGACCCAGTTTTCGGCCGCCTTAACACTTTCGATAATGTTGTCCGGGACCATCTCAGTGTTTTGGCCGTCTGAGATGTTGCCGGCGCTGTCTACGACGGCGTAGGCGTACGCAGTCGGATGATCGCGATAGTGACTTCGCACCAAGTCGCCAATGGTGTGGTCCTGCGGACCTGACTCAACCAACGCCGCTCCAAGCCGGTTCAGCTCGCGACTGACGACGTCTGCAATGAGCGCTTCTTTGTCAGATGCATCAAAGAAGGCAACAAACAGGAGGTTTGCAATGGTGACTGCGCCAGCGATCCAAATCAGACGGCGCGTGAGGATCGTGGACAGCTTGGGTTGGCGGGCCGGTGGGCTCACCTGTCGGCTCCATCCACCAACATCCACCCCACACCGCGCACGGTATGCATCGTGAGCGGGGCGCCCGACCCATCAAGAACCCGCCTCAACCGTGAGACGGCTGCGTCAACGGCATTGGGCAGCACATCATCGTCGTTGTCATAAAGCTCATCTTGCAAGATGCGGCGCGAGACGACACGGTTTTTGCGGCGGACAAGTGCCTCTAAGACACCGAACTCTCGGCGCCCCAACGAGAGCACCTCGCCATTATAAGTGGCCTCCCGGTGAGCGGTGTCGACCCGCAAGCCACCGGTCTCGATCACCACGCTCAGCCGGCTGCCCGGGCGCCTCAGAACCGCGCGGCATCGTGCGATCAACTCAGGCATTTCCACGGGCTTAACGATGTAGTCATCCGCCCCGCTGTCGAGGCCATCGATCCGGTCACCCAGCGCTCCGCGTGCCGTCAACACAATCACCGGCATTGCGGTCGTCTCCTGCCACTCTTTCAAAAGGTCAAGGCCACTTCCGTCAGGCAGTCCAAGGTCGAGGAGGGCAAGGACGTACTGCGCACCGCTCATGGCCGCTCTCGCCTCCTGGATGCTCGCCGCCCGGTCAAGGGCAAAGCCTGCTCGGGTCAGCGCATCGTCGATGGCCTCGGCCAACGGCGCATGATCTTCAACGAGAAGCAGCCTCACAAAGCACCCCCCTTACGCCGCGCTCTTGCGTGTCGCAGCAACAGCCTCTTTTGGATGAGGGGGCATATTGTCCGCTGGCCCAAATGGTCCAGTCAGCCGAGGTGACTATGCAGTAAGCCAGTCAGCGACAGGCAGCGTCTCCAGCGCGTTCCAGGAACTTTTGTGGACACATGGTGGGCGGTACTGGGATTGAACCAGTGACCTCTGCCGTGTCAAGGCAGCGCTCTCCCGCTGAGCTAACCGCCCCCCGTGCGAGAAGAGCGCTTCTATAGAAGGGTTCAGAACGCGCTGCAAGCGTTAGGCGTACTCCAGCATCCTGCCCACCTCGCGCACCAGCTCGCGCAGATGGAAGGGCTTGGATAGGACCTTTGCCCCTGGCGGCGCGCCGCTTTCAGCGTCAAGGGCCACCGCAGCAAAGCCTGTGATGAACATGACACAAAGGTCAGGGTCGAGCCGAGTGGCCCGGCGCGCCAACTCCACCCCATTCATTTCCGGCATCACAATGTCGGTGAGGAGCAGCGAGAACGGCTCCTCTCTCAACCGGTCGTAGGCGGCCTGGCCGTCCCCCACCGAGACCACATCGTAGCCAGAGCGCTGCAGCGCGCGCTCCAAAAACCGGCGCAGATCGCCATCGTCTTCTGCCAACAAAATCCGCACAGCATGATCCGCGGGGAGCCCGCGTCCCTTCCACGTTAGGACACCTGAGGCGACAAGATGCCCGTCGCGCGTAAAACACGGGTGTGGAAGGTGGCTTAGGGGGCCGTTACCCGGATTGATAAAATCCACGCGCCATCGGCTAAGGTTGCCCTACAATAGGTGCCTTAAGCGCTTGAGACGCACGATACACAACGATGGGATCGTTCATGAAGGTGGTCGACGATTTTGCCGAGGTCCCTCCGTTTGAGCTCCTCGCTCCACCTGAGCCATCCAATCCATTCGTTTTCAATGCGCCTCACTCGGGCACCACCTACCCGCGGGACCTTCTTCGACGCGCACGGCTCGATCGCCACGCCATTCGCCGCTCAGAAGATACCGACGTTGATGCCCTCTTTGACATGGTGCCCGACCTTGGCGCACCGCTGCTGAAAGCCAATTTCCCCCGCGTCTACCTGGATCTTAACCGCGCTGCCAACGAGCTTGACCCCACCATGTTCGACGGTCCGCTTAAGGGAAGCGTTGCCGCCGACAGCCCGCGCGTCGCCGGCGGCCTCGGCGTCATTGCCAAACTGGTGGGGGACCGCCAGGAGATTTACGCCGCGCCGCTTCCCGCCCATGAGGCCCATAAGCGGGTGGAGACATTTTATAAGCCCTACCATGCGACGTTGAGGGATCTCCTCGCCGAGACGGTGGAGCGGTTCGGCGCGGCCGTCCTGGTGGACTGCCACTCGATGCCATCAGGCGCAGTGAAAGCATCGGGCCCCGCCCAGCCCGCACGCCCCGATATCATCTTGGGCGACCGATTTGGCTCAAGCTGCGCTCCCGAGCTTACTGAGATCTTTGCCGATGAGTTGCGGCGGGCAGGCTTTGTGGTGGGCCGCAATAGGCCCTACGCCGGCGGCTACATTACCGAGCACTACGGTCGGCCGCCCCACATCCACGCAATCCAGCTGGAAATTAACCGTGCCCTTTATATGGATGAGGCCACCTACCAGCGCACCTCCGGTTTCAAGCAGCTGAAGGCGCGGCTGAGCGATGTGTCTGCGCGGGTCATCGAACGATTTGGTGGGGCGCAGATGGACCGCCGTTGGCCTGTCGCCGCGGAGTAGGGCCAAGCTGCGCCAGCCCGCTCTCACCCCCCGACCCCACCAAAGACCTCACACCGATTGATCTGCGCGCGCACCCCACCCCCCCGTCCCCGATGGGGCAAAAAAAATGGCCGCTCCGAGGAGCGGCCTGAAGTCTAGGGAGGAAACGCCCA
Source organism: Pseudomonadota bacterium (assembly GCA_038745295.1). Lineage (GTDB taxonomy): Bacteria > Pseudomonadota > Alphaproteobacteria > Rhizobiales > Amorphaceae > Acuticoccus. Next base: position 642 of record JBCDLN010000141.1, on the reverse strand, counting down.
AGGAGGGCAGCGGCCCGACAAGTCGTGCCGCGCTGCAACATGTGAGGCCGCAGCGCACAATCGTCAAGGTGCTGATTTCTTCAACAGGGCTAAAATATGCCAATTTCGGAGGCATTTGCGCCGTGATTTCAAGCTGATGTTTCCAGCTGGAAAAATGTGTGAATAAATTCAATACCCTACCAGGCGCGAAAATTATCCACACCGCCTAACCTTTCTCCTGCCCTCAAAACGCATGGCACCTATGCAAAGCTCAAAAACGGACCTGGACCTTCTCCAAACCCTCGCCGACGACGCGGGAACGGCGATTCTCCCCCATTTCCGAGCCTTGCCGGGGGTGGAAAACAAAGCCAGCGATCGGTTCGATCCGGTGACTGTGGCTGATCGCGCTGCCGAAAAGGCGATCCGCGAGCGGCTTGCCACCATCCGGCCGGACGATGGCGTTTTAGGGGAAGAGTTTCCTCCCACCCTAGGAACAAGCGGGCGCACATGGATCCTCGATCCCATCGATGGCACGCGCGGGTTCATGTCGGGGTTGCCCACTTGGGGGGTGCTGATCGCCCTGGCGGATGGGGATGGGCCATTCATGGGCATGATGGCCCAGCCTTTTGTGGGTGAGCGGTTCTATGCCTCGCCAGACGGGGT
>JBCDLN010000140.1:0-10153 GCA_038745295.1 Pseudomonadota bacterium | reverse complement strand
GCGAGAGTGGCTGGTGGGCGATGAATACTCCATCGCCGATATAATTGCCTGGCCCTGGGTGTTGATCGCCAAACCCTTGGGGCGGGACCTCAGCCAATCGCCCAACGTGGCAAGGTGGCGCCAAAGCGTCAAAGCACGGCCCGCGGTGCAGCGTGCCGTCGACCTTGGCAAAGACTTGCGGCGCAACGCACCCCCTTCTGAGAGCGAGCGCCGCATCCTCTTTGGGCAGCGGTGAGCGGGCGTCCTACCCGCCGCGGCGCTTTTTCTCTCTCTTTTTCTTTTTCTTCGCTTCGTCCTTGGCGCCCGGGACCATCAGTGCGTCATCGACGGCTTGTGTATTAAACCGGCTGCGCAAGGTGTAGGCGAGAATGCGCTTCCTCAGCTGCGCCACATAGTCAGCATCTTCGCCGTCATAGCCGCGGTACCGTTTTGCGGTCTCGTGAATGTCATCAAGGCTGTCCAAATAGCCGATGCGATCGTCTTTGACCAAACCCATCGCGTACCCGAACAGGCGGCTGAAAGCGCTCGATTTTTCCGCCTGATACATTTCGGAGACGTTGCGCAGCGGCGCTGTGAGGGTGGGGGCGAACTCCACTGTTTTAATGGGCTTTCCGTCAATCAAGACTGGATATGATACGGTGGAGAAGGTTTCATCATAGCTCAGCCCAGCATCGTGAAGCTTTGCACCTTGAGCGACCCATGCCAGCGTAATATCGCTCAAGCCCGTAGCATCGCCGCCCCCACCCACCGAACCGTGATCGCCCGGAAACCACATCTGCTGATAGGGCGGGTCGTTCGGGTCGGCCACAGGGAGCTCTGTGTTTTCGTTCAAGAATTTGACCGACGTCGTCGCCCACAACGCTGGCGTAAACAAAGACCGATACTCGTCGATGGCAATCGCATGGCGCGCCCGCTCCACAATATTGCTGAGCACCAAATCATGAAACCCGTGCTCTTCCTCATTGCCAAACAGCGCATTGACGACCCCCGGCACGCCGTTGGTCCCCACCGTATCCCAAACCCCTAAGTAGCTGATCTTGATTTGCTTGTAGGCCGGAAGTTCAAGATGCTCCGTCTCACCGCCCGCCAAAATTTTAGTCTTTGACACCCACCAGCCGGGATAGCCGTACTCTTCACGGAACGCCCACATCGCCTCACTGTCGGGTTTAAGGCTTTTGTCCTTGTACTTATCGAAAGCGACGGGGATGTAGGGGGCGCGGTCGCGCCGCAAGATGCCGCTATTGCGGATCAAGCCCACAAGAGATCGCGCCGTATAGGCCCCGCGGGAAAAGCCGAAGATGTAAATCTCATCTCCTGGTGAGTAGTTGAACACCAAGAACGTATAGGCATCGATAATATTTTGGTTGAGCCCCTTGCCTAAACCGCCACCCTTCAGCGCCTCGCCTTCCAGTGTGCCCACACCTTCATCATAAAAGACGATTTGCTCTGTGCCTTCGTCATCCGGCGGCACGGTGTCAGCCGGGATGGAAGGGGCTTTGGGGTGGATGGATTGAGCGATCTTCACCACGTTGGTGACCGGCCGTACCCTGAAGTCCAGCTCGTTCCATGTGCCGTCGCAGCAAATCACAATGCGCTTCATGAAAAGTCCTCCGTCGCCAGTGTAAAAATTATTCTTATGCGCACCGAAAACCCGGCGCCGCGTACAAGATTAACTAAGAATTGAAGGTGCGTCGAGGTGGTCGATCGGCGAGCGTCGAGGCCGACCGTTGCGCGTCTATGCCGTTGCGCGTCTATGCCGGTGCGCGTCGATACCGGTGCGGGTCGATACCGGTGCACGTCGATGCCGGTGCACGTCTATGCCGGTGCACGTCTATCCAGGTGTGCCCAAGCCCGTAAGGCAGAATGGACGTCCCGCAAGAGTGCGCGCCGAAGCGTTAAAGGGTCGGCGCCATCATCAGGCCTTGGGAGACGCCGTCATCGGTCGCCGGGCCAAGGCGCTCGGTGTCGGGCACAAACACCCGCAACGGCTGCTGGAGGCCGCGCACGTCAAACGATCCAGCGTCGGTCATCAGATGGCCATTGGCGCGGCCCACCTCTGCCACCGCCTCTGAGACCAGGTAGTTGCGGCCCAGCCGGCTGCACAGGGCCGCAATTCTGGCAGCCACATTCACGTCGCGGCCGATGACGGTAAAGTCCAGCCGGTCGCCAGAGCCCACGTTTCCATAGACGGCTTCACCAAAGTGAACGGCGATGCCGAAGGTGATCGGGAACCGCCGCTCGCCGTTGACGTAGGGGTCGACCTTGGTATCAAGCGCAGCACGGGAGGCATCAAGGGCGGCAAGGATGGCCCCCGCATCCCCCAAACGTGCGGCGGGGAAGGTCGCCAAGACAGCATCGCCGATGAACTTCAGCACCTGGCCGCCCCGCGCTTCGATGGCCGGCACCACAACATCATAATAGCGATTGATGACGTCTGCCGTCGCCTCCGGCGGCAACTGGGTCGATAAATGCGTAAAGCCCCGCAGATCGGCCACCAAAATGGCGGCGCGCACCTCCGTCACCTCGCCGCGGTGGATGCTCCCCTGCACAATTTGCTCAGCAGGCTCGCGGCCCACATAGGCCGACAGCACTTCATTGAAGGTGGAGTAGAGCGTGCGGATCTCTGCGGCAACGGCAAGGGCGGGCAAAATATCGGCGATGAGCTGTAGGTGCTCTGGGCTGAAGTCGTGCGCGCCTTTGGTGGCAAGGGTCATCGTCATGCGCCCGGCAATGCGCCAGCCTTCCTCCGTGGAGACGCCGGGCCGGTAGCGCATGGGAATGGCGTAGTAGTGGGTGATGCCCTCTTTGCGCAGATCCGGCACCACGCCGTACGCCTCGTCTGGCGTGTTGGCGAGGTCGATGTGGACCCACTCGCCGGTATCGTGCGCGCGCTTGAAGGGACTGCGCTCGTAAAGGCCGCTGTCCCGATTGTCGTAGCCGAACTGGCTAAAGGTCATCTTCTGGCCAGGGCGCCAAATGAACCCTGCCGCGAGCAGCGATGGGTTGAGAAGACCAAGGGCAATGGAGAAGCGATCGAGCGGAAGGCCGAGCCGCAACAGCCGGTGGGCGAGGCTCTCCACCAGAACAGGCGTTTCGAAGGTCACGCCTTCCGACAAGATCCAGTCCACAATCGCTCGCGCGTCGGGGGCCTGCGCTCCTTGGCTCGGCGCGCCCGTCGCCCGTGCACTCCGGCCCCGCGGACTTTGAGCCTGTGGCCTCGCACCCTCGCCGCCTGCACCCAACGCTTTTGCACCATGCGATGGCTCCGCGCCGGCATTGGCATCTTCGGATACGTGCGCGCCGGTCTGTGCATTGTCGGCCGGCTCCGCGCCGGCCTTTGGATCTGTAGGCAGCTGCATGCCGGCCTGCGCATTGTCGGCCAGCTTCGCGCCGGGCTTTGCATTGTCGGCCAGCTTAGCGCCGGGCTTTGCATTGTCGGCCAGCTTCGCGCCGGCCTGTGCATTGTCGGCCGGCTGCGCGCCGGCCTTTGGCTCGGTGGCCGGCTGCGCGCCGGCTTTTGCATCCGTGGCCCGCGCATCGTGGGACGATGTCATTGGCCAATCTCCCTATCTTCCGCGATGGCGGTGGGGCGGACGGGTGCGTCGGCGTTGGCACGCCGACAGGGGCTCATCCCTTCAATCAGCTGTCCAAGAACGAGCGCAGCTTGCGCGAGCGGGAAGGGTGTTTGAGTTTGCGCAGCGCCTTCGCCTCGATCTGGCGGATACGCTCCCGCGTCACCGAGAATTGCTGACCCACCTCTTCCAGCGTGTGATCGGTGTTCATGCCGATACCGAAGCGCATCCGCAGCACCCTCTCTTCCCGCGGCGTAAGCGAGGCGAGGACCCGCGTGGTGGTCTCACGCAAGTTGGACTGAATGGCCGCATCGATGGGTAGGACAGCATTCTTATCTTCAATGAAGTCCCCAAGGTGCGAATCCTCCTCGTCCCCGATGGGGGTTTCAAGGCTGATGGGCTCCTTGGCGATCTTGAGGACCTTGCGCACCTTCTCAAGCGGCATGGCGAGCTTTTCAGCAAGCTCTTCCGGCGTGGGTTCGCGACCGATCTCATGGAGCATTTGCCGGGATGTGCGCACGATCTTGTTGATGGTCTCGATCATGTGCACCGGAATGCGGATGGTGCGCGCCTGGTCGGCAATGGACCGGGTGATCGCCTGACGGATCCACCACGTGGCGTAGGTGGAGAACTTGTAGCCGCGGCGATACTCGAACTTATCCACCGCCTTCATGAGGCCGATGTTGCCCTCTTGGATGAGATCGAGGAACTGAAGCCCGCGGTTCGTGTATTTTTTGGCGATGGAGATCACCAGGCGCAGGTTTGCCTCCACCATCTCCTTTTTGGCGCGCCGGGCCTCCCGCTCGCCCTTTTGCACCTTTTGGACGATCTGCCGGAACTCCGGCACCTCAAGGCCAGCCTGTGAGGCAATCTCTTGGATTTCCTGACGAAGGTTGCCCACCGTATCGCGCTCGTGCTGGACAAAATCTTTCCAGCCCCGGCCGGGAAGCACAGCCACGCGCTCGATCCAGCCGGGCTCCAGCTCGTTGCCCTGGTAGTGGCGGATAAAGTCCGCCCGGTCGATGCCGTAGCTATCGGCAATGCGCATCAGCCGGCCTTCGTGGCCAATGAGACGCTTGTTGATGTCGTAAAGCTGCTCAACGAGGCTTTCGATGCGCTGCGGGTTGAGGAGGAGAGACTTGACGCTCGCCACAATGTCTTCACGCAGCTTGCGGTAGCGCCGCTCCTGCGCGGGAGAAAGGCCGGTGTCGTCGGCCATACGGCTTTCCACCAGCTGCTCCTGGAGCTTCCGCAGCTTCTTATAATTGTCAGCGATGGTTTCGAAGGTCTCGAGGACTTTGGGCTTCAGCTCATTTTCCATGGCGGACAGGGAGAGCGAGCTTTCGTAGTCATCGTCGTCGTTATCGTCTTCCGTCTCAGGCTCAGCGCCGGGGCGCACGCCGTTGAGGGGAATGACGTTGCTTTCCGCTTCCGCCGGCTGGTTGGCGTTGGCAGCACCTGCCACAGGCGGGGTCGCGCGTTCACCTGTTTGGGGGATGACCGGGTCCACAGCGGTGGGATTGGCCGCCTCCTCCGCCTGGGCCAGATGGGCTTTGCCATCAGGATCGGCGTAGGTGGCCTCAAGATCGATAATCTCGCGCAGGAGAACTTTCCCCTCCACCAGTTCATCGCGCCAAATGATGATAGCTTGGAAGGTGAGCGGGCTCTCGCAAAGGCCCGCAATCATGAAGTTGCGGCCCGCCTCAATGCGCTTGGCTATGGCGATCTCGCCTTCGCGCGAGAGGAGCTCCACCGACCCCATTTCGCGCAAATACATCCGCACAGGGTCGTCGGTGCGCTCAGCAGGCTCGCGCGTGGTACTCTTCGTAACCGTCTTTGTGGCTGAATCAGCGGTCAGCTCGCGCGATTCGCCGTCACCATCATCATTGTCGTCTTGCTCGTCCTGCTCGACCACATTGATGCCCATGTCGTTGAGCATCGCCATGATGTCTTCGATTTGATCGCCCGACACCTGGTCAGACGGCAACACTTCGTTGAGCTCGTCGTGGGTGACGTAACCGCGTTTTTTGGCTGTTTTGATCAGCTTCTTGACGGCTGCGTTGTTCAGGTCGAGGAGAGGCTTATCCGAGGCTTCCACTGAGGGGTCCTTACTCTCCGCCGCATTCGCTTTCGTCGCCAAGTGTGTCCTCCCGATTGCGCGCAGGCCCGCGGCAAACTGAGCCTAAGGTGACCGTCCCCCGGTCGTGCTGAGCCCGCGGAGATGAAAAGGAGTGCCCAAACAGCACGCAAGGGGCGCGTGGGTCACATCGAACGCTTCCAGAAAACCGATAAATAACGCTGTGGATGGCCGGCGCAAGGTTCAAGTTGAAACGAGTTTGCCTTTGCCTATCGGGTCTCGCGCTCACCCTTATGGCGACGCAGCTGAGTTGCCAGCTCGGTGAGGCGTTGTTCGGCCTCCGCAACGTCCACCGTTTGGCGCGTGATGGCTTCGGAAAGCGAGAAAATCCGCGCTTGAGCGACGCTGTCACCCTCTTGCCAGGCCTTTATGGCGCTATTGTGCTCCGCCTGCTGTTCGCGCAACGAAAGTTTCATCAAAAATGTGTTTAACGATTGGGTAATGAAGCCGCTGCCCGGCTCACAGCGCAAAATTGGGTAGCGCTGGAGGAGTTTGGGGCCGGCCGGGTCGGACGAATCGCCCCAGACCTCACTCACACACATGCGCGCCCGTTCCGGCAGCCTGCTCAACAGGGCCGAAGGGGTCTGATCGTGCCCGTCCTGCCCAGCTGTACCCGCCTGCCCAACGGCATCGACAAGCATCGTGGCAAGGCCTTGATGGGCCGCATTGGCAAACTGGAGGTTGGCCAGCTCTTCGCTGAACTCTTCAATCATGCGGGGCTGCCAAATGAGGAGGCCCAGCACCACCCGCTCCAGATCCACCAACTGATCGCTGCCGCCGCCCGGCGCGGGAAGGCTGGCCGCAAGGCTGGGCCGGTGAGGTTTTTGCGCGGGGGCCCGCGTCGCGCGGCGCAGCGCAAAGAGCCGCTCGCGCAAAGCATTGCGGTAGTGACCGCGCACGCGCGCGTCGGCGATGGTTTCGCACAGGCGATCCAGTCGGTCTTCAAGCGCGGCCAGGCGTTCAGGGGTGTGGGTCCCCTGGGCGGCCTCCTTGGCGAAAATGGCATCCACCAGCGGCTCGGCCGACTGAGCAAGAGCCTCAAAGGCCGCGCGGCCCCCTTCGCGCACCACATCGTCAGGGTCTTGGCCTGAGGGGAGCGACAAGAGAGCGAACGAGCGCCCCGCGGTCAGCAACGGGACGATGCGATCGATGGCGCGGGAAGCAGCAGCGCGGCCGGCAGAATCACCGTCAAAACAGAGGACTGGCTCGTCCGCCATCTCCCACGCTTTTTTGATCTGGGTTTCAGTGAGAGCCGTCCCAAGACTTGCCACCACCGCTTCAATGCCGGCCTGATCAAGCGCCACCGCATCAAGATAACCCTCCACCACGTAAAGCGTATTGCTGCGATGGGCGGCGCCGCGGGCGCGATGGGCATTAAACAAAAGCGCTGACTTATCAAAGACCTCCGTCTCGGGTGAGTTGAGGTATTTGGGCTCGCGCCCATTGAGAGCGCGGCCGCCAAAGCCCACAATCCTGCCGCGCCCGTCATGGATCGGAAGGACGAGCCGCCCGCGGAAACGGTCATAAACATCGCCGCGATCGCCCCGGACCACCAGGCCCACCTCTTCCAGATCCTTCGCGCTAAAGCCTTCTGCCGTGAGCTGGCGGCTCAAAAAACCCCTCAGTTCAGGGGCAAGGCCAAAACCAAAGCGCCGCAGGGTTTCTTCGCCAAACCCGCGCTCGTGCGCATAATCGCGGGCGGAGCGGCCGGCAGCACCCCAAAGGGCGCTCTCATAGACTTCAAGCGCAGCGTCAAGGGCGGAACGCTGGCGTTTGCGCTTGATTTCAAGGCCTCGTGCGGCCCTTGAGGGTTCGGGCATGGCAACGCCGGCGGCATCAGCAACAGCCCGCACAGCCTCCGGGAAAGGCAGCCCCTGGTGGTCCATCAAAAAGCGGACGTGGTCGCCAGACGCATGGCAGCCGAAGCAATGATAGTAACCGCGGCTGTTGCTCACATGGAACGAGGGTGTCTTCTCCTCGTGAAAGGGGCAGCAGGCCCAGTAATCCCCTTTGCCGGGTTGGGATTTGCGCCGGTCCCAGCTGACAAACCGCCCAATGACGTCCGACAGCGAGATTTGCGCCCGCAGCTCTGCCAAGAAGTCTTGAGAAATGCGCATAAGCCACTCCACACCTCAGGGCGTCCTAGCATGGGAAGGCCGCGAAGCGGACCACTCAGTTGGCTTCCCAAGAGGATGTACCTGTTTTCCCCGTTTGCACGATTGTTGAATTGATGAACGGGCAATGGGTGCAGCGCACGGGGAGCCAAACCTTGCAGCTTTCGACGCCACGGCGCTGGGTGGAGCTGTTGGAACGTTGGAGCGCTGCTTGCCAGATCACCGGCTACCGGCGGTGTTGAGGGGCAGGCGGCTTCAACCGGGAGTCGGCCTTCTGGGCTATGCAGATTTGTGAGGCAGGCGGCCTGGATGTCGTTTGCCTTCAACTTTGTTCATTGCGGTCCCGCTTCAGGGGGGCCGTGCCTCACTGCTCCCGCCTAGGGTCAATTCTCCCGCGGTGGCCCTGATGCATCAACCCACGCTTCGCTCTTCGGGGTTGACCCATCAGGCCCACCGCGGGATTCTGATGGTGTCGGCTCCGGAGGAACGTCGCTGTTTGGTGTCCCACCAAAGGAACATGGGAAGGGTTCTTTCAGAGTACTTCTGAGTTTTGCTGGACCTCAGAGTGAACAGCCCTCAAAGCTTCTACTCGTCGTGGGCGGGGGGCTTTGAGGGGCACGCGGCTTTGAGGGGCACGCGGCGTTGAGGGCCAGGCTGCATCGCTGCACAGGCAGCGTTGATAGGGCTCAGTGAAGCCCGCTGTTGGCAGGCAGCTAGCGCAACATACCGCGAACCATGCAGCTCGCCTGGCCGATATCCAGTTGTCCGGGATAGCGTTTTTTGAGGGCTGCCACGGTGCGCCCCACGTCTCTGAGGCCGGCGGCCCCGATCTCTGCCATGACCTGTGTGCAGGCTTGGCGCATGGTGGGCTCATCCATCAACTTTGGCATGAACTCGCGGATCGTTTCGATCTCGCGTTGGGTTTGCGTCACGACAGCGTCCTTCCCGGCCGCCGTCTCCGCCTCAATCTGCTCTTTGCGCTGCTTGATCATGGTGCGCAAAAGAGACGCCACCTCGCTTTCGCTGATTTTCTCACCGTTGCCGGCGCAGTGGGCGGCATCACGGTCGCGAATGGCCGCTTGGATCAGCCGCAGCGTACACACACGGCGCCTGTCATCGCGGTCCACCGCATCACGAATGGCATCGTGCAATTGATCCCGAACAATCATGGTCACACCCGTTTCACCAGGCTTACACGCGGCGAGCCGCATATCATCACCAATGGGAGACGCCAACCCGCAAGTCCCACCACCCCAACCCAACGGGGTTGCGTGAGGCCTTACTCATGAAGACATGACGCACATTTGGGCCTGCTGCAAGAGAGTGGTGTGAGCGACGTCTCACCACAAGCTGAGGCTTGTGCATGACTGACTTTCTGTGATTGTGGTCACGGGAAACAGCCGCGCAATTCCTTCCCTTTGCGCCCGCCCACAGACCCCAGGATGCCCCATGAGCCAGCCAGCCCCTTGGTCCGACCCTAAGGCGACAGCCTGCCTCGCGCTGGCTGACGGGCTTGTCCTTTTTGGTGAAGGCGCAGGCGCCAAAGGCACCGCAGTGGGCGAGGTTTGCTTCAACACCTCGCTCACCGGCTACCAGGAAATCCTGACCGATCCGTCCTATGCGGGGCAGATTGTCACGTTCACATTTCCCCACATCGGGAATGTGGGCGCCAATCATGAGGATGTGGAGACTGTTGCTGCAGAGGCACAGTTGGCCGCGCGCGGCACCATTTTGCGCGCCTCCATCAGCAAGCCGCAAAACTGGCGGGCCGAAGAAAGCCTTGATGCTTGGCTCGAACGGCGCGGCATTGTGGGCATCTGCGGGGTGGATACCCGCGCCCTCACCGCCCGCATCCGCGAGGGGGGGATGATGAATGCCGCCCTTGCCCATAGCCCCGACGGTGTTTTTGACGTTCAAGCGCTGATTGCGGCGGCCAACGCGGCCCCCGAGATGACGGGCGCGGAACTCGCCACCACCGTCAGCATGCAGGCGTCTCGGCCGTGGTCGCAATCGGTCTGGCAGCTCGGCGCCGGATACGGCAAGGGGAGCGCCGACGGTCCCAAAATCGTTGCGCTCGACTATGGGATCAAAAGCAACATCCTAAACCTCCTCGCCGAGCGGGGAGCCCGTGTGGTGGTGCTTCCTGCCACAGCAACGGTTGATGACGTGATGGCAGAAGCGCCCGACGGCGTTTTCCTCTCCAACGGGCCAGGGGACCCCGAAGCGACCATCAAGATCGTCGGAACCACACTCAAGGGCTTGATCGGCTCTGGTCTGCCGGTCTTTGGAATTTGCCTGGGCCACCAGTTGATTGCCCTTGCCATCGGTGC
>JBCDLN010000139.1:0-10247 GCA_038745295.1 Pseudomonadota bacterium | reverse complement strand
GACGACACGGCCTACCTGCTCTACCCAGGCGGCGCGCGCGGGCCGGCGTTTCTGATGCTGCGCAATTTTGACGTCATCAAGCGCTATAACAACGCTGACGCGTATGCTCTTGCTGTGGGCCACCTGTCGGACAGGATCATCGGCGGGGGGGACTTTTCGCGCGCTTGGCCGCGGGATGAGCGGCCTCTCACCCGTGCGGAAGTGCGAGAGATGCAGTCGCTCCTCAGCCGGCGGGGCTTTTCCACCGGTGGGGTGGACGGGAAGGTTGGACCCAATACCCGCAAAGCGATCCGCGCCTATCAGTCCAAGAACGGGAAAATCCCGGATGGGTTTGCCTCATCAAAGTTGCTTGCTGATTTAAGGCGCCGCTAGAGCAATGTTGGGCGAGGTTGGATCAACCTGACCCATTACGGCTTGGGTTGAGCGCGTCACCGTGGCGATCGCGGCGGTTCAGACAGATCGGTTGGAGAGCTCGAGCGTATCGCGCTGAGTGTGACGGTGAGTTGGTCCAAAGGGTTCGCAATGCAGCGCCGGGTGTTCGGTGGCTTGCCTTTCCATCGCAAACCATGGGCTGCAGTTTCGTGAAGTCCTGGTTGATCATGTTCTGACGTGGCGAATAGAGCGCCAAGAACGAAGCGTGGGCTCCAGCGGCTCTGGTGGCGCCCGGTACGGCCTTCCCCTCTCGATGCCCAGATGCTCCAAGGTGGGCCCCCGCCGCGGTGACGTGTGCGCGCCGCTCACGCATCGACTGCGGCCCGCACCAGCCGCCATTTTAATGGCCCGTCAAACACCAAGGGCGCATCGATACGATGCTGTTGAGGTGTGGCGATCAGGGTCATCGTTTGCCAGCGCCGACGCCGCACGTGACCGGCAGGTCTGTGGGCGCTGCCCGGGACTTTGAGAGGATCTATGATCGTCCTTGTCCAAGTCACGTGAGCGAACACCACGTGGGTCGAGCCACTTGCGCGCCCGCCACCGATGGCGGTGCCTTGAGGTACCGGCTCGGGTCTGCCCGCCGGTCAGCGCGGCAAAGCGGGCCAGCAAAACGTTGCGCTCCACCGGCGGTGTGGCACAGCGTTGCGCGTTGCATGACCGCCCCAACAGCGCCTTTTACCAGCGCCGCGGCATGCGCTTATGCACTCTAGAGCGGGTCACAGCCGGATGGTATCATCCGGCGTCTCGTGCACCCGCGACCGACAAGTAAAGCCTGAGCGCGGCCCGCTTCCATAGCAGCGTGACGCGCGCTGGATGTCGTTTGCCATCAACGTTATTCACTGCGGAACCGCCGTAGGGGGCCGTGCCTCACTGCTCCCGCCAAGGGTCAATTGTCCCGCGGTCGCCCTGATGCATCAACCCACGCTTCGCTCTTCGGGGTTGACCCATCAGGCCCACCGCGGGCTTCTGATCATGTCGGCTCCGAAGGAACGTCGCTGTTTGGTGTCCCACCAAAGGAACATGTGAAGGGTGTTTTGGCGGAGATTTGAGTGAACAACCTTCATAGCTTCTGCATCTAGAGGCCGCGAAGGCATCGTGTGAGCGGATGTTGTTTCCGCTCGTGACCTCTTCGGAACGGGCCATAGTGGCTTGCTCGTGCAGGTCACGGGAGCACCTTGGTTGTGTGGGGACCTTCGAACAAGGCCGAGCCGCACCAGGTCACGTCCAAAAATTCGTGCGCTTGGAACCCAGCATGATCCGCTCGAGAACGCGCGATGCGGATGGCAATTGGCTGTACGCCCATGACCCCCGACGACGGGTGGAACGGGTGCCGTCAGGGCGCAGCGCGGCGGTCATCCTCCACAGCGATGCGGAACGCACGGGCAAGGGCCATGGTGGTTCCATCGGCCGGGACGTCCACGTCTGCCGGTCGGTGGCGCCTATGAAAGGCGCGTACCAGCGCGGCCTCCTCTTCAGGCGTCTCGGGCCAGCCGTAGCCTGCGGCGTTGAGTTCGTGGAAGAGCAGTGCTGTGTTTGCGCGCTTGGGCGGTGCGAGAGCCTCAGCCAGAAGGGCGTGCCCAGCCTCGGCGAGCCTCTTCCAAGGGAAGGCTTCGCCAGGATCGATCTTGCGCATGGGGGCAATGTCTGAATGGGCCACAATCCGGCGGCGCGGAATGCTCCAACGGCCTCTGATGGCATCGATCAACAAGAGCAACGTGTCGATCTGTGCCGCGGGGAACTCTGGCGCGGTGGGGCGGTGCCCTGGACTGTCGAGTTCAATGCCGATGGAGCGGTCGTTGATGTTGGTGGTGTCCTCCCAGGAGGAGACGCCGGCGTGCCACGCTCTGCGCCCCTCTTCGACCATGTCCACGCATTCGCCTTGTGCGGTGATGACGTAGTGGGCGCTCACCCGGCTTTCAGGATTGCTAAGCCATTTGATGGCCGCCTCCACGTCGTCCATGTCTGTGTAGTGGAGGACGATCATGTCGGGTGCGCCGCTGCGCTCGTCGTAGTTGGGGGAGGGGACAGTGCGGTGTGGGTGCATGGCGGGGATTGGTTTGGGGTCTGAGCGATGCTGCCCATGAGCCTAATGGGTGACGAACAGAAGTCTAACTGTACATGCGAACGATGGCTTCGTAGGCCTCGTTGACAGCGGCAAGCCGCTCGGTGGCGATCTTCACGAAGGCGGGCGGCACATCCCGGGCAATCAAACTGTCGGGGTGATGCTCTTTCACCAGCTCGCGCCAGCGTTTGCGGACCGTCTCCAAGTTGGCGTCCGAGGGGAGGCCCAGCACCGCAAACGGGTCGATGTTGGGCAGGAGGTGCCGCGCTCTTACCCGGTTCACACGCACACCATCGAGCTGAAAGATATCCGCAACCCGGCTCAAGAATGCATCTTCAGCCTCGTGGAGGACGCCGTCAGCAGCGGCAATGGCATACAAAATATCAAGGATGTCTTCGCGGACCGCCTCATCTTCCGGGAAGAGTTTTGCGATCTTTTGAGCGTAGGCCTCAAAGCCTGCAACGTCCTTTTGGGCAAGGTCAAACAACCGGCGGATGGGGGAAATAGCATCGTCCGGCACATCGAACCGGGTCCAAAAGCTCGTCGTTTCGGCCATCGTGACGACACCGTCAGCCTTGGCCATTTTGGCTGCAAGCGCCACCACCGCCATAGAAAAGGCCGCTTGCCGCGCTTGGGGGCCATTGCCGAACGCCCCGCGCAACTTGTCAAACACGTCTGACCCTGCCGAGCCAACCGCTTGGACAGCATCAGAGAAAAAGTCCCACGCAGCCATCAGCGGGCCTTCGGGCGGCGGCGCCCGATCTTGCCGGGGCGCAGTGTCTTGGGCCCGCGCGGCGCAATGCTGTCGCCCGACGCCATCGCGCGATCGGTGCCGGTGTGAGGGTCGTCGAAATCGCCGGCATCGTCCACCTCCTGGATGCCAGGCGTGGCTGTCGCAGGCGTGGCTGTCGCAGGCGGGGTCGTGGCATGACTGGCGGCGTGTGGCGCTGATGCAGTCTCCGCGGCTTGCCGGCGCTGCAGTTTGCGCAAAAGCGTTGACCGTCGCAACGAGCGCTTACTTGCGCTGGAGTCAGAGCGCGCGACTGCCTCACGACCCCTCTGCGAGGCTTCGGCGCTTGTGGTTCGAGCGAAGGTGTCTTCTGCCACAATCTCCTCCGGTGCCGGTGCATGAGGATCCGGGTCCGCGTCGGCAAGAGCGACGACACTGGTGAGATCGGGGAAGTCGTCATCGTGTGGCGATGGCGTTGTGTCGATCACTTCAGGGGCGAGCAAAATGTCGGTATCGCCCTCGGTGGAGCCCAGCCAAGGGGCGGGGCCCGCAAGGCCACCTGGGAGCGATTGTGAGGAAGGGTTGGGGCTGGGAGCCTGCGGTTCGGGGACGATTTGCTCGCCCGCACTTGAGGATTGCGACGCTTTTTCATCTCGTCCCATGGCCGCCTCGCGCTGGCGGCGCCGCTCATTTCGGCGCTGCCGCAACGAAAGGGGTGCGGCTGTAGGTGGCGCCGGGCGTTGAGCTGCACTTGGAGGGGGCGAGGAAACGGGGGACGGGTCGGACGAAGTCGAGGGCGAGGGCGCTGGTGGGTGCGACGCGCCGGCTTCGCTCACCACCACCTGTGCACCGTATTGCGGCCCTTGAGGCTCTGGCGGGGTCACCCAAACCTCCTGCGCACTTGATTGTTTCGTGCGCGGGCTTTTGGTCGGGGATGGCCGCGCCGGCGCGTCTTGCACTGAGGGGGCGGCCTCATCGCCCGCGGTGCTTTCAAGCGGCTCAGAGGCAGCAGCGGTTGCTCGCAAGGGAAGGACCACGGTGGGCAAAACCGGTTCAGCCGGTGTTTCGGGCGCCTCCTGTTCGGCCCTTTCAGGTGCGGCGGTGTCCGCGTCAGATTCCACACCTGGGAGACTGTTTTGCGCCAGCGCGTCATCGTCAGTCGCGGCCGCGTCGGGGGTGTCCAGCGCGTCGGGCGTACTGATGGGCGCACTGGCGGGCGCATCAGCAGGTGGCGGCGCTGACTGTCCCACATCAAAACGCAGCGACTGGCCTTGTTTGCGGTTACGCGAGGCAGGCGCTTCATCTGCGGCGGGCAACTGAGCCAGGAACGCATCGAACGCGGCGAAGAACTGTTTGCGCAGACCATCACGCTCAAACAGGACTTGGTGCCGCGCCGTGCGGATGAGGACCATGCCGCCACCTGGAACCTTGCGCGCAAACCCATCGATGGATTTGTTGGACACAATCTCGTCCTCGCCTGAGGCAACAAAAAGCGTCGGAATGGGGAGCGGCTGCTCAGCTTTGCCGGCCATGCGGTCGATGGCGCGGAAGGCGGCCCGCATCCACTGGAAGCTGGGCGGGCCGGTCAAAAGGTCGGGGTTTTGGGCGACAACGTCGCACAAGTGCTCGTAGCGTGCCTTGTCGCTGGTGAGCCTGTTGGCTTCGAAACGCTCAGGTGTGGGGAGCGGGATGCGTGCGCTCACCGGTTTGCGGCCAAGGCCGATAAGCGTTGCAAGGCTTGCTAAGAGGCGCGCCATCCCTGGGGCGAGCGGAAGGTCCTTAATCCCCATGAGCGGCGCGAGCAGAATCATCCGCGCCACATCACCCTGGAGCTGAGGCTGGGCCATCAGCGCCGCAAGCCCGCCCATGGAGTGGGCGAGGACCACGAAGGGGCGCGGGAGCTCGGCTTCAACGGCGAAGCGGACGACGGTCGCCACATCGTCGGCGTAGTGGTCGAACCGTGCAATGTGACCGGCGCGCTCGGCCTGGCGCGCCGAGCCGCCCTGGCCACGAAAGTCAAACGCCACAACTGCGAAGCCGCGGGCGCGCAGATCCGCAATCGTCTCCCCGTACATCTCGATGAACTCGGCCCGACCGGTGACCACAACCACCGTTCCGCGCGGGATGCCGCTCGCGGGCCAGTGGGCCACCCTCAGCGCCGCCGCGCCATGCACAACACCGATGGTGCCGCCAAGGTCGGGCACGCCCCAAGTTGCTTTTGCCACGCTCACCCCACCAACAGGTCTCTCTTGGAAGCCCCCCGCCTTGAAAGCCCCCCGCGCCACCACCACATTCGCGATGTGGCTGCCAATGATGGGGTCACATCAGAGGACGTTCACTGGCCCAGGACGGGCAGTGACCACACCGTTGCTTCTCATGGAGGACGACTATGCGTCAATTCGATCTTACGCCGCTCTACCGCTCGACCGTTGGTTTCGACCGTTTGTTTTCGCTGCTCGACAATGCAGCCGTCGCCAACCAGTCGCAGGGATATCCGCCCTACAACATCGCACGCACCGCCGATGACGCCTACCGCGTGACTATGGCAGTGGCCGGCTTTACCGAGGCTGACCTCAGCATTGAGGTGAAGGAAAACACGCTGACGGTCACCGGCTCCAAAGGCGAGAGCGATGCTGATCCAGCAGCTGTCCTTTACCGTGGCATTGCCAATCGCGCCTTTGAGCGCCGGTTCCAGCTCGCTGATCACGTGATTGTTTCGGGTGCTTCGCTCGACCACGGGCTCTTGCACATCGACCTGAGCCGGGAGATCCCCGAGGCCAAGAAGGCCCGTAAAGTGGACATCTCCACTGGCGGCCCGTCGATCGAGGGCACAAAAGCCGCCTAGAGCGGGTCACAGCCGGATGCAATCATCCGGCATCCCGTGCACCCGCGAGCGGTAAAGGAAGCCTGAGCGCGGTGCGCTTCCCTAGAGGCGTAACGCGCTTTCGCCTCGCCTGCGCCATGGTGCCGATGGAAGGTTTTGCGTTTCGGCACCACGCGCTTTGCCCCGCCTGATTGTCTCCCCGCCTGTGCGCTACCCTGCGTCGGTGAGCGTGGCTTTTGGGTACTCCAGCAAAGGCCCGTCTTCGACGGCGTGCGTTCAGGTTGGGGCCTTCACCTCCCGATCCTTTCCCTTACCCACCGGTTCGGCCGGTGGGTTTTTTGCGTGGATGGCTCCGGCTCTTGGCAGCGGCGGCACTGCAACTTTGCTGCGTGCCACTCGTTGCGAATGAGGGGGAGAATGGCCGCGCGCAGTTGACCCCACCTTGAGGATCTTTGAGGGATGGCGAACAGTCAGTGCCGCAACGGCAAGTGGTGAGCGGTGAGGGTCCTTGATGCGGGTTGTGGTTGCTATTCCGGCGCGGTTTCAGTCGGTGCGCTACCCGGGCAAACCACTGGTGCCTTTGCGGGGGGCCAGTGGAGAGGCCAGGTCGCTGGTGGAGCGGACCTATCGGGCTGCCAGCGAAGCCTCATGGATCGAGCGCATCATTGTGGCGACCGACGATCCGCGCATTGCCGCCCACGCCAACGGTTTCGGCGCTGAGGTGATGATGACGTCGCCCGATTGCCGCAATGGCACCGAACGCTGCGCGGAGGTGCTCTCACGGTTATCGCCGCAGCCGGACATTTTGGTGAATGTGCAGGGCGATGCTCCTCTCACCCCGCCGGACTTTATTGATGCTTTGGTGGCGGGGCTCGGGCAGGCTGATGTCGCCACCCCGGTGCTCCGGTGCGATCTGGCGATCCTGGCGCGGTTTCAAAATGACCGGCGCCACGGCCGGGTGGGCGGCACGCTGGCAGTGATGGACCGGCACATGCACGCCCTCTATTTTTCCAAAGAGGTCGTGCCCTACGCCGATGGCATTGAGACCGAGGGGGATGCGCAAGGGGTTTTCCACCATGTGGGCCTTTATGCGTATCGGCCCGCAGCGCTGACCCAATACATGGCCTGGGAGCCTGGCCATCTTGAGCGGCGTGAAGGGTTGGAGCAGCTGCGTTTTTTAGAAAATGGCGCGCAGATCCAATGCGTTGAGGTGGAGGCCAGGGGCCGGCCCTTCTGGGAGCTCAACAACCCGGTGGATGTGGAGCGGATCGAGCGGGCCCTTTCAGACGCTGGCATCGACTGAGTGGGGGTTGGCCGGGGCGGCACATCAGCCTGGCCGCCACGCCTCAGGCTGCAAACCGAGCGGTCCACCGTGGCATGATATGAGCCGTGTTCAACGCTTTTGAGCCAACCGGCCGCCTCGCCCGCGAACCGCTAGTTGTCGTTTCCATCAACGTTGTTCATTGCGGAACCGCCATAGGGGGCCGTGCCTCACTGCTCCCGCCTAGGGTCAAGTGTCCCGCGGTGGTCCTGATGCATCAACCCACGGCTTCGCCTCTTGGGGGTTGACCCATCAGGCCCACCGCGGGCTCCTGACGGTGTCGGCTCCGGAGGAACGTCGCTGTTTGGTGTCCCACCAAAGGAACATGTTAAGGGTTCTTTCAGAGCACTTCTGAGTGTTGACGGACCTTAGAGTGAGCAACCTTCAGAGCTTCTACAGCTAGTCCATGCTGCGCAGCGCCGTTTCCACCGCCGTCACCTGCGTGTCCGTTGTGCGAAAACTCGCAACGAAGCGGTGCAGCGCCCAGTCGGCGGCGGGCGCGTCAGGAAGGTGCTCTGAACGGCTCGCCCAGGCATAGGCGTTGATTTGGGCGCGCTTCATCGCCGCTGCCGCCTCAGGGGAAAGGTAGGCAAACACCTCGTTGGACTGGACGGGGAGGGCGAGTGTGGCGTGATTGCTGACGCGCAAGACATCGCCCAGCTGCTCAGCCATCGAGTTGGCATGGGTGGCGAGGGTCAGGGCGTGGTTATCTTCAAGGAGGGCGACAATCTGGGCAGCGGCGAAGCGGTTCTTCGACAGGAGCTGGCCGGTCTGTTTGTGCCGATAGCTCGCGTCCTCGCGCATGGCAGGATCGAAGAAGATCACCACTTCCGCGCACCAGCCGCCAGTCTTGGTCAGCCCAAGGGACAGGACATTGACGCCAGCCCGCCAGGTGAGGTCGGCGGGCGATGCTTTGGTGAAGGCAAGCGCATTAACAAAGCGCGCCCCATCCATGTGGAGGGCGCAGCCGTGCCTGCGGGCGACCGCGGCAATTTCCGCCACATCGGACGCCCTGTAGCACTGGCCGATCTCATTGACATTGGATATGGACACCGTTGTGGGGCGTCCATGGTGGACACCGCCTGCGGGATAGTCAGCTAGGCGCTGGGCAAGGGCGTCCGCCGTCACCATACCGCGGGGGCCGTCCACAGTGTCGACCGCCATCCCAGGGGAATAAAGGAGCGGTGTGCCCGCCTCATCGCGGATGAAGTGGGCGTCCACATGGCCGATCACCACTCCACCCGGCTTATGGAAGCTGGCCAGCGCCAAGCCATTGGCGGCGCTGCCGGTGGAGACGGTGAACGCAGCCACGTCGCGCTCAAACTGCTCGCTTAACAGATCGAGCGCACGGCCGGTCCACGGGTCGTTGCCGTAGGCGGGCACCTCACCGTCATTGGCTTCGGCAAGCACCGCCATCACCTTGTCGGAGGCGCCGGCCCAATTGTCCGATGCAAAACTCAACGGTAACCTCGAATTCGGCCCCAGAGCGCGTCAAGCGATAGCGGTCCAGGCCCTTTGAGCGCCAACACGATTAGGAGGAACACCCAGAGCGACCGCTGGTCGGCAATGGCTGAGCCCGAATCGCGATCGAACCACGCACCGATGGTGGCCGCATCGACAGCGTGTTGGGTGATGTCTGTCCACGTCATGACAGCAATGAACCCAATCATACCGATGGACGCAAGGCGCGTGAAAAGACCCACAACAATGCATACCGGCAATACGATTTCTGCATAGGTCCCAGCGTAGACAATCAGGTGGGAGACCAGCGGGAGAGCGGACGGATCAAAGGACACCGCCTCCATCTGCTTGGGCAAAATCTGTGCGTAGGCGCCGACACTGAGGCTAAAGAGCCCCATGATGCCATCGCCCAGCTTCGTCATGGCGCTGTTCCAGAAGTAGACGAAGAGGACGCCAGCGAACACCAGACGCGCCAGCGAGCTGATGAGCCAGCCGTCAAGCAGGCGTTGAAGGGCGGAAAAGACAGAGTTGTGCAGTCGAACGAGCAGCATGATGGCCTCGCGCAGGGATCATCGTGGGGGAGGGTTGGCTAGGATGATCTGTCGGGCAGATCCAAAGCCTGAAATGCCCCTTGAGACAACAGTCGAGTGAGCGCGGTGGCTAAATCAAGATCGTCGATAAGGGCAGCTTGCCCGAGCGGCTGACCGGAAACGAGCGCACGGGCAAATTCGTATTCAGGGGCTGTGAGGGGGGTGACGAGCACCTCCATAACCGGACGTGTGATGAGGGCAGCTGGTGCAGGCACTTCCTCAAGATCGAGATTGCGTTGCCAGGCTGACAATCCGCCAGCAGGCAAAGAGAGGAGCATGACGGTGGGGTGGGGCCTGAAGCGAACGTTTTCCAGCGCGTCCGGCGGGACGGCGGCCAAAGCGTCCGGCGCGAGCGGCGTTTGATCAGCCGCATGGTACGCGCACACCCGCGCAAACTCGATGCGCGCCGCCTCGTGGACAAAGGGATAGTCCGCGAGGCCGGGAAGGGTTGCCAAGAAATCAGGGAACGCGCCGCCGTACTCAAACAGGAGCGGGGATGCGGGTTTGTTGTCCTGCGCAAAGGCCACAGCAGCAGCGTCAAAGAACGCATCACCCATCAGGCGGCGCGTCGCGATGAAGGTGGTGGCCAAAGCCTCCCGCAGCGATACGATGACGTTGTTTCGGTAAACGCCGATACGATCTGGCGCCGGACGCCCGCGCCCATTGTGCACGCCGGCTGGCTGGGCCGATTGAGCCAAAGACGCGATGAAACCGTCTTGATTTGACAGCGGCGTGGCTGGGATTGGCGTTTGGGAGATTGAAATGTCTGGCCGCGAGGCTGGCTGAGCAGGGCTCTCAGCCCGGAGGCGCTGGGGGTTTGTTTT
>JBCDLN010000138.1:0-10269 GCA_038745295.1 Pseudomonadota bacterium | reverse complement strand
GGGCGGGAAGCCGGCAGGCGGCGTCACATCGGGGTGGGCCGGCAGGTAGCCTTGGCTTGCGGCAAGCTGTTGACCCTCCGGTGAGAGCAGAAAGTCCACAAACGCTTTGGCAGCTTCAGGGTTCTGGGCCGTTTTGAGGATTGCGACCGGCTCGGTCACAAACGAGACACCTTCTTTGGGGAACACGAAGTCGATGGGGGCGCCGTCGGCCTTGTTGCGGATGGCAAGGAAGTCCACAACGAAGCCATAAAGCTTCTCACCGCCAGACACGGCACGGTAGACACCGCCATTGCCACCCTGGGCGAGGGTTTGTTGCTCAGCAAGGGCCACATAGTAGTCCCAGCCCAGGTTGGGGTCTTCGGTGAGGGTTGCCATGGTGATGGTGGCAGCGCCTGATGTGAGCGGGGAGGGGATGGCAATTTTGCCAGACGCGTCAGGGTCCAAGAGGTCCTTGTAAGACGTCGGCTCCATAGGCGCACCGGTATTATAGACAATTCCGGTGGTGATCAGCTTGGTGGAGAAATAGTGCCCTTCAGGGTCCATCAGCTGCGCGTAGTAGGCAGAGACGTCCGCGCCAGGATAGGCAAGGAGCCGGTCAGCGCCTTCAAGCCCTTCCATGGTGACAGTGTCAGCAATCAACAAAAGGTCAGGCTGCGGGTTTCCGGCCGCAAACTCACTTTCCAGCTTTGCCATCACCTTCGTGGTGCCATCGCGGAAGAACTCCACCTCCACGCCCGGGTGCTTTGCCATAAAGGCATCGATGGTTTGCTGCGCGTCGGCGTTGGGTTGGCTTGTATAAAGCATCAGCTTACCCGACGGCTCGGCAAGGGCCACCGAGCTGACTAAAATGGCGGCAGACGCCAGGGCGTAAATGCGCATCCTCACACTCCTCGTTTCAGGGGTCGTACTCCGGGTGCCCGTTGTCCTGCCCCCGATCGATGACAGCACCATGACACTGCCCAAACCCCGCTCCGACGGCCCATGCCCATGCGTCAGGGCCTTCAGAGTTGACATCCCACCCCCTGCCGACTATCTCGCCACCTCTGCACAGCAGACCAAACACCGCACCCGCGGGCCGAGTGGACGCTGACCGCGTCGGCCCTGTCAGCGCACCGTGCCTGGGCACACCGCGCAAAGGAGGGGCGTCTTTAGCCGGATCTCCGGCAACCCGCGCTTCGGGACAGGCCCGCCGCGCCATAACAAGACGTGACATGAGCAAGCGACACTCACAAAAGTACAAAATTGACCGACGGATGGGCGAAAACATCTGGGGGCGCCCAAAGAGCCCGCTCAACAAGCGTGAGTATGGCCCTGGCCAACACGGTCAGCGCCGCAAAGGCAAAATGAGCGACTTCGGCCTTCAGCTGCGGGCCAAACAAAAGCTGAAGGGCTATTACGGGTCCATCTCGGAAAAGCAGTTCCGCTCCATTTATGACGAGGCCGTCCGCCGCCGCGGTGACACGTCAGAAAACCTCATCGGCCTTTTGGAAAGCCGGCTCGACGCCATCGTCTACCGTGCCAAATTCGTGCCGACGGTGTTTGCCGCCCGCCAATTCGTCTCTCACGGCCACGTCAAGGTGAATGGCAAGCGGGTGAACATCCCCAGCTACCGCTGTAAACCTGGCGACATCGTGGAAGTGCGCGAAAAATCCAAAAACCTTCTCAGTGTGCTGGAAGCGATTGGTTTGGCCGAGCGCGATGTACCGGACTACATCGAAGCAGACCATTCTAAGATGACCGCGGGCTACATCCGCATGCCCTCTTTGGGTGACGTGCCGTACGCGGCCAACATGGAACCCAACCTCGTCATCGAGTTCTATTCCCGCTAACGGGATTTCTCTGGCGGCCGTGCTGGCCGACTGCGCGGCGGTAGAGACCGTGGTGCTGAACCCCGGCGTCATCCTTGCCGAAAAGCGCCCGGCCGCCGAGTTCATCGCGATAGAACGCCTCAATTTGGGCGGCGCCGTTCAGGGTGCGCATGGTTCCATCGGGGAAGAAGACGTCGACTGGCTCGTCGGTATGGTGAGACTTGAAGGTCTCCTGTGACCCATGTCTCACCACCGGCATCCGCAACCCCATCGGGCCGTTGATCGCGGCCTGCACATCGCGGAATTTGGGGCTACGGGTGTGGGGCTGTCCGGCAAGTTTTTCGGGAACGCGGATGTTGTCGGACGGATTGTCGAGATCGATGATCGCGTAAAGGTCAAAGTCACCATGAACGACCTTGGCCGCGGCGCGCAGCGTGGTGGGGCTGTGCATCACGCAGCCATAGAACGGGCTATCGCGGTCTTCATTGACATAATATTTGAAAAAGTGACCGTCGTGCCAAACCATGACGTGATCGCGTGATGCTTCTTTAGGCGGCAGCATGGTGCGGCTGAAATGACCCCATTCATCTCGGGCAGCTTGCAACTTGTCGGGCCTAAACGCGGCGGGGCCGGCAATGTCCGGGCTCACCACAAGGCCCGCCACGTCATACCTGCGCCCGCCCGCCACGAAGCCCTCATCGGCCGTCTTGGCCTTGCAATCGATCATTTTGGGCGTGGCCCGCGCATCGCCAAACCACCGCAGGGATGCTTCGTTGGTTTGGCGCACCAGGATAGCCACGTTGTGAAGCTGGCAGGCGCGGTGGAAGGCCGCGATGTGCTCCGGATAAAGGTGGGCGGTCTCGGTCATAGCCAGATCCCAATATGCTTTTAGCGTTAAAGGACCCATGATGTGCGTGCACCTGTCGGCGGCTGCAAGGCAAAGCTGCGATACACCTGCCTTTCACCTTGCACCGGCCTCGCCGATCGCCCTATCTGGCAATGAAGAAGGATAGCCAGCATGAACGAGCACGTGCGTGAGCCGTTGCCCCTGGGCGCCCGACAAGCGGCGCCCGCCCAACTGATCAAAGGCGCGGTGGACGATTGGGAAATCGTCATCGGCATGGAAATCCATGCGCAGGTGCAATCGAACGCCAAACTCTTTTCTGGCGCGGCGACCGCCTTTGGCGGCGAACCCAACGACCATGTGAGCCTCGTCGATGCTGCGATGCCCGGGATGCTACCCGTCATCAATGAAGCGTGTGTGCGTCAGGCAGTCCGCACCGGTCTTGGCCTCAACGCCAAAATCAACCTCACTTCGCGGTTCGACCGGAAAAACTATTTCTATCCCGACTTGCCGCAGGGTTATCAGATATCCCAGTACGAGTACCCCATTGTCGGCGAGGGTGAGGTGATCGTCGACATGTTGTCGGGCGAGCGCGTCGCGGTGGGGATCGAGCGGCTCCACTTGGAGCAAGATGCTGGCAAGAGCCTCCACGATCAGCATCCCACCAAAAGCTACGTGGATCTGAACCGCTCTGGCGTGGCGCTGATGGAGATTGTCTCCCGTCCAGACCTTCGCTCCGCGGATGAAGCCAAGGCCTACCTCACCAAAATGCGCACCATCTTGCGCTATCTGGGCACGTCTGACGCCGACATGGAAAAGGGCAACTTGCGTGCTGACATCAACGTCTCGGTGCGCCGACCTGGCGGCCCGCTGGGCACCCGCTGCGAGATCAAGAACGTCAATTCCATGCGCTTTGCCGGCCAAGCCATTGAATACGAGGCGCGCCGCCAGATCGGTATCTTGGAAGACGGCGGCACGATCGACCAGGAAACCCGATTGTTTGACGCAAAAACCGGCGAAACCCGCTCCATGCGCTCCAAGGAAGAGGCGCACGATTATCGCTATTTCCCTGATCCTGACCTTTTACCCCTCGTCCTGGATGAGGCGATGGTGGAAGAAATCCGAGGCAGCCTTCCCGAACTCCCCGATGAGAAGCGCGCGCGGTATGTGGATGAGCTGGGCCTCACCCCCTACGATGCCGCCGTCCTCGTCGCTGACGCGGAGTCGGCGCAGTTTTTCGAAGCTGTCGCAGCGGGGCGCGATGCCAAGCTCGCCGCCAATTGGGTGATCAATGAGCTGTTCGGCCGGCTCAACAAGGCGAGCCTTTCGATTGGGTCGAGCCCTGTCAGTGCTGCTCAGCTGGGCGGGATCATCGATCTCCTGTCTGACAAGGTGATTTCAGGGAAGATAGCCAAAGACGTTTTTGAGATTGTTTGGACCGAGGGCGGACACCCTGCCGACATTGTGGAGGCGCGCGGGTTAAAACAAGTGACAGACACCGGCGCCATCGAAGCAGCGGTGGACGAGGTGATTGCCGCCAATCCTGAAAAGGCCGAGCAAGTGAAAGCCAAGCCAAAGCTGGCAGGCTGGTTTGTGGGTCAGGTGATGAAGGCGACCGGTGGGAAAGCCAACCCGCAAGCCGTCCAGGAGCTTGTGCGGTCCCGCTTGGGCGTCGAAGACGACGGCTGACAGCGCATAGACTGAGTGTGCCGTTGGTTTTCAACAGTCGGAGGATGCTGTGCGGACCACTTTTATGCCGGCCGTTCTAGGGACCGTCCTCGCTGTCTTGTGCAGCTCTCTCGCCGTGCTCACGGCGCCGATGCCCACCGCAGCTCAAACAGGCTTTCATTACATCGTGGGCCTCAATCCCCAGGGGGACAACTTTTTGGCGTTGCGCTCAGCGCCCAATGGCGCGGGCTACCGTATGGCAAAGCTCGGGCCTGAGACGTTGCTCGCCCCCACGGGACAACGGGTGGGCCGCTGGCTTTCGGTAGAGGTGATCAACACCCGCCACGCCGGCCTCGTGGGCTGGGTATTCGACCGCTATGTGGCATGCTGTTCAGGTGCCGCGCCGCAGCCTCCCGGCATCACACTGGGTGAGGTCGTCCATCCCGGCGGTGCAGCCCTTAACCTGAGGCGCGGGCCCAGCCTTTCTGCGCCTGTCATCGGATCCATTCCCAACGGAACCAGCGGTATTCCCGTCAGTGAGTGCATCTACGAAAGCCAAATCAGATCTTGGTGTCAGGTGAATTTTCGTGGCCGCAACGGGTGGGTATCGACCCGCTATTTCGTGCGCTACTGAGCGCGCCCCAGGCCATGGTTCATAGCCAGAGCCCCCTATGGAAGCGGATCACCAAGAGTTTTTCGGGCCAAACCATGATGGGAACGCTCGGCGCGACCGTCACCGAGGTGTGTGAGGGGGGCGTTGAGATCACACTGCCCGCCGCACCCCATGTGTGCCAGCAACACGGCTTCATTCACGGTGGGGCGTTGATGGCCATCGCCGACACTGCCAGCGGATATGCCGCGTACACCACCGTCCCGCCCGACAAGGAAGTGCTGACGGTCGAGTTCAAGCTCAACTTTTTGCGCCCCGCCCAAGGCAACGCCGTCGCCAGCGCTCAGGTGGTGCGGGCCGGAAAGAGCATCATCGTTGTCTCAAGCGACGTGTCCTGCGACGATAAAATCGTCGTCACCGGCCTTGGCACATTCGCTGTCGTTGAGGCACCTACGGCGCGTTAACGGTTCGTCCCGGCCACCGGCGGGGAGCCCATCCAAATGGAAATGCCAGATGCGCAACGATATGACCGCCTTTGACTTCGGCCTCGGCGAAGATCTCGACATGCTGCGCGATCAGGTCCGCTCCTTTGCCGACGACACCATCGCCCCCCGAGCGGACGCCATCGACAAAGACAACACATTCCCCCGCGATTTATGGCCTCACATGGGTGAGCTTGGCCTACATGGCATCACGGTTCCGGAAGAGCATGGCGGCGCGGGGCTTGGCTACCTGGCCCATTGCGTCGCGATGGAGGAGGTGAGCCGCGCATCGGCCTCAGTGGGGTTATCCTACGGCGCCCACTCCAACCTTTGCATCAACCAAATTGCGCGGAACGGCAACCCGGCACAAAAGGCGAATTACCTGCCAAAACTCATCTCAGGGGAGCATGTGGGCGCCCTTGCGATGAGCGAGCCAGGATCAGGCTCTGATGTGGTGTCCATGCGCACCCGGGCCGAAAAGCGCGGCGATCGGTACATCATCAACGGCAGCAAATTTTGGATCACCAACGGACCGGAGGCGGACGCCCTGGTGGTCTACGCCAAAACCGACCCCGATGCTGGTCCCCGTGGGATCACCGCATTCCTCATTGAGAAGGGCATGACGGGTTTCTCGGCTGCCCAAAAGCTCGATAAGTTGGGAATGCGAGGGTCCGACACCTCTGAGCTCGTTTTTGACGACTGTGAGGTGCCTGAAGAGAACGTGCTGGGCGCGGTGGGCAAAGGCGTCAACGTGCTGATGTCGGGCCTTGATTATGAGCGCGTCGTCCTCGCCGCGGGGCCGCTTGGCATCATGCAAGCGTGTCTTGATGTGGTGGTTCCCTATGTCCACGAGCGCAAGCAGTTCGGCCAGCCCATCGGGACGTTTCAGCTTATGCAAGGCAAGCTGGCGGACATGTACGTCACCATGAATGCGGCCAAGTCCTACGTTTACGCTGTCGCGCGCGCGTGTGATGCCGGAAAAACCACTCGTGAAGACGCCGCCGGCGCCATCCTTTACGCGGCCGAACGCGCCACCGCCGTCGCCCTTGACGCCATACAGGCCCTGGGCGGCAACGGCTACATCAACGATTATCCCACAGGACGGCTCCTGCGCGACGCCAAGCTCTACGAGATCGGGGCGGGGACCAGCGAGATCAGACGGATGCTCATCGGCCGGGAGCTCTTCGAAAAGACCGCGTAAGGGTTAGCTCGCCAACGCCTCCACCATATCGTCGGCCGGGACGGTAAGGGCCTGACGGGCCAGCTGCGCAAGGCGCTCCACATCGCGGTAGCGTTCCCGGCCTTTGCGAACCACAAGCTGAATCTCACGGCCCTCAGCTGCCGGCTCCAGCGCGGCAGCGTGAAGGTCGGCAAGCGATGCGGCGTTCTGGCGAACAAAGGGCTCGGGCAAGATGGTGTCCCCCAAACCGCTGCGAACGAGGCTGAGGAGGGTTGAAAAGGACGCCGCGCCAATCCGGGTGGTCACGACCCGGTCCGCGCGCAGATTTGCCCGCCGGATTGCCTCGGAAACCACTTCGCGAAAACAGTGCCCCTCCTGCATCAACAGGATCGGGCCGGCCAGCTCTTCAGCGTCCACCCGCGCCGGAAGGGGCTTGGCGCTCACCGCTGTGAGCTTTTCACTTCCCAGCGGCAGCGAAACGAGTGTTGTGAGGCGGGGGAGGGTGGCGGTGATGGCAAACTCCAACACATCCTGCTCAACCGCTGCTTCGAGGGCATCAGTCTGGTCCTCTTGGAAATCGATATTGGCTTCGGCGTTGAGCGCGGAGAGGCGGGCCAAAAAGCCCGGTGCGAAGTAGGGCGCAATCGTGGGAAGCACCCCAAAGCGGATGTTGCGGCCCAGCAAGACGCCGTCCCCAGCGGTGGTGCGCTGAACCTTATAAAACGATTCCATGATTTCCCGTGCCGCTGACAGCACCTCGCTGCCCTCTGCAGTCACCACAGCGGCGCCATGGCGGCGCTCCAACAGCGTCACACCCAAAAGATCTTCCATGCGTCGCAACTGGGAGGAGAGCGTTGGCTGAGAGATGCCGCACGCATCGGCTGCTCGGGAAAACGAGCCGTGCTCAGCGATGGCGATGAAATATTCAAGATCTCGCAGACGCAGCAGCTTCATCATCGGTGAGAGCCATTCCCATTCAGCGTATACGAGGGAGATGAAGCCAACGCACTTCCCGGCCTACCCCCCAAAACCCTCACGATGATCGATCATCATCCCCGAAGACCAACCCGGGCCGTTGAGGGAACGTCTATAGTCATTCCAGCAGCTATAGGCAATCCCTATCAGTGGGCTCCACTCAGGCGCAGCTTAATGCGGCCCAACTGCGGCATAAACTCTCGCGTTTCACCGGTTGGCGTGAGGTATTGTCGTGGCGTCATCAACAACGACAGCGAACCATGAATCGTGTAAGGCGGAAAGACGCTGCGAGGGGTTCGCAGGTGGCGCGTTCGCCGATCAAGAAGGGGAGACAGGGCAATGGGGCACGGGATGATTTGGTGGTCGGAATGTATCACCACCGATGTGGAAGGCGCGCGCGATCACTACGCAGCCATCTTCAGCTGGAAGTTTGAGGCCATGCCCATGCCAGGTGGCGAGGGCACCTACTGGATCGCCAAGCTCGGCGACAGGCCGGTCGCGGGCATTATGAGCGTTGATGATCTTGAAAGTGACCAGCCGGTTCCACCCCACTGGATGACCTACGTGGCCGTCGACGATATGGAGCACGCCGTTGATGCGGCAGTGGAAAGCGGCGGTACCGTTGTACGACCGCCGTTTGATGTGCCCGGCGTGGGTACCATCGCCATGGTTTTAGAGCCTGGTGGCGCTCTTCTGGGCATCATGACACCGGTTGAGATGATCAGCGGGACATCCTGACGAGCCCCACTCCTGTCAGCGTAATTGACCCGGCCACCGGCTCCGCTCAATGGTTTTCAACGAGCGGAGCGCCTTCTTTGCGTCGCCGCGATAAGGCGCCGGAAAGGTGCGGCATCACATTATAGATGGGTTGCAGATCATCGTTGCCTGCACTCCGGCTGGACCCGGCTCTAGGTGTCGTTTCCATCAACGTTGTTCATGGCGGGACCGCCGTAAGGGGGCCGTGCCTCACTGCTCCCACCGCGGGATCGTCACGGTGTCGGCTCCGAAGGAATGTCGCTGTTTCGTGTCCCACCAAAGGGACATGTGAAGGGTTCTTTGGCGGCACTTCTGAGTTTTGGCTGAGCTGAGAGTGAACCACCTTCAAGGCTTCTACATCTAGGCAAATCCAAACCACCACTGAGCCAGTGCCAAAAAGGCGAAGAAGCCAATCACATCAGTGAGGGTGGTCAAAAAGACCGATGAGGAAACGGCGGGATCTGCGCCAATCCGATCCAATAACATCGGCAATGTCGCGCCGAAAAAACCCGCGCAGACGATGTTGAACAAAATCGCCGCCATGATCACCACGCCAAGCTGAATGTTGAGGAACCAAAGGGCCGCAACAACACCCACGACCGTTGCCACCACAGCACCGTTCATCAGCGCCACCAAAAGCTCCCTGCCAATGACGCGCACGATGTTGCGCTTGCTGATCTGCCGTTGGGAGATGGCGCGCACAGTCACCGTCATCGCTTGAATGCCGGCATTGCCGCCAAGTGCCGTCACCACGGGCATCAGGATGGCAAGGGCCACCATCGCCTCGATGGTACCGTCGAATACCGCAATGACGCCTGACGCCAGGAAGGCGGTTCCCATATTGATGGCGAGCCAGGGGAGGCGGGAGCGCGCCACATAGACTGATGTATCAGACAACTCCGCATCGCCGGCACCGGCAAGAGCGCGGATGTCTTCGTCAGCCTCTTCTTCAATGACATCGACAATGTCGTCGATGGTCAAAATGCCCACCAGCCTGTCGCTGTCATCGACCACGGCGGCGGACAACAGATTGTAGCGCTGGAAGAGGCGCGCTGCCTCCTCTTGGTCCTCTTCAGCCAAGATGGTGCGCGGCGCCTCGTCCATGATCTCGGTAATCTTCACCGGGCGCATGGTGCGCAAGAGCTTGTCGAGCCCCACCGTGCCCATCAACTTGAAGGCAGCATCCACCACAAAGATCTGCGTGAATTGCTCGGGGAGGTCGTCACCCTCGCGCAGCGCGTCAATCACCTGGCCCACGGTCCAGAAGGGGGGCATGGCCACAAAGTCGGCCTGCATACGCCGCCCGGCCGACTCTTCGGGAAAGTCGAGCGCCCGCTTAAGCTGGTGGCGGTCGGCGTAGGGTAAGAGCGCCAAAATCTCTTCAGACTGCGGCGCATCAAGGTCTTCCAGGATGTAGACCGCATCGTCTGTATCAAGTTCAGCAAGCCCCTCAGCCACCCGCTTGGGATCGAGCGCTTCAAGGATCTGGACCCGCGCGGTCTCTTCAAGTTCTGTAAGGGCTGTATAGTCGAAGTCTTCGCCAAGAAGGCGGATGAACGTGACCCGCGTGTCAGGCGCAAGGTGGGTGAGGAGATCGGCAAGGTCCGCTTCGTGAAGCGCGCCGATGATGGCCTTCAGCGCCTCAACGTCACCTGCACCAACTGCCGCGCTCGCTTGGGCGACGAGGGTGCTGTCGATCTCGGGCTCGTCGCTTTCAGCTCTGGCGGTGTCGGCCATGCACGGGTTCCTGTGATCGGGCAATCCCAAAGCCGTGCGGTGCTTTACCACCGATGATCGCGCGGGCAAACTCTCCCCCGGCAACAAGGACAATGAGGCACATATGAGCTATCGCGCCAGCGTCGCCGGGGAGAGGTTCACCTTCACCTCCCTCAAAGAGCTGATGGCCAAGGCGACGCCGCGCCGGTCGGGTGATGAGCTTGCGGGGG
>JBCDLN010000137.1:0-10393 GCA_038745295.1 Pseudomonadota bacterium | reverse complement strand
CGCCTTTTCACCGGCGAGGCTTGGCTGCAAAAACGCACCCGCCGGGAAAGCAACGCTCACCGTATCGAAGCGCACGAAGGGGGTGTCGGCCGCAATCAGCGTCTCACCATCGTCACTGATCCGGATAATGGAGGGGGCGGCAGGCAAGGTAAGGTTCACCCGCCTTTTGGGCTTTTTGCGCCGATTATGCCGGTCGCGCCGTTGGGCGGCCCGGGTCAGCGCAGCGTCGACCCCATTGTCGCACAAGGTGGCGACAAGCCGTGCTTCACCCGTGTCTTGAGCGGCCTGCCGAACCGTTTCGCGCAAGGCCGGCAGGGCTTGCGCAAGCCGAGGGTCAAGGGCAGGGCAAGCCGCAACGTCAATCACCTCATGGCTTGCGCGCGCGTAGTAGCCCACCGCAACGCTTTTGCCCCTCCTCTGGGCTGTGAGCGTCATCCGCCGCCGGCTGGCAAAGGGCGCGCGGGCCATCGGCGCCACGGGGGGTGTCAATCCCGCTGCGGCCAGCGCGGATGTGAGGCACCCCACCTTCCACGCCGAATAATAATCGTCCGCCAGATGCTGGACACGGCAGCCCCCGCACTGGCCAAAAAGAGGGCAGCAGGGCGTGGTGCGATGGGGCGACAGCGGCTCAATGCGCGGGCCCCCATCGCAAAAGCGCACCCGGTCGCCTGGAAGCGCCAGAGGCACCCGCCGCCCGTTAATCTTGGTGACCCCATCGCCCTCACTGTCGAGGTCGATGATCTCATCAATCTGGGCTGCAGCGCACGCTTCCTCGCTCATGGCCGTGTTGCAGCAACCAGCCATTCGCGATTTCCGTCAGCGCCTGTGATCGGAGAAGGCGTTTTGCCAAGGGGCTGAAACCCCAAGCCGGCGATCACCTCAATCACCTGATCCACCGCGCGCTCACCGGCTGCGTGATCACGCACGATGCCGCCTTTGCCGAGCCCGTCCCGCCCCACTTCAAACTGTGGTTTGACGAGACCGGCCAAGCTGCACGTGTCTGCGGCGAGGGCGAGGACCCGCGGCAAAACAAGCGCCAGCGAAATGAAGCTGACGTCGAACACCACAAGCTCGGGCGCAAACGGGAGGTCGCCAGCTTTGAGCCCCCGTGCATTCACCCCATCGATGACGGTGACGCGTGTGTGGGCCCTCAGCGTCGGCTCAAGTTGGTCATGGCCCACATCAAGGGCGATGACGTGGGCAGCGTTGTTGCGTAGCAAGACATCGGTAAAGCCGCCGGTGGATGCGCCCACGTCCAGCGCCCATTTGCCCGCAACTTCAACGCCAAAGCTTGTCAGGGCATGGGAGAGTTTGTGGCCGCCGCGGCTTACATAGGGGTTGGCTTCGGCAACGACTTCGGCCTGATAGCTCACATTTTGGCCCGCCCGCCGCGCAACCAATCCGTCGACAGTGACAGCGCCGCGCAAAATGGCCTCTTTGGCTTGGCTTCGCGTCCGGCTGAGGCCCCGCGCCACAAGGAGTTGGTCAAGCCGCAAGGCTCATGCGCCTAGCCGCAGATGAGGAGACCGAACGCGGTGATCGCCTCGAAAATCGCAGGACCCGCTTGCCACCAAAGCACACTGGCCAGCGCCAGCACAAAAGCTGCGCTGCCTGCACCTATGGCGGCGGACACGCTCACGACCCGACGAGGGCCTGTAGCTGAGACACAGCACGGGATTGTTCTTCCACGGCAATCTTTTCGTTTTGGCGCATGTTCGGCGCCAAATACGGGATAAAGCCGCTGTAGCGCCCCTCAGCATCAAACAAAAGCGTATCGGCGGTGTGGTTCACGGTGTAGCTGCCGTTTTTGAGCGGTATCTTCTCGAAACGCACCTTAAACGTGTCGGCTATGGCCTTGATGTCGTCTTCGGTCTCCGCCGTCAGCCCAACAATACGCGAATCAAACGCTGAAACATAGCGCCCCAAGGTTTCGGGCAGGTCGCGTTCAGGATCGACACTCACAAACACAGCGTGGATGCGCTCAGCGTCTTCGCCAAGCCCGTCCAGCCAACCGGACATGTCGAGAAGGGCAGTGGGGCACACGTCGGGGCAGTGGGTAAAGCCAAAGAAAATCGCGAGGGGTTTGCCGCGGAAATCCTGTTCGCTCACAGTCTCCCCGTCAGTGTTGATCAGCGTGAAGGGGCCGCCAGCGTCTTCGTATTGTGACCGTGCAAACGCTGCTGCCAGGCTACCGCTCGCGTTGCTTGTGTTTGGCGATAGGAATGTTTGGCCCACATAAACGCCGGCCGCGGCCGCCGCGACGACAACCACCAGCATCCAAAGAACGATCCGAACCTGACGCATCGTGTCCGCCTTTGCCTTGCTAGAAGGGCCTGCATATGTGCTCGCCGATCAAAGCCAACGTTGCAAGTCACTCTGGCGTGTGCCTGAGCGCTGCAGCGTCGCACTGCCCGCCGGTGGAAACCCGGCTCAAAAGTCGGTGGCGATGCCCTTCACTTCCCAATCCCCAAACCTCACCGGCTCGGGACCGTCTCGGCCACCCTTTTCCGCCTTCTTGGGTTCAACGTCGGTTGATGCCTCTCGCCTGGCCTTGGCCTCGGCAAGCGCTCTTTGCGCTGCTGGGGAGAGCGGTGATCGTTCTGTGGTCATGAAATAGGAGGTGGCGCACAGGATTGAGAAAA
Organism: Pseudomonadota bacterium; assembly: GCA_038745295.1. Classification (GTDB taxonomy): domain Bacteria; phylum Pseudomonadota; class Alphaproteobacteria; order Rhizobiales; family Amorphaceae; genus Acuticoccus. Next base: position 7,751 of record JBCDLN010000137.1, on the reverse strand, counting down.
TCAATCGCCGTGAGACGGAAAGCGCGCTTCAACCCACGTATCGGTCAAACGCGGTGACAGTGCCGTCCGGCCCGTCGCTACAAAAAGCTCTGCGGATCAATGTCCACCGCCCGCCTCAACGAGCCGTTCAAAGGCAAAGCCGAAAGCCAGGGCGATAAAATTTTTTGGAGCGGTACTGTGCGGGGTGCCCGAATGAGCAGCCGATACCGATAGCGCCCCCTCAAAACAGCAAGGGGTGCTTCGGCAGGGCCCAGCACCTCAATGTTCCCATTCGGCGCGGTGCGCGCCAACGCCACCGCATGCCCGTAGGCTTCACTCCGATCGGTCGCCGACACAATGATGGCTGCCAGCCGCTCATAGGGGGGCAGACCACCTGCCTGCCGCATGTTCGTCTCCTCCTCATAGAACGCCTGACGATCGCCGCGCATCATGGCGGCAATGATAGGATGGTCGGGCGCATAGGTTTGGAGGAGGGCGCGCCCGCCTGAGCTGACGCGGCCGGCCCGGCCGGTCACCTGGGTGAGGAGCTGAAAGGTGCGCTCGCCCGCGCGTGGGTCAGCATTATCAAGCCCCATATCGGCATCCACCACGACCACAAGCTGGAGTTTGGGGAAGGTGTGCCCCTTGGCGACGAGTTGTGTGCCCACAATGAGATCGACGGCCCCGTTGGAGATTGTATCCAACGCCTCGCTCAAGGCGTTGGGTCCGCCAAGGTCGGACGAAAGGGTCAGCAAGGATGCATCGGGCCAGAGCGCAGCGGCCTCTTCAGCAACCCGCTCCACCCCTGGGCCGCACGCGGTCATCGAATCCTCGGCTTTGCATTTGGGGCAGGTTGTGATCCGAGGCTCTTCGTGGCCGCAGTGGTGGCAAACGAGGCGCCCCCGCAGACGGTGTTCCACCATGGCAGCCGAACAGTTGGGACAGTGGATCCTGTGCCCGCATTGGCGGCAGATTGTGAGGGGGGCATAGCCGCGGCGGTTGAGGAAGAGGAGGGCTTGTTCCCCCGCCTCAAGTGTTTGGGAGATGGCCGCGCGCACCGGTGGCGCCAGCCAGTCACCCTTGGGGGGCGGCGTTGCTTTGAGATCGACGGGGGCGATGGCGGGAAGTGGCATGCTGCCAAAGCGCGAAGGCAGGCTCACCCTTTGGTAGCGCCCGCGCTCAGCGTTGATATGGGTCTCCACCGAGGGTGTGGCTGAGGCAAGGATCACTGGGACTTTTGCCTCTTGCGCGCGAACGATGGCCATGTCCCGTGCGTGGTAGGTGACGCCATCGTCCTGTTTGTAGCTTTGATCGTGCTCTTCATCGACGATGACCACGCCAAGGTCACGGAACGGCAAAAACAGCGCCGACCTTGCCCCCACCACAATCGGTGCCCGGCCCTCGGCCACATCGCGCCACAGGTTGGCGCGCGCGGCTGGCGTACGCCCGGAGTGCCAGGTGGCGGGTGGATGCCCAAAGCGCGCCGTGATGCGATCAACGACCATGGGCGTCAAAGCAATCTCTGGCATGAGGATGAGGCCCTGCCGGCCTGCCGAAAGCGCCTCTGCCACCGCCTCCAGATAAACTTCGGTCTTGCCCGACCCTGTCACCCCATCGAGGAGGATCGGGGCAAATCTGCCCGCTTTCGCCGCGTTGACCAGCGTTTCGCTCGCCTGCTTCTGGCTCTCGCTAAGGTTTGGCGGCATACCGATGGAGGCAGCGTCGCCGGCGCCGGGCGCTGCCAGAGGGGCCACCTCCACGGTGACAAGCTGGCCGGCCTTCACCATCGCGGACACCACACCTGGCGACACCTCAGCGGCGGCGGCCAGAGCTTGCCGGCTCATCGACCCGGCGGCCAGGGCCTGCCAGACCCGCACCCGGGCCGGCGTAAGACCATCCGGCAAGACATCAGCGCAACGGGTGATTTCCATGCGCGGTTTGGGTGGGGCGAGCGCTTCAGGCGCGCGCAAGACCATTTTGAGGACAGCGCCCCGCGGTGTCATCGTGTACCGCGCCACAAAGTCGACGAAGCGCCTCAGGTCGTGCCCGATCCTGATGGCGCTTGCAGGCCCGACAATGGGCTTCAGTCGCTCTTCAGGCACGGTCTCATCGGGTGGGTCGTCCCATACAACGCCCAAAAGGGTTCGCCCGCCAAGCGGTGCCGCAACAATGGTGCCCGGCGGCGTGGGCGTTGAAGCGGCATCTATGCCGTATGTCAGCAGACCCAGCTTGTGCGGCAAAAGCACCGAAAGGCGCGTTTCAGTGTGACCGCTCATGGGTCCTTGCCATGCACTGCGGTGTTTCGTCGTCACGCGCCATGGTGTAGGCCAGCGTCCGCGATGGGGAGGGTGCCATGCAATTTTTCGTGGATACGGCCGATGTCAGTGAGATCAAGTCGCTCGCCGATACGGGCATGATCGATGGGGTAACCACCAATCCGAGTCTGATCATGAAAACAGGCCGGCCCATGGCAGACGTGATCGCCGAGATTGCCGAAATTGTCGATGGCCCGGTGAGCGCTGAGGTCACCGCGACGAAAACGGACAAGATGATCGCTGAGGGTGAAAAGCTTGCGTCCATCGCGCCCAACATCGCGGTGAAACTGCCGCTCACGTGGGATGGGCTGCGGGCCTGCCGGGCACTCACCGGTGATGGGCACATGGTCAACGTGACGCTGTGCTTTTCATCGGCCCAGGCGCTTTTGGCGGCCAAGGCCGGCGCAACTTTTGTCTCCCCATTCATCGGCCGGCTCGACGATCTTGGCCAAGATGGCATGCAGCTCATCAGCGATATCCGCGCCATTTTTGACAACTACGATGAACTCCAGACAGAGATCTTGGCGGCATCCGTTCGCACAGTGAACCATGTCCAGCAGTCGGCCATCGCAGGGGCAGATGTGGCAACGCTTCCCCCCGAAACACTCAAAAAACTTGTGGAACACCCGCTGACTGACAAAGGGCTTGCCCAGTTTCTCGCCGATTGGGACAAGACCGGCCAATCGATCCTATAGAGCAGTCCGTGGCCTCTCACCGGGGGCGTATGGTGAGCGGCCCACCGACCGCACGGCCTGTCGGCCAGCCTCAACACCTAAAATCGTCGGAAAGACGATAACGGGACGTTTTCTTGCCGGCAGCTAGAATAAGGCAATGGCAGACCTATTAACCCTCGGACATGACATTTTGAGCGCGCGGGCGGCCTGGCTTACGGCCCTTGAAACGCAGTTTGCCTATGCGCCCGCAACGGTTGCCGCCTATGAACGCGACACACGGCAGTTCTTGTCGTTTCTTGCCGAACGCCGCGGCGGCCTCAATACCGTCAAAGATCTCGATGGTTTGGCACCGGAGGATTTGCGCGCCTTTCTGGCGGCGCGGCGCAACACAGGAGCGGGCCCGCGCACGCTGGCACGCGCCTTGGCAGGCGTTCGGGCCATGATGGGCGCGTTTGAGCGTGACTTTGGCATCAACGCTGCAGCGGCGCGGGCGGTGGAGGCACCAAAAAAACCGCGCGCCCTGCCACGACCGGTCAGCCAAGAGGCGGTGAGGGCGATGCTGGGCAAAGGCGAAGACTGGCTTGCCGCCCGAGACAGGGCTGTGCTGGCGCTCCTTTACGGGGCTGGGTTGCGGGTGAGCGAAGCCGTCGGCCTCAATGGCGAGGACACCCAGCCGCCTGTGACGCGCTTGGTCATCCACGGCAAGGGGGGGAAGGAGCGCCTTGTCCCCGTCTTGCCTTTGGTGGCTGAGGCCATGGACGCCTACCGCGCCGCAGCTCCATTTCAGCTGAAACGCGGACCATTCTTTCGCGGCGAACAAGGGGGTCGCCTCTCCCCGCGGATGGTACAGCGGTGCGTTGCGGCATGGCGCGGCGCGCTGGGCTTATCTGACACAGCAACACCCCACGCCCTGCGTCACGCGTTTGCCACACACCTTTTGGCGCGCGGGGCCGACCTCAGGGCCATTCAAGAGCTTTTGGGACACGCCAACCTGTCCACGACCGAAATCTACACAGCCGTCGATAACGCGCAGCTCTTGGCGGCGTTCAACGAGGCGCATCCGCGCGCACAAGGGTGAGGCCGCCGCCGCGCTGGCTGCGCCGCGCCCCTCTCGTCAAAGAGCCGATACGCCGGCTTTCCAAACGCTTTGCCCCATCAGGGCCCCTCGATGTTGTGGTTGAAGGCACCCGCTTTGCCATTGACCCGTCCGACAACAAGGTGGATTTCGACATTTGGTACAAGCGCCGCTTGGAAGAGGCGCACGAGCGGGCGTTTTTGGCCGCGCACCTCAAGGAGGGCGACTGGTTCGTCGATGTCGGCGCCAATATCGGCCTTTACACCGTGTCGCTGTTGTTGGCGGTGACGGGGTTGAAGACGGTTTCATTTGAGCCGCTTGATCGGCTGAGAGCGCGCCTTGAGACCAATCTTACTCTGAATGGTCTGACCGCCCGGGCCGTTGTGCGAAGCGAGGCGGTGGGCCCTTCTGGCAATGCCCAGCTTTACGAGAGCGGCAATGCCGGCCGCTCGTCTTTGATTGCGTTTGAGGGGGCGCGGCTAGGGCGAACTGTCGCTGTTCGGCCCCTTCACGAGATGCTGAACCACCTCGGTGTTGTGCCAGCGGCTGTGAAAATCGATGTGGAGGGCTTCGAGGCCGAGGCATTGATGCCTTATTTCGACGAGGCACCCCCCACGCAATGGCCCCAGGCTATCGTGATTGAGACTCTACACCGCGCTCATTGGAGACGAGACTGTCTACAAGAACTCTTCCAAAGAGGGTATGTGGAGGATGGGAGCACGCTTGAGAACGCGCTCCTCGTTCGCCGTTCCGTCTGACCCCGTTTAGCTTTGAAGATGAGACCATGGTTCAGCTCACACTTCCGAAGAATTCGCGCATTTCCAAAGGCAAAACCTGGGCAAAGCCGGAGGGTGCCAAAAATCTGCGCGAGTTTCGGGTCTATCGGTGGCAGGAAGAGGGCGACGAAAACCCTCGGCTAGATACCTATTTCGTTGATCTTGATGACTGCGGGCCCATGATCCTCGATGGGCTATTCTATATCAAAAACAAGATCGACCCGACTTTATCATTTCGTAGATCGTGCCGTGAAGGGATCTGCGGGTCTTGCTCGATGAACATCAATGGCCTCAACGGTCTTGCTTGCACCTCGGGTATGTCTGAGGTGAAAGGGGCGGTGACGCTTTATCCCCTGCCGCATATGCCCATTGTGCGGGACCTCATCCCTGATCTCACCAATTTTTATGCACAGCTGCGCGAAATTGAGCCCTGGCTGAAGACCGATACGCCTGAGCCCCGCGGAGAATGGCGACAAAGCCATGACGACCGTGAAAAGCTGGATGGGCTCTACGAGTGCATCTTGTGCGCCTGTTGCTCCACCAGTTGCCCCAGCTACTGGTGGAATGGCGGCCGGTACCTTGGTCCGGCGGCGCTCCTTCAAGCCCACCGGTGGATCGTGGATAGCCGCGATGAGCATACCGGCGACCGGCTAGACGCGCTAGAAGACCCGTTCCGCCTCTACCGCTGCCACACCATCATGAACTGCGCCAACGCTTGCCCCAAGGGGCTCAACCCGGCCAAGGCCATTGCCGAAATCAAGGCGCTGATGGTGGAGCGCCGTCTCTAGGTCACTCACCTCTCACCGGGCCAAATTCAGCCCCAAAGTACCGCTTGCCGCCATAGCCGGGCAAAGATGCGCGTCTTGGGCGAGCTCGCAACAACGCTCAGCACCCGGGCTGGCGCCGGATCCACTACGATTTGCATGGTGGGGGCGACAGCGCCCCCGTGCAGTTGGTTCAAACCTCAAAGCAAAATTCGCTTTTGACGCTCTGATTGATGGTCGTCTCCAGGCACCCATCGCGGCAGACGGGCAATCACAACCATTGCCACAAGGGCCGTGAGCATGAGGTAGTACGCAGGGGCCATGTCATCGCCTGTGCGGTGGACGAGATAGGCGGCCACCATGGGTGTCGTCCCCCCAAAAAGGGCGGCGCCCGTGTTATAGCCCAGGGTAAAGGTGCTGCATCTCACCTGCGGCCTGACCAACTGGCAGAGCATCGCAATCGAAACTGCCCATCCGGCTGCGTTGAGGATGCCCAGACCCATCTGACCCACTAAGATCAGCGTTTCATCTGGCTGGTGCATCAAGCGCCACAGCGGGATCGCCAAAAGAACCATCAACACACAGTTGACAATGAGGACGCGGCGCGCGCCGAACCGGTCCGACAGCCAGCCGGTGGGGACGATAAAGATCGCCAAAGTCACCAAGCTGATGGTGGAGAAGTTGAGCGCTGTGGCGGTGGAGATGTGCATCTCTTGGGTGAGGTAGGATGCAGCGTAAACGAAGATTATGAAGTACCCCACGCCGAACGGAGCGATGATCACGACCATCCAAACCATCTCACGCCAGTGCTGTTTGATGGCAATGAGAACCGGCGATGGATCTTCCTTCGACCGCGGTGCCTGGAGGGTTTCAGGCATTGTCGCCCGCAATACGAGGGACACGAGCGCAACCACACCGCCAAGCGCAAAGGGGACCCGCCAAGCCCAAGCGTTGAGCGCCGCCTCCGAGGTGAGATCGCCTACCAATGCGGGTACACCCGATCCAATGATGCACCCCGTCATCATCGCCAAAGCAATGATGGCGCCGTGCCGGTAGCGGGCGTATCGTGGTGCCATCTCCACCACTAAAATCCCGGAAGCTGCATACTCCCCCGCTACGGCTATCCCTTGGAGAACGCGGATGGCCACCAAAAGGATCGGCGCCAAAACACCGACCTGCGCGTAGGTGGGCAGAAGCGAGATCGCGACTGATCCCAGACCCATGAGGATCACCGACGCAAGGAGAGCTGGCTTGCGCCCCAGTCGGTCACCGACGTGACCGAAAATGACGCTTCCTATGGGCCGGGCCATATAACCCACCGCAAGCACTGCAAATGCGGACAGCGTTGTGGCGAATGCATCGCCCTCAGGAAAAAATGCCCGGCCTATGACGGGGGCAAGAAACCCATAAACCGTAAAATCATACCACTCTAAAATGTTTCCACTGGAGGCTGCTGCCAAGCTCCTCTTGTCCATCTTCGGAGTTGTCAAACGACCCACCTCAACGGTTTCTTCAACTGGAGCGTAGCGTGGTCCTTGGCAGGAACGCCACGCGCCACACGCTTAGGAGCGCCCGTTTTCACCGATCATGGGCCTCCACCCGCGCTTTTGAAACCACACTTGATGGGCAACGCGGTGAATGGGTTGGGACGCCGCTGCCGCGGCGACAATCTTTTCTTGTGGGCGAGGGCGTTCCCCCCTCGCGCTCCCCCCGCCTCGCCGGCGGGCAGGTTTGCAGCTGACCTTTGCCCTTCGGGCACAGGACATCTGTAAACCTGCACAGAACGCTGTGCCGGGCGCCGCCAGCGTCAAGGGTCCGTCCTCGCCATGCTCGCCTGTCGGCTGCGCGTGGCTGCGGGCAAACCCTTGACCCTGACGGCGCCCTTTGGGGGCAGCGCAATCGGGCGACTTTTGAAAGGGCGTGCGTTCTCCTCGCGCCGCGTGCGGCGCGAAACGCTTTCGGAGCGTGAGGATCTAGGCGGCTTTCTGGCTCTCCCCAGCAAGGTCGTAAAGAAGCCCTGAGGCGACGGCCACCCGGGAGATCGAGACAGCACCGCTTTCGACGATATCGGTCACGGCGCGCTGCGCGCGGGCGATGAGCGCTTCCCGGCTCGAGAGCCACGTGGTGAGCCGCTCAGTGCCCGAACCGCCTGCGGGGGATGTCCCTTT
>JBCDLN010000136.1:0-10411 GCA_038745295.1 Pseudomonadota bacterium | reverse complement strand
GCTGTATTTGATGGCGACGATATTGGGGAGATCTGCAAGGCGAGAGCAAAGCTCGGGGCTCATCAAGTAGCCACTGTCGGGATGGCTCCAGAGCGCGATGCCAATGTTCACTTCATCACAGATGGTGCGGTAGTAGTTGATCAGCGTTTCATCGCGATCGTGGATGAAGTGGAGGACCGGGGCGTGGACAACGATGTAGTCGGCGCCAATGGCTTCGGCGTGTTTGGCAAGCTCAATCACGGTATCGAAGTTTTGGTCCGAGCAGGACATGATGGTGCCCGCGCGCCCGGCTGTTTCCTCCACCGCAATCTCAAAGTTCCGTTTGCGCTCCTCCACGCTCATGGAGAAGAACTCGCCTTGTTTGCCGGCGATGAAAAGGCCGGCGATCTTCAGGTCATCCACCCAGTGGCGAATGTTGGCGCGCAGGCCTTCCTCATCGAACGCCCCATCCGGCAAAAACGGGTTGAGCGCTGCGGCCCAAATTCCGTGGAAGTGTTCGCGCGCATAATCTTTGGCGTCGTTGCGGCTATACTTCATGCTTGGCCTTTCTGGAGCGTGCGGATGGCGCGCCAAAGCTGTTCACTTCCAAGGGGCAACGTCAATTGGGGGTGGCCGAGGGGGCTGAGCGCATCGTAGGCGGCGTTCAAGATGGCGGCGGGGGCGCTGATGGTGCCTGCTTCGCCCACGCCCTTTGCACCCAACAGGTTGCACGGTGTGGGGTTGGGGAACGCCTCGATGTGGAGTGGAGGTACATCGATGGCGCGGGGGACTGCGTAGTCCATCAGTGATCCGGTGAGAAGCTGGCCCTCTTCATCGTAGACGATGGCTTCAAGGAGGGCTTCACCGACCCCTTGGGCAAAGCCGCCGCGGATTTGGCCGTCCACCATCATCGGGTTCACCACAACGCCGGCATCGTCGATGGAGGCTGCGCGGGTGATGGTGGGGACGCCCGTCTCAGCGTCAATGCGCAGCATGATGAGGGCAGCCCCGCTCCCCCAGGCTTCGGCGTCGGCCTGATAGACCACCTCGGCCGTGATGGGCTCTGCCTGGTTGGCGGCGGTCTTTTTCTCCATCACAGCGTTGCAGGCGCGTTGAACAGCGCTGCCGCCAATGGCGGTGCTGCGGCTTGCCAGGGCGCCGATCCCAGGCGGGCAGGTGCGCGTGGAGCCGCACTCTACGGTGATGGCCGAAAGGGGAAGGTTCAGCGCATCCGCCGCGATTTGGGCGAATGCTGTACGGCGGCCGTGGCCTTGGCTGCTGCCGCCTGTGGCAACAACCGCGGTGCCGTCGGGATAAAGGCTCACCCGCGCGCTCTCAAAACCTTGCCCGCACGGCTCCACATAAAACGCCATCCCGATTCCCACCAGGAGCCCTTTGTTGCGCGCTTCATCACGCTCCTGGAGCCACGCATCGTGCCCAGCGGTGCGGCATAGCCGGGTCAGCATTTCACTGAAGCGGCCCGAATCAAGGTGTGCGCCTGAGGGCAACGGGTGGGGGAGCGCTTCTGGCGAAAGAAGGTTGCGTGTTCTGATGGCGATGGGACTGAGGCCTGTGGCGCGAGCTGCCTCATCCACCAAGCGCTCCATCAGCGCGTTGGCCTCCGGCCGCCCAGCCCCCCGGTAGATGCCCATAGGTGCACGGGCCGCTTGCGCCGCGCGGGTGGTGACGGCGGTTGCCGGGATATCATAGGCGGCCGGGAGGATACGGCCCGCATTCCACGCCGGCACCGCCGCGCTGGTGGGGAGCCACTGGCCCAACGGGGTCTGCATGGTGGCCTTTAAGCCGAGGAACGTGCCATCCGCCGCCACGGCAAGGGCGCCCTCATTGTCGCCGCCACGGCCGTGGGTGGCCGACAGGAAATCGTCACCGCGGCTGGCGATCCACCGCACGGCCCGTTTGTGGCGAAAGGCAGCCCATACCGCCAGCACCTCTTCGGGGTAGAGCGAGGCTTTCATGCCAAATGCGCCGCCCACGGCGGGTGCGATCACGTTGATGCGCTCCGGCGCGATGTCCAAGATGGTCGCAAAACTTTCGCGCGCCCTGTGCGGTGTTTGCGTGGACAGCCAGACGGTGACGCTCTGGCTCGCCTCCATATAGTCGACGGCAATACCGCGGGGTTCCATCGAAACAGGGGCAAGGCGCGGATGCTTCACCTTGGCATGGACCACATGGGCCGCGCGGGCGAAGGCGCCCTCAATGTCGCCCCGTGCCCAACCTCCTTGGAAGGCGCCTGGGGCGGGGTCTGTCGCTGGCGTGTCAAGGCTTTCAAAAGTGATGGCGCTTGCGGCATCGTGGGCAGCTGTTGCGGTTTGGGCAAGGACGGCAGCAACAGGCTGACCCACTGCCCCCACCACCGCCCGCGCCAGGACCGGATAGTTGACCTCACCCTCAAACGGCAGCATCGGGTTGACCGCCAAGGGACGAAAGCGCGGCAGGTCCTCCGCCACAATAATTGTATCGATTCCGTCGATGGATGAGGCTGTCTCCATCTCGCCCAGAGCAAATGCGCCCGAGGCCACCGGGCTGCGCACAAAGGCAAGATGAAGCGGCTGATTGAGCGCAATGTCGGCCACAAAGGCCGCTTTGCCCGTGACGAGGGCATGATCCTCGCCCCGGCGCTGAGGCGTTCCGATCATCTTTGTATTTTCGTTGAGCAAGCCCGAACGCGGGTCAGGGCGTGGAAGGGTATCGTGGCGCAAGCCCGCCTCGCAATTATCGGTTGCAGTTGCAGGGTTTCATAGAGCTGGTATTACCTCAAATCGAGGATGGAGAGTTTGCTATCCCGTAAGTGGATAGCGAGGCTGGGCGAAGCGGCTCTTGCCGCGGGTGGAGAGCGGTGATGGAGCGGCTTGGTATCATCGGCTACGGAGCCATCGCGAGGCATGTGTGGACGCTCCTGCACCGGCATCGCGATGTTGAGGTCGACGCGGTGCTTGCCCGTAAAGGCCAGGCGGACCGTGCTGCTGCCATGGCCTCTGGGGCAATGGTGGTGGAGAGTGCGCAGGCGCTTCCAGACACGCTCACGGCCGTCCTGGAGTGCGCTGGCCATGACGCGCTGAGGACACACGGACCTGCCATACTTGAGCGCGGCATCGATCTCATCAGTGTGTCGGTGGGGGCACTGGCAGACGATGAGCTGGAACACACGCTGAACCGTGCAGCCAGCGGCGGCGGGGCGCGGCTGTCTTTTGTGGCGGGCGCCATTGGTGGGCTCGACGTTTTGAGCGCTGCCCGACATGGCGGGCTCAGCGAGGTGGTTTACACTGGCCGCAAACCCCCCGCGGGCTGGCGGGGCACTGCCGCAGAAGCGGTTCTCGATCTTGGTTCATTGACAGCGCCCGCCACGCACTTTGAAGGCAACGCCCGCACCGCCGCACGGCGCTACCCGAAAAATGCCAACGTTGCGGCATCTGTTGCCCTTGCTGGTGTGGGGCTTGAGGCCACCAAGGTGACCTTGATCGCCGATCCCCATGCGGCTGGCAACACCCACGAGGTGGAGGCCTCAGGCGCGTTCGGAACGTTAAGCTTAAGCCTGACGGGGCATGCGCTGGCGGACAATCCAAAGTCTTCCGCATTGACAGCAATGAGTGTGGTTGAGGCCGCTTTGGTTCGCGGCCGTGCGCTGAGAGTAGGCTGACATGGCACACACTGGACCCAATCCTCCTGACACCACTCAGCCTGACACGGATCCACCTCAGACCAAGCAGCCCTCGCTGTCGGGCAAAGACTTTTTGTTTGTGGAGCGGGTGCTCACGCGCATGAAGCTCAAGCAGTTGCGGCTGCTTGTGGCTGTGGAGCGGCACAAAAGTATACTTTATGCCGCGCGTGAGCTTCACCTTTCGCAGCCGGCGGCCACCAAGCAGATTAAAGATTTGGAGCAAGACTTTGGTGTATTGTTGTTTGAACGCACCAACCGCGGCGTGTTGCCGACAATTTATGGCGCCGCTCTTGCCCGGCATGGGAGGTTGATTTTGGCCCAGATTGCAAATGCCGCGCAGGAGCTTGATGATTTGAGCGAAGGCTCGGATGGCCGGGTTGTGGTGGGGACGCTCCTGGCCGCGTCATCGCTCCTTTTGCCGCGCACAATCGGCACCGTCCTGCGCGAGCGGCCGAGCCTATCGGTGAAGATTGTGGAGGGCACCAACGATGTGTTGATGCCGCGCCTGCGCAGTGGCGAGCTCGACATGGTGGTCGGCCGGCTCCCCACCCATCGTCACCGCGATGACATTGCCCAGGAACGCCTCTTGGAAGAGCCGATTGTGGTGGTTGCCCGCGCAGGCCACCCCTTGACCCAGGCCCCTGCCGTGGGCCTAGCCGATCTGATGCGCTACCGGTGGATCTTGCCGCCGCGCGAAACCACACTGAGGCGCCAGATTGAGGAGATGTTTCAAGGGGCGGGTGCCACCCAAACCCTTTCGCCGGTGGAATCGGTGGCCTTTCTGGCCAATCGCAGCTTGATGATGGCGACTGAGATGCTGGGGATTGTCCCCAAACATGTGGTGGCGGATGATATTAGCGCGGGCGCCCTCCAAGTGATTGATTGGCCGGTGCCGATCCCGGAGGGCCCTGTGGGCGTTTCCGTCGCGCGGGAGGGAACACTCACCCCCGCCGCTGCCTATTTCTTAGAGATGCTCAGGTCGACCGCTGCCGAACTTTAACCCGCTCCGGCACCCTCATTCTATCTAATGAGCGCGGTCGTCAGCTCGGGGATGAAGCTTAAGAGCACCAGCACCACCATGGACGCCAGCAAAAACGGCGTCAGAGCGCGGAAGATGGCAATGGGCTTAGCCTCACTCATGGCAGCGGTGATGTACAGCCCGGCCCCCACAGGCGGTGTCAAAAGGCCCAGAACAAGATTGAGACAAATCACGACGCCGAATTGAAACGGATCGATATTATATTCCGACTGGGCAATGGGCAGAAGGATCGGCGTCACGAGAATGAGCGCTGCGATCCCATCGATCACCATGCCAATCACCAACAGCACGATATTGACGATCAGCAAGAATACGAATGGGTCGCGCGTCAACGCTGTTAATTCGCCCACCAACTTTTGCGGCAACGCCTCATAGATGATGACCCAGCCGAACACATTGGCGGCCGCCACCAAAAAGATCACCAAAGAGGCATTTTGGGCCGTGCGCACCAGCATCGCGCCAAGGCGAGAGAGCTTGAGGTCGCGGTAAACCAAGATGCCAATGGCAAAAGCCACCAAGGAGGCGACGGCGGCCGATTCGGTGGGAGTGGCAATGCCAAACACAATCCCCCCAACAATCACCACCGGAATAAGCACGGCCGGCAAACACTCGATCAGCGCTTTGGTGGCATCGGGACGGCTCAACCAGCGACCGGCTGGGAAATCCTGCGTCAGCCCCACAAGGGCGATGATGAGAAAGAACACCGCCGATAGGATGAGGCCTGGGATGATGCCGGCCAAAAACATGTCGCCTATGGGAAGCTGTGCGAGCACACCGTAGATGACGAAGAGCATCGAGGGCGGAATGATGGGCGAGAGCAAGCCACCAGCCGCCGTTGTTGCGGCGGCAAACTCGCGCCGGTAGCCCTCCTCTTCCATGGCCGGCACCATGGCGCGTGACATGACGGCAATTTGGGAGGCTGCCGAGCCAATGATGGCGGCCATGAACATGTTCGCCAAGAGATTGATGTAGGCGAGCCCGCCGCGAAAGCCGCCCACAAACACCCGTGCCGCATTGATGAGGCGCTTGGTGATGCCGCCTTCATTCATCAACTCGCCGGTCAACATGAAAAGGGGAATGGCCAGAAGCCCGTAGTTCTCAATCCCCGAAAACATTTGCTGGGAAAAGGATGACAGGAGGATCGTGTTGTCCGTCTCGCTCACATACCAAACGGCGGTGAGCGCCAACACCACAGCAATGGGCACACCCCCCATGAGGAGAACCAAAAAGACAAGCGCGGTCATGAGGGTTCTTGGGTGCGGTCGGTGGGGGCGGCCTGACCTTTGATGCTGTCATAAAGGTTGCTGGTGGCGTGAAGGCATGCCCCCAGCGCGAAGATGCCCATCACCAGCCAGATCCAGGCCTTTTTGATGCCGAGCGTCACCGTTGGCTCGGCGTAGACGAAATTGAATGTGGCGCCTTGGAAGGCTTCGGTATCGAACCCCATGGCGCTGAGCGTGATGGGGTCAAACCACCAGAAGAAGAAGGTGATCATTGCGCAGGCGAAGATGAAGACGACGACATCCACATAAAGGCGCAACCACCGCTGGGCGCGTTGAGGCACCACTTCGGCAAGGAGGGTCACGCTGGCACCGCCCCGTGTTCTGATGGCCGCAGAGGCGGCAAGGAAGGTCATCCAGATCATCACGTAGATGGCCGCCTCGTCGATCCAGTAGATGGCCATGGCGGCCGACCGGGTCACCACGTTGGTGAGAATGAGGCCGCTCACCAACACCACGCAAAGGGCTGCCAGCACGAGCTCGCAACGCGCCCAAACGGCCGAAACTTTGCGCAGCACGAAGGGGTGACCCGCCGGTCCGCGCTGCCCCTACTGCGTTTCCTTCGCCACCCCTCGGAGCTCTTCCAAGATGGGCGCTTTGCCCCCCCAGATCCCTTCCCAATCAGCAGCGGCAGCAGCAAAGAATTCGGGATCGACGGCGCGCACGGTCTTCCCCGTCCCCTCAATCTCTTTGAGCCACACTGCTTCTTGTTCGGTGTAGGTGTCGATCACACCGTCGAGGTACTTGGCCATCAATTCGCTGATGAGGGCGCGCTCCTCTTCAGAAAGGCCCTGCCAGACCCGCGCCGAAACAAGGCCGACCATCGGAAACATCATGTGGTTGGAGACCAAGATCGTATCGGCATGATCGTAGTATTTGAGCTTCCAGATGAGCTCATTGTCCATGTCGATGGCGTCCACCTGGCCGTTGGCGAGCGCGTCATAGACGGCTGGGAGCGGCATGGGGGTGGGGGCTGCACCAAGGGCTGCGTAAAAGTCTTTGATGGGCTCGAACGGGGTGATGCGCAGCTTCATGCCAGAGAGATCCGACACGTCGTCCACCGCACCGCGCGCCACAATCTGGCGAAGCCCTGCCATACCGTAGCCCAGACCCACGACGCCGACCTTTTGCGGCAGATCGCTCAGCATGCCTTTAGCGGTATCGGAGCGCAGGATCCGCGCCGCGTGGTTGATGTCTTTGGCAAGGAAGGGGGCGTAGAGCGCGCCGAACTTGGGATCGCGGTTGGACACCTCGGCGATGGTGAGGAAGGCCATGTCGAGGGCGCCGGTCTGAAGCTGTTGCAGCATTTGCGCTTCGTTGCCGAGCTGCCTTGCGGGGAAGACGGTGACGGTGTCCTTACCGTCGGTGCGCGCGCTCAATTCAGCGCCGAACTCTTCGGCTGCTTTCGTCCAGATGTGGTTGGGCGGCGTGATGAGGCCAAGGCGAAACTCTTTGGCCGTTGCAACGCCAGCGCCCAATAGCGCTGCAAGCACAAGCGCTCCGATGAGGGTGCCGGCCGCCCTCAGCCCTGCCACAAACGATAAAATCATGACCTACTCCATTGTTGTTGCTGAAGGCAGCCGCGCCCTGTGGCGTGAGCCCCGCGATGCGGCAGGTGCAAGACCGAAAGGCGTTTTGAGTAACCCTCGTCTCTTTTGTTGAGCGGACGGTGGCAGGGGTGCAATGCCCCTGGCCGCCCCGCCCACATTACAGTTTGACCCAGCCCTCGGGAGGCTCTTTGCCCGGATGGAGCGCGCCGCACCTGTTGCATGTGCGGGCGGCCGTCGATCCGTAAAAGGCGTTATAGACGGGGGGCAAATCATCGACGATGGATTCAAGGTCGAGCTCGGCCCGGTGGACCAGGTTGTGGCACTCAAAGCAGTACCACTCGATAGCGTCGAGCGCGCCTTCGGGTCGCGCCGGCTCAATCACAAGGCCGATCGAACCCACCTGGGGCCGTTGGGGCGAGTGCCGTACATGCGGCGGCAGTAGGAAAATTTCCCCCTCGCGGATGGGCACGTCATAAAACTCGGTGCCGTCGTAAATCTTGAGCAGCATGTCGCCCTCAAGCTGATAGAAAAACTCTTCCACCGGGTCGTCGTGATAGTCGGTGCGTTTGTTGGGCCCGCCGACGACGGTGACCATGAGGTCAGCCTCTTTGAACACCTGCTGATTGCCCACGGGCGGCTTGAGGAGGTGGCGATGCTCGTCGATCCACGATTTAAAGTTGAACGCCGCTAGTCTCGACATCTTTGCACTCCGGTGGCTCTCAAGCACAGACTGGCGCAGGCTTTCTCATGCGTCCAACTCTAAAACGATGCGGGTGTGTCGATATACCGTTCAAATGAAGATTCGCGATTTTGATATCAATCGTTGTAATTCCAGGTGAGTGGCGCCGTCCGCTCCTTTGGGGCGTCGGCGGGCGCCTCTTTTTACTTTGAGCCGGTTGCCGCGCTTTCTTCGGGGAGTGCGTGGCGCTGCATGAGCGGCAGCTGCGACATGGCGAAAATCAACGTGATGGGCATCATGCCGAAAACCTTGAAGCTCACCCAAAAGTCGGTGGAGAAGGTGCGCCAAATGAACTCGTTGAGGGCCGCCAGGAAGATGAAGAACAGTCCCCACCGCAACGAAAGCGTGCGCCAGCCCTGCTGGTCCAACTGGATCACGCTTTCAAACACCAGCGCCAGCAGCGGGCGTTTGAAGATGAAGAGCCCGCCGAGCAGCGCCGCCGCAAAGATGAGATTGACGATGGTGGGCTTCAGTTTGATGAAGAGCTCGTCCTGTAAATAGAGCGTCAGCCCGCCGAAGAGCAGGACGATGACGCCCGATATAAACGGCATCACCGGGACACGCCCCAACAGGATAAGCGAGAGGGCAAGCGAGACGATGGTTGCCACCATGAACGCAGCTGTTGCTGCCATGATGGCAAGCTGATCGGGCGCGAACCCATCAATGGGCAGAAAGCGGCCGAGTGACCAGGCTTCGGCCCTTGAGTTGACCAGAAAGAACACCAGGAGCGGGCCTAGCTCCAAACCAAGCTTTAGAAAACTGGATTGCCGCTTTTCGGCCATGTGTCCGTCCCTCTTTACTCTCGCCGCAGCTTGCCCTGCACGAACCGTCATCCGTCCGCGCGGTTGACAGCCGGCCCGTCACAACACTTGGGTTCGCCTGCGTTTGCCGTCACCCGTCGACAGGCGCCGTAGGGCGGCATGTATGGTGGTGCTTGGGCTGGGCAAACACCCACCGCGCCGCTGTTCGCTCATCCTTAATGGGCGGGCGCCATAGTCTCAATCGATGGGATGAGGGCCCGCTGCCGCACTGGGGGCTCGCTTTCCGGCCGCAAGGGACCAAGGGTTGGCCTCAACGCTTTCCCAACGCGCCCAAAGCGGGTTAGTGAACAAACGGCCGGAAAATCCGGCAAAGCGTGGGTGGTAATCATGGACCAGCAGGTGAACGCGCTCCCTGCAGAAGGTGTGGCCACAGCGGGTGAAGGGCTCAGCGTGCGCGGCCTTGCCAAGACCTATGGCAAGCGCACCGTGGTCAAGGACGTGTCACTGTCCCTGCGTCAGGGCGAGACCATTGGCCTGCTGGGACCCAACGGCGCGGGGAAAACCACCGTCTTTTATATGATCACCGGGCTTATCAAGCCTGATGCCGGCTCCATCAGCTTGGACGGTTTTGATGTGACGGCGCTCCCCATGTACCGGCGGGCGCGCCTCGGCATTGGCTACCTGCCGCAGGAAGCGTCAATTTTTCGCGGTTTGACGGTGGCCCAAAACGTCATGGCGATTTTGGAACTCACCGAGCCTCGCCGCCGGGTGCGCCGCGACGCGCTTGACGAACTTTTGAGTGAGTTTGGGCTCACAAAACTGGCCGACTCCCAGGCGACGTCGCTCTCGGGCGGCGAGCGGCGGCGGGTGGAGATTGCAAGGGCCCTCGCCTCCCGACCGGATTTTATGCTGCTCGATGAACCCTTTGCCGGCGTTGACCCCATTGCGGTGTCCGACATTCAGGAGCTGGTGCGCCATCTCACCCGGCGGGGGATCGGCGTCCTCATCACAGACCACAATGTGCGCGAGACGCTGGGCCTCATCGATCGGGCCACGATTATTGCCGCGGGCTCGGTTCTCACTGAGGGCACGCCGGACGAGATTGTCGCCAATCCCGATGTGCGACGGTTATACCTGGGAGACAATTTCCGTCTTTGACATAGTCGACGCTTTGTTTAATCAATGCGCATGCAAGACTAAGGCCAACCGACGGGAAACCTGTGATACCTACACTCAAGCTCGTACAATCTCAGCGTCAGACACTCGCGATGACGCCGCAGCTCATGCAAGCCATCAAGCTGCTGCAGATGTCGAACTTGGAATTGGAGGCGGCGGTCCGCGAAGAGGTGGACCAGAACCCGCTTCTGACCCTTGCCCCCCGCGG
>JBCDLN010000135.1:0-10443 GCA_038745295.1 Pseudomonadota bacterium | reverse complement strand
GTGGCTGACCTCCGCAAGATGGGCTTTCCAGTGTGGTCGAAGTGTGTGTCAGCGCAGGGGACGGTGAAGGAGACCCTTGGCTCGGTGAACGTGCCGATCGTCTGCGCGGGTGCTGCCGTTCAAGCGGGCGACGTTGTTGTTGCTGATGACGATGGGGTGTGTGTCGTCCCCCGCGAACAGGCGGCGACCGTTGCTGAAAAGGCCGAAGCCCGGCTCGCGCAGGAAGAGGAAAAGCGCACGCGCCTCGCAAACGGAGAGCTCGGCCTTGATCTTTATGACATGCGCGGGCGGCTTGCGGACAAGGGCCTGAAGTATGTCTAGCATTGGCGGGCCGCCCATCGCTCATGGCAATAACGCACAGCGCCTCTGCAACGCGCGCCGAGGACCGCGGTGAGCGAGGGTATCCCCTGTCTTTGGATGCGCGGTGGCACATCGAAGGGAGGGTATTTTCTCGCCTCTGATCTTCCGTCAGATCCTGGCGCGCGCGACGCCCTACTGCGCCGGATCATGGGCTCGCCCGATCCACGACAAATCGATGGGATGGGCGGAGCCTCACCGCTCACATCCAAGGTGGCGATCGTGTCGCCCTCGACCTCACCGGGCACGGATGTGGATTACCTCTTTCTCCAAGTCTTCGTTGACAAAGACGAAGTATCGGACAAGCAAACCTGCGGAAACATCCTCGCAGGCGTCGGCCCCTTCGCGATCGAGCGAGGCTTGGTGAAGGCACAGGATGGTCACACCGAGGTTCGGATCAAAAACCTCAACACCTCGCAGACCATCCGAGCGGTGGTTGAGACCCCCGGCGGGGCCGTACGCTACTCTGGCGACACACCCCTCGACGGGGTGCCGGGCACCGCCGCCGCGGTGCCGCTGTACGTAAGCGGTATGGCAGGCTCCACATGCGGCGCCCTCCTCCCGACAGGTCAAACGGTCGACGTGATCAACGGTGTGGAGCTCACGCTCATCGACAACGGCATGCCGTCGGTCTGCTTCAGAGCATCCGATGTTGGCGCCACGGGGCGCGAAAAGCCGGCAGAGCTTGAGGCCAACGTTGACCTTCGCGCCCGCGTCGAGGCCATCCGTCAAAAGGCCGGCCCAATGATGAACTTAGGGGATGTCTCAGCATCATCGGTGCCCAAGATGGTGCTTGTGTCGGAACCGCGCGCAGGGGGTTTAATCGCAACGCGCTGCTTCATTCCCCATCGCGCGCACGAAAGCATTGGTGTGCTGTGTGCGGTGAGCGTGGCAACGGCCTGTCTCTTGCCCGAAGGACCTGCCGCAACGCTGTCGCAGCGTCCGGATGGAATAGCGCCGCTGGTGGAGATAGAGCACCCTTCAGGTTCTTTGCCTTTGGCCCTCCAGCTGAATGACACTGGCGCGGTGGTGGAGGCGGGGTCGATCCGCACAGCACGCAAACTCTTCGACGGAATCGTGTTCGGCTAATACTCGGCAGCGTTTTGAGGAAACCGTGAGTGGGGCCCGTCCGCTAGTTGAGATCGCGTGGCACGCCCTTTTCAAGGCGCTCTGCGGTGGCCCGCGCCATGGTCGGCTCCATGCCAACGTCGTCCAAAAACGTCACAGCCTCGCGCATTTCTGCGGCCCGCCGCGCGCCGTGGTTCGCGACGCGCTCCAGCACATAATCAGCTCTTTTTTGCCAATCGATGCCGGGGAAGGACGACGCCAGCGAGGCGAGAGCGATGTCCGTGAGTCCGGTGGCGCGCCCGCCCTCCACGCACTCCAAGATCAAACTTTCCATGCCTTTGATCACCACCGACCGCAACAGCTTGAGTGCTGCGGCGTCACCCACCCGCTCTGAGAGCGGCTCGGCCCGCAAATCCATCTGCAAGACGGCGTCCTTCACCTCCTCAAACGGGCCCGCCAGCGCCAAAGGTGAACGGTGCAGCTTTGGATGTACTGGGGAAAGGACGCCCGCATCGATATAAAGCGCTCCACGCGCCGTGATCGCTTTCGCCGCAGCCCGCTTCGTTTGTGGAGCCACCGAATTGAGGTCCCAGAAGACTTGGCCGGGACCAAGATGCGGCGCCGCACGCTCGGCCGCACGCACCGCCTGATCTGCCGTCACCAGAGAAAAGACATGCTCCACGCCGGTAAAGCCGAGCGCGTCGTGCGCGACCAGCTGAACCCCATACGCTGCCGCAGCATCCTCCAAATCAGCATCGCCCTGGTCGAGCAGTAGGTCATAGCTGCGCACCGCGAGCGGGCATTGCGCCTCCGACCAACCTTTGGCGAAGGCCTGCCCCGCCTCACCGAACCCCAGGATCAGAATGTCCATCATGCCAAGCCGCCCTCTTTTCGCCCGATGATGCGGGTTCGTGACGATTTTCCAAGGGCCCGCACCTTGACACTTTCACTAGTGGGATAATTGTGGGATTGAACGCCTGCGGTCAATAAGTGCCTGCCGCAACAAGGAGCCCGCGATGAGCCACACGGCCTACGCTGCCACCATGCAAAGCGTCTGGTTCAGCCGCGATGAGGGGGTGAGCTGGAACCGTCTCCTCACACCCACAGGCGGCTTTTACAATGAGGCGCGCACGTGGTGCCTTGCCACCCATCCTGCCCGACCAGGGGAGCTTCTTGCCGGCTCCGACCAAGGTCTTTACCGCTATCGGGAAGAAACAGGGCGCTTTGATTACATCCCCTCTCCTATGGATAGTCTTCATATCCTACGTGTCGTCCAAGATCCCAACGATCCCAACTTCATCATCTGCGGCACGCGCCCAGCAGAAATTTTTATTTCAGAGGACAATGGCGAGAGTTGGACGCGCTCAACGCTCGATGCATCCACCGAATGTTGGTTCATCAACACATCACGCGTCACCTCACTGCAGTTCGACCCGTTTGAGCGAGACACGATCTGGATGACGGTGGAAATCGACGGTGTTTTTGTCAGCCGAGACCGCGGCAAGACGTGGACACTCGTCATCCGCGGGCTCTACGACAATGACACACACGACCTCGTCTTCCGCATGAAAGACGACGGGATAAAAACTATTCTGTGCTCCACAGAAGAGGGCGTCCACCGATCGACCGACGAGGGAAGAACGTGGGAGCACCTTGATATTCCTCAGGCCAAGTGGGCTTATTTCCGCTCCCTCAAACAGCCTTGCGAAAACAGCGACATCGTTGTTGCCAGTGTGGGTGATAAGCCGTCCGGGGAAGCCGGTCAGCTTTTGATCAGCCGAGACTTTGGACAAAGCTGGGCAGAAGCCGCCATGGACATGCCCGCGAACTCGACCATCTGGTCTATCGGGACCCATCCCAGTGACGATCAGCTCATGTATTGTTGCACCATCTTCGGACAAATCTTCAAGTCAATGGACGCCGGCTCAAGTTGGCAGAAGGTTAAACGGGAGCTGGGGGAGATCCGCATGATCACCTGGGCCCCCACCCATACGCCAGGGAGCTGAGCGAGGCCGTTATGCTTTTTCTTCTCAAACCCCATGTCGTTGGCCCCAAAGGGGATGTGACAACCCCTGATATAGTTGTCGACTACATGATCGTCGATGGTGAGAAGCGGCCACTTGCCCTCCTCACCATGGAAGCGTGGCAGCAAGTCTCCGGTGAGAGCGCCCAAAGCGCCTATGGCGTGATGGCGCTTGGGGGCGGTGCGCTCCTACTGCCTGCGGTGGTGTTGAGTTCTGGCCTCGTGGTGGTGTCGCGCGGTGCTTGGCGGCTGAGCACGCTTGATGACCACATCGCAGAGGTAACGCTGAACCGTGCGCCGCTCGCCACCGTCGGTCTGCCCCAAACGATCATCGACGCAGCGGGCGGGTCAGGTGATGCGTTGCCCAGAGGGCTCTTGCTGATCCAAACCGCTGGCATCGGTTGGGAAGCAACGCTTCAAGATCCGGTAACCGGGCGCGAACTCAAACACCGCGTGACTGCAGAAGACCCAAAGAACGACCCTTGGGGCAACGCACGCCCTCGGCCGCGATACTCAGTGGGACCAACCCAAAAAGACGTCACCCACTACATCTAAGCAGATGTATAAGTGTTTCTGGCGATACGTCAGTAACGTGTCGCCCATCACTGATGGAGCATTGCTTCCATGTGTGGCGCGCATGCAGCTCCATAGCGCTCCAAGACCGCGCGGTTCTCTGGCGCATACCTGTCAACAATCTCCGACATGCTGGAGCGCGACTGGAGGCGATCCAGCCAAGCCGATACCCCGTTTCGCCCGCGCCACAAGAAGCTGAGGTGCAACATTTCGAGCCGGATCATGTAAGGGGCGAAGGCCGCCTCAGTCACCGAAAAGCGCGGGCCGCTGAGCCAGTGCTCCGCGCAGAGACGAGCTTCGAAGTCGGCAAGGAGCCGGTCGAACCGCAAGAGGCACTCGCGCACAATCGGGGCATCAATGCCCCGGTAGACCACCTCCTCCAACCACTTCCGGCTTGTTGGGTTCATCTGCGCAGCGATTACCGGCGCAAGACGTTCTGGCTCGCTGCCACCGGCAGTCTCCACAAGCCGCATTCGGTAGGCGATGGCATAGGTGAGCACCGAAGCGGCGTGATGGAGGCTGTCCACGCCGCCATCGAGCCGCACCATCAAGGTGCGTGCGGCCGCACGGTCCCCCGCGCTATCTGGGCGAAGGGGAGGATTTGGGAACGCGTCCTCAAGATACTCCAAGATCACGTTGGATTCGGTAACCACGACGTTGTCGTGCACCAGCGTGGGCACCACCGCAGCCGGGTTGAGTGCAAGGTATGACGGGGCGAACTGATCCCCGTCCAAGCGCATCAAGTGGCTTTCCCACTGAAGCCCCTTCTCGGCCAAGGCAACGCGGATCTTCGCCGCGCAAACGGACGAGTTGTGGTGGTAAAGCGCTAAAGCCATAGCGCCCTTCTTAGGTCCGATACTCTTCCCGTGCCGTTACCGAAATCGGGCATTCGTCAACAACGCACCGCACCGTTGTTTGGGTGTGACGCTCCACGGACGGTTTACGACTGCCGCCATCAGGCTCACCCCACGTCAGCTCAACTTCGGTCCCCAACGCCGCTGCGCGCTCGTCCAAGAGAGCAAGAGAAATCCAGGACCGCACGTTCGACGTATAAACCGGATAGTGCGAAACGCCGACAATCTCGCCATTTAGCCGCAGCTCGTCGTAAGGACAGGTCGCATAGTGCGAGGCGGGCATATCCATGAACTTATACCGCTCACCCCCCTCCCCCAGCTGCGAGGCAAAGACCTTCACAACATCTTCTTTCGACCAACGAAGAGTGCGTTTATGTTTGTGGGGCGCGTCCTTCATCTTCTCTAGCGCGGAGCGACCAATAAAGTCATGGTCGAACTTCACGATGTGTCCGTAGCCGATATCGTAGGGGGTCAGATAGTAGTCATCGACCTTGTCAGAGATGAATGACCCGCCGAGCGACATGTTGCCTTCAAAGCCATCGCCAGGGAGCCATTCGCGATAGGCCTTTGTCGCATCACCGGAGAATATGGCTGGAAGTGCTGAGGGGAACCATCCGCTCTCATGGGCAACGGTGGAGTAAGTCTTTGATCCTGCAGCGAGCAAACCCATGCCCTCGCCCGCTTCCATGATGGCATCGCGGATGCGCTCATAGTCTTCGAACGGGCCAAAAAGCTCCAGCCCCGCTGCCCCAGCCATACCGTGCCGCAGGGCGCGCACACGCCGGCCTGCCACGCCAATCTCACCCATGCGGAAGAACTTAAATCCCTCGATCGGCCCGCCGTTCAGTTTCTCCAAGATTGCCCAGGCGTTGGGGCCCTGCACCTCGAACCGATAACCTTCGCGCGTGCCTTTGTTGTCGAGCGCGCGGCTATCAAGCTCGCAATCAACATCGTATCCGCCGGTTTGGGCATGATACATGACCCAATTGGCGTTGTTGGGCTTGTTAACGATGTTGACCTGATCATCTTCCAAAATGAAGATGATTGCATCTCCTGTATAGTATCCATCAGCATTGCAATGGACGAATTGCTTCGCGATATCGCGCTTCCAGTTGGCCATGGAGTTGACGGCCAAATCGGTGACGAGACGGCGCGCGTCTTTGCCGCGCACGTAAAGGTCGGTCATGTGAAACGATTGGTCGAACAGCACCGCACCGTTCCGCCAAGCAGCCTGCTCATCACGCCAGTTGGAAAACTCGGCTTTGATCGGAAACTGATAGGGCCCTGACGGCGCGTTGCGCAGCATCTCGACCGGGCTGCCGATGGCATTGATTTTGGCTTCAAGTGAGGGGGCTGTCATGCGGGGAACCTTCGGCTGAACTGGGCGCAGGCGCACCGTCAAACACTGACGCCGAGGCGCTGTTTACTAGTGGGCAGAAAATGGGCAGGATCGCAAGAGGAAATTTAGAAGCCGTCCGAACGGGATGGAGCGGCGGAGGGACCCATGGGAACGGTGGAAAAAAGGCTCGCGCAGATGGGCATCACACTGCCTGCGCCGCTTGAACTTCCCAGCGCGAACCGAACCGCCGCTGTCCAAGTGGGCAATATGCTCTACCTCTCCGGCCATGGCGCCGCACTCCTTGAAGACGATAGCGTGAAGCGGCGGGGCAAAGTGGATCTCGACATCACGGAAGCGGAAGCTTACGCAACCGCGCGGGCGCTGGCGATCAAGATGATCGCAACCCTCAAACATCACATATCAGACCTCGACCGTGTGGAGCGCGTGGTCAAGATCCTGGGAATGATCAACGCACATCCCGATTTTGAGCGGCAAAATAAAGTGCTGAATGGCGCGTCAGACCTTTTCTTCGAGGTCTTTGGGCCTGAAGTCGGTTGTCATGCCAGGTCATCGGTGGGCGTCGACGGGCTGGTGGATCGCCAGCCGGTGGAGATCGAAGGCACATTCCTAATCGCCAGCTAATCCTGAGGGATTGACCGGACTTCTGTTGCGCAATATCTAGTGGGACGAAAGTGGGACGGCCATGTCGGCTTGGCTCCGATCACCTTAACGTTGTCCCGAAGATCGCCAAAGTGAGCACCTCGTTAGCATGAACGGCCCGCAAAACACCACACATGCTTTGATGGAGGAGATCCGCGACTTTTGCGACACGTTTGGCATCGCGCAAAGCACCTTTGGGCGCCATGCGGTGAACGACGGGAAGTTCGTATCGCGGATCGAACAGGGCTCTTGGATCACTGAGGAGACTGCTGAGCGGGTGCAGGCCTTTATGGTCAGCGCTCGAAGCGGCAAGATCCAGTTGCGCGGCCGGCCCCGGCGAAAGAAATCAGAGGCCCGCGCACAGAAGATGGAGGAACTGATCAGTCGCGAAACCTCCGTACGGACCGCCGGAAGCTTCGCTTATCTTGAACAGCGCCAACGCCTTCATGTATTTTCCAATACAACCAATGAGCACTGGATGCTTGCCGATCGTGCGGCCGATGACATGGCCGACATTGCCCCTTCCCCCGATGGGTTCCGCATCTTTTATGCCCCGATGGACAATGGGATCGCGCTGACCCGGCTGTTGCGGGCACAAACGGCCCGGCACCCCGATGTGCCGGTCCTTGTGGTCATGAAAGGGCGCGGCCTGGAAGACTTACGCAACACGATCGGCCGCCTGGTCGACCGCCTTGCAGAGCACCCCAACTGCGTATTCGTTGTCACCAACATGTACCTTGACGAAGCCGTCGACCTCACCAAACGCAGCGATGATTCTCCGCTCGACCCGATTTGGCATGACGGTGCGCTGGAGGGCAGCCACAGCTACGATTTTCAGCAGCAGGTCTCAGCGCTCTTTGGCGAGTTGTCAAAGGAATGGCTGGTACAGTCCGGCGATCAGGGCCAGCCCGTGTACGCCGCACCAAGCGTTGCGGTGATTTACCGCAAAGATGCCAAGAGGGCCGTCGAGCCGCTCCTTCCCTACCCTGGCGACCCGGCGCTGCGTTACAACTACGCGCTCCTCAACCACCCATATTTGCACACGCACACCATGGCGTTCCGCACCGAATATGTTTTGAGCCCTGTTGCGGAATCCCTTGCGGTGGGCGGGCGCATGATGGTCGTACAGTCCCTTGGCGAAGATCCCGCCCACCAACTCGTCAAACGCGTTTGGCCCGATCAACCAATGCCCACCACAAGCCGCCACGACATTATCTCAGCCATGCGCAAGCGGCTTAATCAGCACGAATTCAAGTTTTCAGGCCTCACCGATACCAACGCACTCTTCCGATTTGACATGCACACCTTGCCTATAGGCCCGAAGCGCAAATTAGGCGCCTTGTCGCTCAACTCGGCGTGGAACAATGCTGTTTACTATGCGCAGGTGCGCGAAGACTTGGCGCAGGAGGCGATGCGAGCTGGTGCTGGCTATCTCAACGCGACCCGCGATGTCATCGAGGATAATGGCGGGCTCTGGTTCATCAACGAAGCCTTTTCCATCACGCTCACGGGCGGCGACTGATGGAGGTCCTAGAAAAGGCGCAGTACGAGCGGCTCTCCCTGTGCTTCACACCGCAAAGCGCTGCCATTGTCGGCGCCTCCACTAATCCCAACAAGTTCGGGGGGCGCGCGCTGCAGTTTTGCCTCGAGCGCGGCTATGGCGGGCGGCTTTACCCGATCAACCCGGGCAGTCCGGTGGTCCAAGGTGTACCAGCCTTCGCCAGCCTCGCCGATCTGCCCGAAGCGCCGGACATTGCCGTTATCGCAGTCCCCGCGGCGCAGGTGCGCGACAGCCTCATTGCAGCTGGCGAAAAGGGCGCCAAGGTCGCCATCGTCTACGGCGCCCAATTTGCTGAAGCCGGCGAAAGCGGGCGCGCAGCGCAGGATGATCTGCTAGACATAGCAAAGCCCTACGGGATGCGGATGGTGGGGCCCAACTGCATGGGGGTCATATCGCTAGCCTCTGGCTTCGTGGCAAGCTTTACCACCGCCCCCCAACACCATCACGGTCAAGGCTGGCCGCAGGTCGGCTCGGTCTCAGTCGCGTCGCAGTCGGGCGCGGTGGGCATCCAAATGTTCGCTCAGCTGCGCGATCGCGGGATCGGGCTAGCGAACTGGATTTCGACAGGAAATCAGGCCGACATCGACGTTGCCGATGCCATCGCCTACTACGCGGGCGACCCGGCCACAAAGACCATCGCGGCCTACGTGGAGGACGCCTCGCGCGGCCTCAAGTTGGTTCAAGCGCTGGAGTTGGCCCGCCAGGCGCGCAAGCCTGTCGTCATCCTAAAGGTGGGCACCACGCCCGAAGGCGGCGTCGCGGCAGCAGGGCACACAGCGTCCATGTACGTGGAAGACCGCGTTGTGGGCGATCTCTTTGCGCAATATGGCGTGCTGCGCGCCCGGTCGATTAACGAGCTGATCGACCTTGTTGCCGCCTGCAACGCCGGTGTCGTGCCGCAGGGCCCTGAGGTTGCTGCCGTCTCCGTCTCCGGTGGCGGCGCGGTGATGATTTCGGATGCTGCAGCGCTCGGCGGGTTGACGCTGCCAGAGTATCCGGCCGACGCCATCGCCGATCTCAAAGCAGTCAACAGCTTCGTCAACGACCGCAATCCCATCGACATTTCAGCTCCTTCCATGGCCAACATGGAGATCACCGGCGGGCACCTTAGATGGGGCACGGAGCGGGGAATGCCGACAATGCTCGGCTATATCAGCCACGTCCCGCTGGTGCCGCGCACGCGGGCTGAGATCATACCCAAGCTGATGGCGCTGACGGCTGACCATCCCAATCAACTTGTAGCTATGGCCGCAAACCTTCATGCGGAAGATCGGGCAGCACTCGTGAAGACCGGGATGGCGGTTTTTGACGACCCGATATTGGCAACCGAGGCGGTGGCGAAGTTGGCGGCGGCGGGCCGTGCTTTCGCTGAGCCGGCACAAGAGCCCGCGCCCCCTCAAAGCGGCGGCAGCGTCGATGCGGCTTTGCGCCATGCCGCCATCAAGCAACCCCAAACGCGGAACGTTGAAGCGCTTAGTGACGCACTTGCGGCGCGGGCAGACTTTGGGGCGATCACACTCAAACTGTCTGCCCCCACGCTGGAGCACAAAACCGAAATCAACGGTGTTGCCACCAACCTCAGCAACGATGCTGCTGTGGAGACGGCGTATGCGCGGCTTACGTCAATTCTAAACGCGCAGAAAGACACCTTCCCCGGCCTTCGCCTCATCGCACAAGAACAGATCAACGGCATCGAAATTCTTGTCGCGGTGCGGCAGGACCCGCATTTCGGCCCGCTCATCTGCCTTGGAACCGGCGGAACCATGGCGGAAATCTTTGATGACCTCACCTACCTAAAGACGCCGGTCACCAACGCGCAGGCCGTCGCGATGGTGGACAGGATCCGCGCAAGCAGAATGCTCGATGGGTGGCGCGGCGCGCCTGCGGTCAGCAGACCAGCGCTTATCAACGCCATCGTTGGCCTTTCTGAAAAGGCGGGCGCTGTTCCGGCCTTTGAGATCAATCCCCTCATCGTCACCCCTGATGCAGCCTATACTGTTGATCTTGT
>JBCDLN010000134.1:0-10443 GCA_038745295.1 Pseudomonadota bacterium | reverse complement strand
TTGGCGTTTTTGCTGCACCTCGCCAAGGCCGATGAAAAGCGCTTTTCAGATCTCTAAGAGATCAAAGGCCTCGCCGCGTGGCCGTGTCGGTAGCGATGCCTCTTTGGTCAAAGGTGTCGAACACATGATAGCCCGAGCCACCCCGGCCAGTTCGCGCAAGGTGGCCGCAGAAGGGACTATGGAGCGCCTCAAAGCGCCTTGGGCCGATGGTCATTTGCCCAGTTCCATGAGCCACCGCTCGTATCGCAAAGTGACAGTATTTTCGGTCGGCTGGGTTGGTAATCGATAGCACCTCTTGTAACCGCGGATGCCGGCCTCAATCCTACGCGGTAAATCCCTCAGCGCTTTCGGTACCGCCGTTGCGATCAGCAGCTCCATAGGGTGTGATATTAAGCGTCCACAGTGTCGCCAGCGTTGACGATCCGAGCGATCCTGCGCGCTGCATCCGAGAGGGCATCACCGCCAAGATCATCGATGCTCACTTCACCCTGCTCAATCTTGCTGGCAAGAAGGTTGAGTTCGTCGGCTAGCAATGGCGCTCGGCACGCCCATCCCATTCGGATACTTTTTTGATAATCAGCGTAGGCAACCTTAACTTCGGCGCTATCGGCTTCCTCGTTGTCATCGGCTGGGTTGAATGTTCCGTTGAGTGCCATGAAGCCCACATAGCGCTCCATCGATCCAATCACACGCATGACCACGTAGCCTGAAGGTGCTGCACGGAACAAAATCATGGTAGCCTCTGATGTTGAGCTTGATCACCGGTTACAACCTAACCTATCCCTACACTGGTCCGAACAACAAGAGCAACCCGCAAATCCTTGCTTAATTGCTCTATAGAACGGAGAGTGAAAATAACCTAGAAGGAAAGTGCGCCGCTTATATTTTGGTCAAGTTGGCCGTTAAATCGCGCATCGTTGGACGAACGCGCCCTATCATTATGCAAACGCAACAAGTCTGTCACGAAGTCTTCTGGCTTGTTGTGTTCGGTGAATTTGTCTCGCTGCAACACACATGCTTGCGTCAGCCGACCAAGGTCGGACAACGCTGAGGCGATGGCCTCAAAGAACGCTTGTGGCCAATAAGTGTCGACAACAACAGGGGCAAACCCCCAGGACGTCATCTCCCGTTCGTGCCATGTTCCTGCGGCCACAATACTTGGCACACAATTATTCATTGCCTCCCAACACATGCCAGAGGATTGGTGCCTATATTTGAGTGGCGAGTAAGGTAGAACTGCAAGATCAGATGTGCTCCAGACACGGTCATAGTCATCATCAGAAAGTCGTCCATGATGGAGGTGGAAGCGATCATCCCCCCCAACCGCTTGCTCCAACGCGGTGATAAATCTTTGGTACCGGTCCACCATACTACCAGATACTTGAATAAAGGCATCAAATGCGAGACTAGATTGGGAGAGCCTGAGGGCAATTTGGGGGATCAGGTGGAATCCTTTGTCCACTTTAATATCGCCGATGTACAGCAAAATTCGGGGGCGAGAGTGGGTTGATCGATCGACGAGCGGGCGACCTACGCCGCGAATAAGTGCAGGTGTGGAGTGGATATCTCGGCCAGCAAGAACGCTGTATTCGTGAGCGATACTTCTGGAAATACCTTGAACAACAATATTGGACTGTGCTGAACCCAAAACATCAAGCGCCCGCTTGTACACTGATGCTTTCGGCTGGTCGATCACGTGAACCTCATCCCCATCCACATGAATGCCGGGCGGCATCATCAAGGCGACCGTGCCAATGCAGCCTCTGCGCGCTGATGCCTCTGCTAGCCACCGCGAAAGGCCGTAAACCTCGTTCTCATTGGTGGTATGAATGTAAAGGGCTGCTTCTTCTCCCAAGAACGCATCTGGCACACGTTGAAAATCTGTGTACGCCTCTCGGTTGAGCTCACCAAGGCGCACGGCGTCTGCTTCTGCCGCCGACGCATATGGCGACCCCTCAAACAACGGTTCCACTGGCGCGCCTTGATCAAGGTGCGTGATGCGTGCCCCCTTTGAGGCCAAGACCACCGGCACGTAGCCAAGCGCAGCAGCCGCGCCTGCAATCAGCTCATTGGCTGATCGGTGATGACCTTCAAACTCAGTAAAAGCGCGATCAACAATCACAAAGCGACGGCCGGTCATGACAGAGCCTCCATGCGATAAGAAAGGTCCGCAATGAAGAACCTTGGCGCCCCTTTTTCTGGCCGCGTATCGTGGGAAGAACGCATTACGGTGAACTCTAACGTGTGGTGGCGATGGCCACGACCTGCAGCAAAGGGGATGACATAGTTTTCCCCGTGGGCGCTGAGACCGAGCCGACCGGCCGGCGCACCGTCTCGGGTCACCGCCAAAGTGACCGCGTCCCCCGTCGCTTTGAGACGCATTGACAATATTGCACACCCCTCACCGTCCACCCGAACGGTGAGGCGACCATATTCGCCCTGCTGTTGGAAAACGCCCGTCTCCTCGTTGAACACAATGTTGCTCAGCGCACCAAGCCCATGTCCCGCTGTCAACGCGCAGTGACCGCGCTCGGCAAATGCCGGCGACGGCCGCGGGGCCATGCGCCCAAAAGAGTTGATCTTTTCGCCCAGGCCATGGTCTGGGGCGATTTGATGGCGCGCTAAAACCGCGTCCCAAGAGCTGACGTAGTGTTCCCATTTGCCCCGCTCTTCCACAAAACGGTCCAATTCCATGAGGGCGCTATCGCGTGCTGAAGGATCTGTGGCTAGCCGCTCCACCTGTTGCGCGAACGCTTCAGGTGTGTCGAACGCACCAAACTGCTCCACCATGCCCGGGATGGCCTGAATGGCACCGCGGCAGGCCACGAACGGCCGACGTTTGCGGATCGCGTCAAGGGTCTTAATCGGAAGGCCTGTGCCCTGACGTATGGGCAGCAAGATCACGTCAGCCCGGTCATACCAAGGGTCAAGCGCAAGAGAACGCCCGATGAAATAGACGTTGGGAAGGTCGACGCCCTTAAAACTTTCAGAAATATTACCAACGACTATGGTCACAACGGTTGTCTCTGCAAGATAAGGCGTGACAACTTCTTCCAAATACCAGCGCAGTGAATTGATATTGGCCTTGTGGTTGGTACCCACGAACAATGCGACCGGAGGCGGACTACCGCTTGACGGGAGCAGATCCTCCAGGACATCAGAGGGCAAAGGGACTGGGGCGTCCGCAGCCGAAAGGAGCCAACTCACGGGCGTTGCTGTTGGCTCTGTGTCCTCGTCAGCTGGCTCATCCATAAACGGGAAGATACTTGCTGCGCGGTGACCTGGAACCCGCAGTTCCAACTCTTTCTCTTCTGCCGCGTTGATAAAGACTGTCGTGTCAGATCGCGCGAACAAAGTATACTCAAGGTCTTCGTCAGTGGGGTCGAGGGCGCGTTCATCATATATGCCGTGTTGTACGGTGCGCACATCATGGGTTTCTAAAATGACCGGAACCCCGTCAAGCCCGAGCCGACGCATGAACGGTGTGTGGTGAGCGTAGTTGAGGAGTACAAAAGCTGGTGGACGCGCAGCAATGGCATCACGCAAGGACGTTGGGATATCCGCTTCCCGCGAAACGCGCGCTTCGCCCTCTAAACTGAAAAGACCCGCCTCATAAGGGCGGTGGAGGTCCTCGTCGAGCTCAGCTGCCACAAGCTGCGGCGGACGGGCCATCCACCATCGCGCCACAGCATGATCGCCGGGAAGGCGCTTCACCAAGCGTTGTGGGGCGCCCCGATCAGATGCAAACGCATCGTCGGTGTCGATGTGGACGCAGAAGATCGCAAAGCCCCGCTCCTCAAGGTACCGCAACTGCGCTTCAAATACGTGGCTGCTACCCGCCCCAGACCACGCCGGTGCGATGTGAAGCACAACTGGCGCGCGTGGTGCCGGAAGCCTTGCTGACTGAACAAGACGCAGCATCTGAGAGGGTGTTGCGCTGGCAGCTGGCGCAGCATCGGCGGTGTCAAAACGGATCTGATCGGCAAGCGGTGCCCCGTCCCGCCAAGTGAGGTCAGCTGCAAAGCTGAGGGCCTCGCCGTGGCACAAAAGTGCCGGTAACAGGTCAGGGTCAGCGATCACGAGATCAGGCTCATCTTCATCGCTTGAATCAGCGCCCAGGGTGCGGACCGACAGTTGAGGGATCTGCCTGGCCCGCGCTGCCCAGTCGCTGCCTTCAGGAGGCAACTGTGGGCGCACGAAACACACATCCACCATGGTACCGCGCGCGGCTGCACCGCTCAGCGCACGATCGATGGCATCGAGCGCCCCAACACTTGCATCATCAGATGCCACCATCACGCTCAAACGCCCGCTCTGTGGGCGATCGGCCGTCGCGGGAGCTTGGCTAAGGAGCGGCGCGTGATTTGCCGGAAGGCCTTGCCGGCTCAAGAAACGCGCCAGAACGCCCTGCTCTGCCGACACAACAAGTCGGGTCCCAATAAGATCAAGTGCGGCAAGGCGCTGACCAAGCCGCCGCACGCGGATCGGTAGAACGGCCGCTTGTGCTGCCCTCTTAGGATGGTCGAGACGCTGGCAATGGGCGCAAATGAGCGGCGTCTGTGAACCACGGCGTTCGATCAAAAACTCGTAGACCATCTCAAGATCGTCCACGTTTGCGTCGGGGAGCCAAAATGCATCGTCCGATCCCAAACGCAGGGCCGTCGCGAGGAAGCCGAGGCGCTCGGCCAGCGGATTGAGGGGATCCATCAGAGGCAAAGTGTCGGCCCGCTCCGCCCAACGTGCGCGAAACGTGTCAGAGTCGGCAAGAATCTTATGGACCGGGTACTCAAAGTCACCCGGCACAACCGCTGCCCGATGGATTGCAAAACGAACGTCACCAAAAACGTCGGATAGGCCCAGCAACACGTCACAAACCGCAGCAAGGAGTTCTGGCGCCATCCCATCCGGCGACGGGCAGACAACGATGAGGCGCCTAGTCATGGGTCGCTTCAGCGAAGGCGAGCTCTTCCACTGTGGCACGCGAAATCATCAACACCGGCGTGTCCGGGTCATCGAATGCCGCCTCGGGTGGAACAGACAAGGCAACGGTCACCCGGCTTGGTTGAGACATGGGTGTTATGGCGAACGCGGCCATCCATGTCCCGTCAGCACAAAGGGTCAGACTTGTCCGGTTCGCAGAATTGCCAGCGCACCATGCCTCAAGGCCCTCCATCACATCGGCGTTGATGGCGGCAGGCCCTGCAAGGATCAACTGCGAAGGTCCGGCCGGAACCTCAATCTCAAACTGGGCCTGGCAGCCAATCCAGTAGCCGCGAAGCCCGTACCCCCAATCCTCCCACGCCAAGGCGCCGAGAATGGGGTGATCGGGGTCAAACTCAAGCGAGCGGTCATCGTCTTTTCGGGACGCCCTGGAGAGGGAAAAGCTGTTCACATAGACGCCCGCCTCTCGGGGATCGTCCGCATCAAGTCGCCGGACAGCACCAGGACGCACCACCGCCCGTACCCCGGTCACAATCCTGGGCCGCGCCTCCTCAAGCTCACCGCGCCACACCCAAGCATCCGTTCGGAAATCGACGGCAGTAGGCCGCACAGGTGCACCGTTCACCTCAATCTGCAGCTGGCGCACTGCCTCCTCGCTGATGGCAAAACGCCCGGAGAGTTCCACGTGATCGCCTGGCCTCAATTCCCAACGCTCTCGAAGCGAGATGGTCGACTGCGCCTGACACCACCGGCTTGGCGTCCCTTCAAAGTCCTCAAGGCCGTGCCAGGAGCCGGTCTCAAAGGCGTTGGCGTCGGGCGTGGCAGAAAGCAACTGCGCATCCGACAGCGCTAACGCGCCTGTTTCCACGCTCACGCCGCTCAGGAGAAACTTTGCCCGGCGCCCATCCTCCGATGAAATGGCCATCGCCGGGCCCGGCGCATCAATGCTGATCAGCGGACCGGACTGCCAGTCGAGTGATAGGTTGCCGATCTCGCCGCAGTAAGCGAGCCCATCTGGCGCTTCAAGCCGCTCCAGCTGAACGCGCGACCAGTTGATGTCAGCCAATAAGTAATCTGGCGGCGGGCCAACAGTCCCCATCAGCCGCACCACCAACCAGAGCGCATCACCGTCGGTCGGAGACATCGGCGCAAGGGCAAAGGTCATGGAATCCTTCACCCACCGTGCGGGTGTGCCGTGAGGATATTCCGTTTCATAAGAGGCTGCGTCCACAGGGAGCTTTTCCAGCCAAAGGCTTTGCAAGGGTGCACCGATCAGACCGGCCTCTCCAGGCTCGAACGCCACCTTTCGCACCACAAGCCCAGCGGTTTGGTGTGGGACTTTGTGAAACTTTGGCGTGACCATCAGTGTCAGTGGGCCAGCACCGCCCCCTGGCAGCGGGGCATTGAGGCGAAAATTCTCACCACGGATTTCCAACACCCCATCCAATGGCTGATGCCGCCACTGAACCAGGAGCTCTTGCAGAATAACACCGCCCGGCAGTGACCCCTCAATCACAAGCCGAGGACCGGATTGGCCCGCAATGGGTGACGTTGCGTAGACAAGCGTGAACCCATCGGTCGACCAGTAGAGGTCGGGATGGTCAAATCCCCAGGACCGAATGGTGGCCGCGTCGAGCCCGAACTGGCGCGTGGCGCCATAGGCGCTCGGCCCCGCTTTCGGGATCGCGCGGGAATAAGGGGTCGTCCCTGGCCGCTCAGGCAGGGACGCCACCCATTCTTTAAGCGCAGCAAGCTCCCCAAGGCGGTTTTCATCAGGGGCAATGGCTTGAACCCGCCACAAGTCCCGATCTGCGGCGTCGATGGTGGGTGGGGGCCCACCGGCCATCGCCGCCCGACGCGCTGCTTGTCCCTCGTCAAGGGCCGCGCCCACAGCGCCGCTGCGCAGCCAAAGACTAGCTGATCGCACCCGAACCGCCCCATCATCCGGCCGCAACGCGCTCAGGCGGGCTAGAGTGATCGGCTCGTCAGAGGTGGCGAGACGATCCAACATCGCGCCCGACCACCAAAACTCTGCTGGCAATATGGGCGGTGACGCATTCAGATAAAGCGCTTCCCAAACGTCCGCCGCAATCCGCGTCTGGCGATCAAGAGCTACCACGGAGCGCTCAAAAAATCGCTGCGTGGCTGAATAATCGTGGAGGAGATTGTTGATGCTGATGGTGTCACCACCAATGCCCACAACACCCACGGCTTGGCGTCTTCGCGGCCCAAGATAAGCCGTTGGCAGCGTCCCCACGCGGATCCGCTGCGCCCAATCAATCTCGGCCGTCAGCGTGCCGCCGCGGCGAAGATCAATGGCAACATCGGCCGGCTCACCATCGCCAGCTGTCGTCACCCGCACGTCAAAACGGGACTGGCTCAACCCATCAAGGGCCTCAGCAAACCCTTCCGTCGTCTCCTCCCCCACGACGACAATGAGCGGGCGTTCCACCGACTGTGCGGCCAACTCGTCGAACAACTGGGCGAGGAGGGTGGCAGACTGGATGGTCTCGTCGACCAAGAACTCCAGCCGCAGCGGCCAATTCCGGGTTGTTGTCACCGCGTTCATGCTGGGCAGCGGCGCTCGCCTGAGCCCCTCACCCACCGCTGACGTTTTGAGCGCTTCGGGGGACACAGCCACCTGATCGACAGCGTGGCGCACGTCCTTTCGGGCGGTGTCGTCGTCGGTTAACGCCAATACCGTGCGTCCCTCCGGCAAATGCGCCCGCAATCGGCGAGCAAGGCGGCTGTCCACCACCAACCGTTCGCTTGCCTCAATCAGATTTGGAAGAACGGGTCCGGTCTCATCGATTTGGTGGACAAACGGCCGAGTCTCACGCCCGGCCAGGTGATCTTCTTCCGGCGCGATCGCGAAAAACCGATGCCTTGCTTGGGATACGCCGCGAGCGCCCAGTGCGGCCAAGACGTTACCGAACAGAGCATTCCCGTCGCGGTCCCCAAGGAACAAGGTGAGAGTGTCGGCCCGATCCATACCGCTGCTGTGTCTAAGGGCGAACGCTGCAGGGACGGCAACCGTCACCTTTCAGCATGACTTTTATGGTGCTCTCGCCGATCACGTCTACCGGAGCCAAACGTCTGTCACCACACAAAGAAGCTCTCGCTCGACCAGTCCCATTTCCCAACCTGGGTAAGGTAGTCTTTCACCGCGTCACGGTTAGAAAACCGCGTCATGATCCGGCTGGTGTTATTCTTTTTGAGGTTAACGCTAATCGTCTCAGGTTGCGCCACCCCCAAGAACGGGAAAATTCGCCGCATGAGATCTTCGTTCAGCGTTTCTGCGTACTCAATGAACAAGAATTTTTGGTTCGCATTGACAAGCTTTTTCACGCTGCGGCGGTAGAAGCCGATATAGGCATCGTAGCGGGCTTGAAAGTCTGCCGCATCGAATTCCACGGTGTTGCCCCAGGTGTGTGACTTGAGGTCGATTTTGCCAAGGGTCGTGGCATCGTCAGCAGACTGGCTCCAGTCAGCACGCGCGGTGGAAATGAGCAAAGATGAGTAGACTGCCAGGAAATTCTCCCGAAAGAGAACGATCTTGGCGACATCATCATCCTCAATCAGCGCATCAAGCACCTCGTCGTTTTGATTGGGGAAAATTTTGAAACCCACCATGGGCTTGTTTGATGAGCTCAGCACACCGTCTAGCCACTCAAACGGCTGTGCGTCCCGTTGCGGGATCTCATCAGACCGATCGACACCATCAATGTGGACCACATTCTTATGGAATAACTCAAAATGGGCTTTCACATCAGGAGAAGATTGAATGATTTGCATCAGCAAGGTCGAGCCGGTGCGTGCCGCGCCGATGACGAGAAACTTACGCATAGTGGTCTCCTAGCCGGGCACGTCGCATCAATACACCCTACGCGGCGGACGAGCGCAGTGCTCCGGTGGTCTGGTGAGAGGGCCGTAGCACCGATTCACCGGTTGTTGTCAACGTTCTTACGCGCGATGAGCCCGCCCTCACACGCCTCCAACATCGCACCAGAGAGCGATTGCGTCGAGACAATCCCTGTGAGGCCAGCACCGGAAGCCCGGCAAAACAGTTTGCAGGCGCTTTTCCAGCACATGCTAGTCAATGGGGCGAGGTACGCGGTGTCGGGGGTGCGACGGACCGTGGGTGTGGGTGCGGCGCCACGTTCCCCCAGAACGCGACCATACCGTGGCCTAGGCCTCATCTCCCTAACGCAAGGCAACAGCGTAGGTGCAGCGGACGTGTATATGGCGTTTGCTGTCGAGAGGCGGCTCGCGCACCTACCCCTTGTCGTCCGGCGGGGTCTCATCAGTGGCCTCACCATTGGGAAGCCCGTCTTCAAAGGCCTCCATCTCGGTACGAGCAAAGGCCAAAGCATCATCGCGCATTCTATCGCGGGAGGGGCCAAAGGCTTTATCTTCGCGCCGGGTCGCAGGAAGCGCGAGGCCGATGGCCGCGCCCAATGCAAGACCCAGCGCACCTGCTAACAGGGGCTCTTGCTTGACAAAGTCGAGCAACCCTTGGCCAGCCCGTCGGCCGGCGTCGCCTGCAGACTTTGCTCGGGCTGACCCCCGCCGGCGGGGTGGGGCCACGGCGCGCTCTTTCGTTGCCTCAACCGTGTAAGCCCCCGCCCGCAATGCTGAATTCACGTAGGCCGCACCATGAAGCTCCTCGTCAGCTGCAAGCTTGGCGCGGTCAACGGCGGCATGCCCATCTTCCTCGGGCAGGCTGTACGCACCGGTCTTGAGCTGATCCACCACATAGGCGGGGCCATGGGCGGCCTCATCAGCAGCATAGCGGGCCGGGTCGAACATCGGCGCGCCATGCCCTGACCGGCCCAGATCATACGCCCCTGCCATCAGCTGCGCGACAGCATGTTGAGGGCCGTGCGCTGCCTCATCAGCCGCATATTGGGCGCGATCATAAAGTGTTGGCTCGGCGGCCTCCTCAGGGGCGATGTCCCGCGCTGGGCGACCTTGTCCCAACATCAGCCAGGCTAGTCCAACCCCGGTTAAGACCAGCGGAACCGGGTTCGCTTTCACCTGACGGGCAAAACTCGTCACCACCTCCCCGCTTTGCCCGCGCGCCTCAGTCACAGCCCGCAGCGTCATCGCCACCAGCTCGCCGCCTGAAAACTTGCGCCTCAGCGCCTCCAGCGTTGCTTCCACCTCCTGGCGCTGGGTTTCTACCGAGGCTTCAATGTTCGTGGTCGCTTCACTCATCGCACTTGATCCTCAGCGAGTCGTTTGTCGCGCCGCATTTGGAGCGCCGTGCGGTCTGGCTTCAAATTGCCGGGCGCCAAATCGGCCGTGCCACTGCGCACCAAAAGAGCCCCGATCGCGCCAAACACACCGCTCACGATCACTGCAGCCCAGCCAGTTTTGCCGTGGCTAGGGTCAACCGTCCCTAAAAGTCCGGCCAAAGCGTCGACCAGCGCGTTGGCCACCACCAAGAGCGCCACGAGCAGCAAGATCCCGCCGGCAGCAATCTTCCCAACGCCCGCTTGA
>JBCDLN010000133.1:0-10463 GCA_038745295.1 Pseudomonadota bacterium | reverse complement strand
GGCGAGCGAGATGGCGTCTTCCATGGCAAGCTTGGTGCCTGAGCCGATGGAAAAGTGTGCCGTCGCCTTGGCATCGCCTAACAGGACTATGTTGCCCCGCGTCCACTTGGCGTTGCGGATCATCGGAAAGTTGCGCCACATGGAGCGGTTGGTTTTGAGGGGATGCCCGTCGAGGGCGCGGGCAAACACCTTCTCCAGGTACTCAGCGCTTTCAGCATCGCTCATGGCGCTAAGGCCGGCGCGCTCAAACGTTTCAGGGTCCGTCTCCATCACCCAGGTGGAGGCGCCCGGCTCGTACTGGTAGGCGTGGGCAATGAAGCGGCCGTGCTCGTTCTCTTCAAAGTAAAAGGAAAACGCATCGAGCGGCCGGGTCGACCCCATCCACGAAAAGTGGTTGGGGCGCATGTCGACGCTGGGGGCGAAGTGGTCCCTAAAATGCTCCCGCACGACAGAGTTGATGCCGTCAGAGGCGATCACGAGATCATGGGTCGCGCTCAGCTCCATGATGCCATCGATGGTGAGCTCAATGCCGTTGTTGATGACAACGCCAAGCTCGGCCGCCCGCTGGTTCAATATTTCGAGCAGTGTTCTGCGCGAGCAGCCGCAAAAGCCATTGCCACCAACGCGATAGACCTCGCCTTTAAAGTCGATCGCAACATCGTCCCAGTAGGCAAAGCGGCTTGTGATGCGCCTGTAGGTCTCCGCATCGTGATGCTCAAAATTTTCGAGGGTCTCATCGGAGAACACCACGCCAAATCCAAAGGTGTCGGACGGTCGGTTCCGCTCAAACACCGTGATCTCATCGGCCGGATGGGCGCGCTTGCGCAGGATTGCAAAGTAGAGCCCAGCAGGGCCGCCGCCGATCACTGCAATGCGCATGGTCGCTCCTCCTGTGAGTGAAACTATTTTAGACTTGAAGTAATGCCGCGACAAGCGCATGTTGACGAAATGATAGGGCACGTTTTGGTCACAGGCGGCGGGACGGGGATCGGTAAAGCGGTGGCCACCGAGATGGCCAGCGATCATGCCGTGTCGCTTGTGGGCCGGCGCATCGAGCCGCTTCAACAGGTCGCGGCCACCCTGCGCCAGGGGGCAGCTTTCCCAGGAGACGTCACCGATCGCGATGTCTTGGCGGGTGCGGTCGATGCCGCTAAAGCCCGCTTCGGCCCCATCACCGCCCTTGTGGCGGCGGCAGGGATTGCCGCAACAGCGCCAGTTGCAAAGACCGACAGAGCCCTTTTGCAAAGGCTCTTCGCCGTCAATGTGGAAGGGGTGTTGAACGCCATTCAGCTGGTCCTTCCTGCAATGCTCGACAAAGGGTCAGGCCGGATTGTGGTGGTGGCAAGCACTGCCGCGCTAAAGGGCTACGCGTAT
The DNA here is from genome assembly GCA_038745295.1 of Pseudomonadota bacterium. Taxonomy (GTDB): domain Bacteria; phylum Pseudomonadota; class Alphaproteobacteria; order Rhizobiales; family Amorphaceae; genus Acuticoccus. The sequence goes on along the minus strand of JBCDLN010000133.1, from coordinate 9,089 downwards.
GCCGGCGCCTACGCGGCGAGCAAACATGCCGTCCTTGGCCTGGTGCGGTCTTTGGCGCTTGAAACGGCCAAGACAGGGGTGACCGCCAATGCCGTTTGCCCTGGATTTGCCGACACTGAGATGACTGCCGAGAGCATTGCCAGAATTGTGCGCAAAACCGGACGCACCGAGGATGAGGCGCGCGCAACGCTTGCCGCCACAAACCCCATGGGAAGGCTGATTGACCCAGGCGAGGTGGCCGACACGGTGCGGTGGCTATGCGGCAGTGGCGCATCGGCCGTCACCGGCCAGGCCATTGCAGTGGCAGGCGGCGAGGTGATGTGATGGACCAAATAGTGGACACCTCGCCAGGAGAGCGGCGTGGCGACGATCCACCTGGCGAAGCACACCCTGATGCGACCGCCCCGCTCAGACTGTGGCTCAGACTGTTTGCCACCTCAAACGCCGTGGAGGGGGAGCTGTCCCGGCGCCTGCGCGCAGAATTTGCGATGACCTTGCCAAGGTTCGACCTGATGGCCCAGCTCGACAAAGCGGACAATGCGGTCACACTCGGCGAACTCTCCCGCCGTCTGATGGTCACCAATGGGAATGTCACCGGATTGGTGGACCGCCTAGTGGAGGATGGGTTGGTGGAGCGCAAGGTGCGCCGTGCAGATCGACGCTCCGCCACAGTCTGTCTGACAGCAGACGGGCGGGCGCTCTTTCATGAGATGGCTGAGGCCCATCGCGGCTGGGTGGCGGAGCTCTTTTCCAGCCTCGACGAGCCGCAACAACAGGCCCTCTCCAACCTCCTGCGCGATGCGCGCGATAGCGTTGTGGCGCGGGTATGAGCGCGCCCAACCTCATCCCTCAGCCGGTGTCAGCCTACGTACCGCAGCATTTTATGATGGAGGTGAACGGCAAGGTTGCCACCATCACCCTCAACCGGCCGGAGCGGAAGAACCCGCTCACCTTCGAAAGCTATGCCGAGCTGCGCGACCTTTTCCGTGCGCTGACCTACGACGACACCCTTGGCGCCATCGTCCTCACCGGGGCGGGTGGCAACTTTTGCTCCGGCGGCGATGTCTTTGAAATCATCCAACCTCTCCTTGAGCGGGACATGAAGGGGTTGATGGAATTCACCCAAATGACCGGCGACACGGTGAAAGCGATGCGCGCCTGCCCGCAGCCTGTTGTAGCGGCGGTGGATGGGGTGTGCGTGGGGGCAGGGGCGATCCTTGCCATGGCCTCGGACATTCGCGTTGGGACCACAGCGGCCAAAGTGGCGTTTTTGTTTAACCGTGTGGGCCTTGCCGGGTGCGATATGGGGGCCTGCGCCATTCTTCCGCGCATCATCGGCCAAGGACGAGCCAGCGAGCTTCTCTTCACTGGCCGCAGCATCGATGGCGAAGAGGCTGAGCGTTGGGGCTTCTTCAATCGGCTTGTAGCGCCCGTTGCCCTCTTGGAGGAGGCGCAGGCCCTTGCCGCCCGCCTTGCCGATGGACCGCGCTTTGCCAACGCGATGACCAAGAAAATGCTCCACCTTGAATGGTCCATGGGCGTTGATGAGGCCATCGACCAAGAAGCCCTCGCCCAAGCGGTTTGCATGCAAACGCAAGACTATCACCGCGCGTTTCAGGCCTTCGCCAACAAGCGCAAACCCGTCTTCGAAGGGAATTGATCCTGTGGATACGCGCGCTGAAACCCTCTCTTGGCCGTTCTTTGACCAGCGCCATCGGGCGTTTGAACCAAAGCTTTCAGCATTTGCTGACGGCGAAGCGTTGCGCCTGACCGACCACCATGACGTGGACGGGTCGTGCCGGGCTCTTGTGGCAGCGCTTGGCGAGGCGGGCCTTCTGAGCGTCACCGTCCCGCTCGATGCACCGCTTGATGTGCGCACACTCTGCCTTGCGCGCGAGACCCTGGCCCGAGCCTCAGGTCTTGCTGATTTTGCCTTCGCGATGCAGGGGCTTGGGGCCGGGCCCATCAGCCTTAAGGGCGATGATCTCCAACGCGCCCGATACTTGCCGCAAGTGGCTGCGGGGCGCGCGATTGCCGCTTTTGCACTGACAGAGCCCCAGTCAGGCTCAGACGTGGCAGCCCTTTCAACCACCGCCACCATCGATGGGGCAACGGTGGTGCTGGAGGGAGAAAAGACCTGGATCTCCAACGGCGGCATTGCCGACTTTTATGTGGTGTTTGCCCGCACAGGCGAAGCGCCCGGCGCGCGCGGTCTATCGGCCTTCATTGTGGAGGCAGACACCCCGGGCCTTGAGATTGCCGAGCGCCTTGAAACCATTGCCCCGCACCCGTTGGCGCGCCTCACCTTCAATGAGTGCCGCGTGCCCCTTGCAAACCGTGTGGGTGAGCCGGGCCGAGGCTTCCAGCTTGCCATGGCAACGCTTGACATCTTCCGCGCGACGGTGGGGGCCGCAGCGCTCGGATTTGCGCGGGCCGCCCTTGATGCCACCCTCGCGCGGGCCCACTCCCGCCAGCTCTTCGGCGCGCCGCTGGGTGACCTGCCCCTTGCCCAGGCGGGCATCGCCGATATGGCTCTGGGCGTTGATGCTGCGGCGCTGTTGATCTACCGCGCCGCGTGGACAAAGGATCAAGGCGCACCGCGCGTCACCCGCGAAGCCTCCATGGCCAAGCTCTTTGCCACGGAAACCGCCCAACAGGTGATAGACCGTGCCGTCCAACTCCATGGCGGCGACGGTGTGCGCCACGGCACCAAGGTGGAAGAGCTTTACCGGGAAATCCGCGCTTTGAGGATCTATGAAGGGGCCTCTGAGGTCCAAAAGATCGTCATTGCGCGGGCGGCCCTTGCAGCCACAGCGCCCGAACGCAGCGAGGCGGCCCAATGATCAAAAGCGGCCATGTTGATACCTTTGCGCGGGACAATCTGCCCCCGCTGAAGGCTTGGCCAGACTTCATCGGACTTGAGGACCTCGCCTATCCGGACCGGCTCAACGTGGCCACTGAACTCATTGATCGCCACGTCCTTGAAGGCCGCGGCGACCGGATCGCGCTGCTGGGGGATGGGGTGGCGTGGACGTTCGAGACGCTTGCCAAAATCGTCAACAAACTGGCCAACCTTTTGGTGGCAAACGGCCTTGTGCCTGGCAACCGGGTTCTCCTGCGATCGGCCAACAGTCCGATGATGGCCGCCTTTTATTTCGCTATTTTGAAGGCAGGCGGCGTTGTCGTGGCGACCATGCCGCTTTTGCGCGCCAAGGAGCTGGGCACCATGCTCGACAAGGCCAAGGTGGGCCTTGCGGTCTGTGATGCCAAGCTGAGCGCCGAAATGGTCACCGCCGCCACGAGCCGCGGCACCAAGGTGATCCACTTTGGCATACCCGCCTTTGAGGGTGAGCTTGCCTCCCACAGCGACGCGTTCACCGCCTGCGATACGGCAAATGATGATGTGTGTTTGATCGGCTTTACCTCAGGCACCACAGGCGTGCCCAAGGGGACAATGCACTTCCACCGTGACGTGCTTGCCATTTGCGACTGTTATGGCGCGAAGGTTTTGCGCGCCTCGCCGGACGACCGGTTCATCGGTTCCCCGCCGCTTGCCTTTACCTTTGGCTTGGGGGGGCTGGTGCTCTTTCCCTGGCGCATTGGCGCGGCGGCAATCCTTTTGGAAAAAGTGGCGCCGGACGATCTGTTGCCGGCGATCGCTGTGTTTAAGGCAACCGTCCTCTTCACCGCGCCCACCGCCTACCGCGCCATGCTTTCGGCCATGGACCATCATGATACCGGGTCATTGCGGATCTGCGTGTCGGCTGGCGAAGCGTTGCCACGCGCGACCTTCGATGCGTTCAAAGCAAAGACGGGGATCACCATCTTGGATGGGATCGGCGCCACTGAAATGCTCCACATTTTCATTGGCGCGCCGCTTGAGAAGGTGCGCCCCGGGGCAACGGGTCTTCCTGTGCCGCCCTACCAGGCCAGGGTCATCGATGCTGATGGCCATGAGTGCCCGGCCGGCACGCCGGGCAGGCTTGCTGTGCGCGGCCCCACAGGGTGCCGCTATCTCGCCGATCCGCGCCAGGCCGAGTATGTGCAGAACGGCTGGAACATCACAGGCGACACATACATCCGCGATAGCGAAGGCTATTTTTGGTACCAAGCCCGCTCGGACGATATGATTATTTCCGCCGGCTACAACATTGCCGGACCCGAAGTGGAAGCAGGCCTTCTCACCCACCCAAGTGTGGCTGAGGCTGGGGTTGTGGCAGCGCCGGACCCCGAACGGGGCCAGATCGCCAAGGCCTACGTGGTGCTTGCCGAGGGGGTGGCGCCTGAGCCAAGCCTGGTGCGCACCCTCCAAGACCATGTGAAAGCGCAGGTCGCCCCTTACAAATACCCGCGCGCCATCGCCTTCGTTGACGCCTTGCCGCGCACAGAAACGGGCAAGCTCCAGCGCTTTGCGTTGCGCCAACGGGCAAGCGCTGAGGCGGCTGCCTGATGACAACCGGTCCCACCCCCGTGCTGCCTGAGGGCTGGCCGCACCCCAAGGGCTATGCCAACGGTATGATCACCGAGGGTAAGCTCATCCATGTGGGCGGCCAGGTGGGCTGGACGCCCGACGGCGTGTTTCCCCCCGACCTCCTGGGCCAGATCGAGCAGGCGCTCAAAAACGTGGTTGCCGTCGTGGAAGCGGCAGGCGGTGCGCCTGACAGCATCGCGCGGATGACGTGGTATTTGACCGATCTTGATGCCTACCGTGCGAGCCTCAAAGAGCTTGGTCCCATTTACCGTGCGGTGATGGGACGCCATTTCCCTGCAATGGCCGTCATGCGCGTTGTGGAGCTTGTGGAACAGGAGGCGATGGTGGAGATCGAGGCTGTTGCCGTCCTTAGCGCTGGCCAAGGGGCGAGCGCACCAGCGGGCTGAGCCGCGCCCAAAGCGAGCGCATCATCGAAGAACGGTGCTGCGTCCCGATCTGATAGGCGTCAGGCCCCGCAGCGTCGCGGATCATCGGAAGGCTAAACGTCCCAGAGATGCAGGCCGAGATGATCGTATCCATCTGGCCCTGCCCGTGTAGCCACTGGGCGAGCGAATGGCCCTGACCTGGAAACACCATAACGGCGACATTGTCGCAAACCGGAAACTTTTTGAAGTGGACCCTTTCGGAAGGGGCTGCGCCGAAGAACGCGTAGTATTTCGTCCCACTGTGGAAGTGGCCTTCAAGACTATCGTAGCGAAAGGCATCGATGGTGCGGCGGTATTTCGCCCAGCGCCGTTCTTGGGGGACGATCTGCGGATGGACGCTGAACTGCGGGCTCATGGCGATGGCGGTCTTAATGGGCAAGTAGCTGGTGGCGAGGATGCTCAAAAAGCCGCCCATGCTGTTGCCCAGGCTCACCACCTCTTTGCCCTCAAGGTAGGGCGCAAGACGGTCGGCAATGCGTGGGAAATCGAGCCGGTTTCCCCATGAACGGGTCAGGTCCGTAATGAAGATCGGCGCGCCTTGGCGGCTTGCCGTTCCCACAAACTCAAGCGTCTGGACACGCATCCCGCCCATGGCATGGCCACCGCCTGTGAATGACAACAGAACGCGATCGGCCTTCTTCAACGCGCGGCGATTTGCTCTGATTTCGCAGAACTCATCGGCAAAGATCGTTTTGAAGGACAGCCTCTTCGCGGGCGTCCTGTCGGCATTGGCGCGCCGTCTGCGACGCCGATGTCGGGCGTTTGGCCGCCCCGTTCGCTCACTCATAATTTGATCGACTGCCAGCGTCCCAGGATAAAGAGTGTGGTGAGGGTGGCGGCACTGGCCAGCCGAAATGCGCTAAACCCGAGCCAAATCCCAAAGATCCCCCATTGCGCTGTTACCCCAAGAAGGTAGGCGAGCGGTAGACCAAATAGCCACTGGGTGCCGATGTTCACCAGCATCGTTGTGCGTGCCGCGCCTGCGCCATTGAGCGCGCTTCCCATCACAGCGCTCAATGCCTCCACGAACAACAGTAAGCTCACCACCATCAACGGTACGGCCGCTGCAGCGATGATCTGGGGCTCTGTTGTGAAAGCCGACACCACCAGCTGGGGCACGAAGAAAAGCACCAGGGCCACCACACTCACCGCAATGAATGCCACCTGCACAGTCTGCCAGGCCCACCGTGATGCTTCGTCCATAGCGCCGCGGCCAATCGCTTCAGAAACCAGCGTCATCGCGGCAAATCCCAGCCCCATGGCCGGCAATACCGCAAGCTTGGACAGGTTGACGAGGACATTGGAAACAGCAAGGGCCGTCACCGACACCAGCCCGGCGATGACAAAAAGCGTTGTCATACCCGCTGCCAGGGCAAGCGTTTGGACAGCTGTCGGGATGGATAGGCGCAACAGCGATTTGAGCGTTCTACCGCGAGGCAGGGCACGCAAAAAGCCACCAGGACGGGCCCGCCTCCAGGTGGTGATCGCGTACAATAGTGTGCCGATATAAAGGGCGATCGTGGTCCCAAGCCCCGCCCCGAGGGTGCCAAGTTCGGGCAAGCCTAACGCGCCGAAAATGAGCCCGTAGCTCAAGATGATATTGATGATGTGGACGGTGAGGATGATGCGCAGATAAGTGCCCGTCTCGCCGATCCCGTACCAATAGCCCCTGAACGAAAAGTTGAGGCCGACGGCGATAGAGCCCAGCAAGCGTGCCTCGAAGTAGGCTGTGCCCTCAGCCACCACGCGCGGATCGTGGGCGACCAACATGGGGTAAATTGTCGGCGCCATCAAAACGCCGATGATGGTGATGGGGATTGCCGCGGCAAGCGCAAAGGCGAGCCCACCGTTGAGCGGGATGGCCTCGTCCTCATGCCGGCCCTCACCGCGGCGACGCGCCACCAGCGTCTGCACGCCTGAGGCAAGGCCGATCAGGAAGGCGACCGCCATAAAGTTCGCAAAGGCTGCAATCCCAACCGCCGCCAGCGCAGCCTCGCCCAACTGGCCCACCATGATGGTATCCACAACATCCAAGACGTTTTGGCTCATCATGCCGCCGACAATCGGCAGGCCCACGCCCAGGACCTTACGGGCCGATGCCCGGTCGAGGAGGACACCGCGACGACGGTTGGCCGTCAACGACACGCTCACAGGCGAGTGCCCTTCAGCCGATTAAACCGTGACATCGACCGCCGCTTGTTCGCTCACGCCAAAGACGCGTCGATAGCGGGCAATCTCCTCTTCCGGCCCAGTGGCTTTCCTGGGGTTGTCGGAGAGTTTGACCGTCGGCCGCCCTTCCGCCGAGACCGCCTTACACACCAAACTGAACGGTGCCAGCGCTTCCCCCGCACTCAACCCGCGGAAATCGTTGGTGAGGAGTGTGCCCCAACCAAAGGACACCCGCGCGCGGCCTGAAAACTGGCGATGGAGTGTCTCAATGGCATCCACATCGAGCCCGTCGGAAAAGATGATCCGCTTGTCGCGGGGGTCTTCACCGCGGGCAGCCCACCACTTGAGCGCGGTTTCAGCGCCTTGGGCCGGATCGCCCGAATCGATACGCACACCCGTCCATTGCGCAAGCCAATTGGGTGCATTGTCCAAGAACTGCGCGGTACCGTAGGTGTCTGGCAAAATGATACGCAGGTTACCATCGTGCTCTTCGTGCCAGTCGGCGAGCACGCGGTAGGGCGCTGTGGCAAGGTCATGATCGTTCTGGGCAAGCGCTGCATAGACCATCGGCAGTTCATGGGCGTTGGTGCCGATTGCCTCCACCTCCCGGCGCTGCGCAATCAGACAGTTTGAGGTGCCTGTGAACGCCTCATTGAGCCCCTCGAGCATGGCCTGCACGCACCAGTCTTGCCACAGATAAGAGTGCCGGCGACGGGTCCCGAAATCGGCGATGGACAGTTGGTCTAGTGTCCTGAGCCGCTCGATTTTCTCCCAGAGTTTGGTCATCGCACGGGCATAAAGGACCTGCAGCTCAAACCGACCCAACGCGTTGATGATGACGCGTGATCGCATCTCCATCAGCACCGCAAGCGCCGGGATCTCCCATAGCATCACCTCAGGCCAGCGCCCTTCAAAGGTGAGTTCATACTGCCCGTCTCGCTTCTCAAGATGGTAGGGCGGTAACCGCAACCCCTCGAACCACTCCATAAAGTCGGCGCGAAACATCTGCCGCTTGCCGTAGAAGGTGTTGCCTCTCAGCCAGGTGCTTTCCCCGCGTGAAAGCGAGAGGGAGCGGATATGGTCCAGCTGTTCGCGCAACTCCCCCTCATCGATCATGTCGGCAAGGCGCACGTGGCGGGAGCGATTGATCAGCGAGAAGGTCACCCTGGTGTCGGGCTTTGCGCGGAAGATCGATTGACACATCAGGAGCTTATAAAAGTCCGTGTCGATCAGGGATCGCACGATGGGATCAATCTTCCACTTATGGTTCCACACCCTCGTTGCGATGTCGGTCATCGAATTCTCCTTGGGCGAGGAGGAGACGCCTCAGGGATGGAACGCAGCGGGTGCGTTCGCCTGTTTTTTTGAGCCAGCCCTCGCTAACGATCCTTAAGGGGTAAATGGGATCTTCGCGCAAGGCCAAGGGGCCGGGGTTACGTGCCGGGCGCGCCTCGGCCGCCGGAGAGAACGGCGCAAAGCGAGGCGGTCTTTAGCTGTCGTTTCCATCAAAGTTGTTGATTGCGGACCCGCCGTAGGGGCCTGCCTGACACCTCCCGCCTAGGATCAATTTTCCCGCGGTCGCCCTGATGCATCAACCCACGCTTCGCTCAGCCGGCACAGTTGCCGCCCTCAGACGTTGCCGAAACGCGCAAGCGCGTTTCGGTGGGATTGCCCCATCACGCCCACCGCGGGTTTCGGACCGTGTCGGCTCCGAAGGAACGTCGCTGTTTGGTGTCCCACCAAAGGAACATGTGAAGGGTTCTGTGCGGGCACTTCTGAGTGTTGGCGGAGCTTAGAGTGAACAACCTTCATAGCTTCCACATCTAGATGTCGTTTCAATCAACGTTGTTCATGGCGGAACCGCCATAGCGGGCCGTGCCTCACTGCTCCCGCCTATGAGCAATTGTCCCGCGGTGGCCCTGATGCATCAACCCACGGCTTCGCCTCTTCGGGGTTGACCCATCAGGCCCACCGCGGGCTCCTGACGGTGTCGGCTCCGGAGG
>JBCDLN010000132.1:0-10481 GCA_038745295.1 Pseudomonadota bacterium | reverse complement strand
AGCCTTTCGGACGCCGCCGCCGAGCGGGTGCGTGAGTTGATGGCGTCAAAAGATCCACCGCTTGCCGGCATCCGCGTTGGCATCAAAAAAGGTGGGTGCGCGGGCATGGAATATACAATGGATGCTGTCGCCGAAGCCGACTCGAAGGACGAAGTGGTCGAAGCTGATGGTGCCCGCGTGTTCGTCGACAAGATGGCCGTCCTGTTCCTCCTGGGCTCGCGGATGGACTACGAAATTACCAAATTTCGCTCAGGCTTCATTTTCCAGAACCCCAACGAGGTGTCCGCCTGCGGGTGCGGCGAATCGGTGGAGCTGAAGGCAGCGAGCTAATCGGCGAACCGCGCCGCGCTGATGGTGGGGCAGATCAGCGGGTGCGCCGGCAGACCAACGCGATCCGCCGGCACCCTTGGGACCCGTTGCCTAGATGATTGACGCAACCTCGTCGAACGGCAGGCGCGGGAGCCGGCGGAAAATCTTCGTCTCGTCCGCATAGCCCAGATTGCACAAAAAGTTCGATTTGACGGCGGTGCCTGCAAAGAAGGCTTGATCAACACCGTCGTGGTCGTAGCCGGACATCGCTCCCACATCGAGCCCCAAAGCGCGGGCGGCAATCATGAACCACGCCCCTTGAAGCGTTCCGTTGCGGAAGGCGTGAGTGGCCGTCACATCCGGCTTATCGGCAAAGATCTCCCGCGCGTTGGGGTTGGGCGGGAAAACGTCTGCAAGGCGCTCGTAGAACTCTAGGTCGTAGCCCACAATCGCGCATACGGGGGCGGCCAGCACCTTGGGCTTGTTGCCGGCGGCCGCGAGCGCGGCGAGTTTTTCTTTGTTTTCCGCGCTCTTCACGAAAATGAGCCGCATGGGTTGCTGGTTCATGGAGGTGGGGCCCATCTTCGCCATGTCGTAGAGCTGGCGAAGGGTCTCCTCTGACACATCACGGTCCTGCCAACCGTTGTGGGTGCGTGCCTCCGTCAGAAGGAGGCGCATGGTGTCGCTGTCAGCTTCCGTGATGACGCGCCGCAACGCGCGGACCTCTTCGCGGGCGGCTTCGTCCTGTGCCTCAATATCTGCCGATTGCGGGTTCGCCATTGTGCACCCATCCTTTTCGCGACGAGGAATTCCGGCGCCGACTGCTACGGACCGATGCTGGCGGTGTCAAACCACAGCCTTGTGTGCCCCGGCTGAAACGCTGGGTATGATCGCCTGCGACGCTTTGTTTCGCCGTCATCCTTTGCTACGGCAGTGTCTAGAGTCGTTCTAGGATCACAGCGAAGCCGCCACTGCGACCGATCCGAGGGGAAACCCCGGGCAAGACAAGTCCCCAACGCCAGCCATAAAGCGCGTGCGGGTGGGCTCGTCGGGGCCGTTAAGATCGGGATGCCAAAGAGAGTGCCATGACAGAGCCAGCCATCATCTGCGTTGCCATCACAGGCTCATTGCCAACAAAGGCGGACAACCCTGCCGTCCCCATCACCATCGCCGAGCAAATTGAATCCACCCACGAAGCGTTCGAGGCCGGCGCAACCATCGCCCACTGCCACGTGCGCGATGACGAAGGCCGCCCCACCTCCGACCCTGAGCGGTTTGCAAGGCTCAAAGAGGGGATTGAAACCCACTGCAAGGGGATGATCGTCCAGCTCTCCACAGGGGGCCGCTCCGGCACCGGGCGGGAGCGCGGGGGGATGCTCCCCCTATCGCCCGACATGGCGTCTCTGACCGTGGGGTCGAACAACTTCCCCACGCGCGTTTATGAAAACAGCCCCGATCTGGTGGATTGGCTCGCCGGCGAGATGCGCACCTACAACATCAAGCCCGAGATCGAGGCGTTTGACCTGTCCCATATTTTCCAAGCGGCCAAGATGGCTGAAGACGGCCGCCTCAAACGCCCACTCCACGTGCAATTCGTGATGGGCGTGAAAAACGCCATGCCTGTAGACCGCGACGTCTTTGAGTTCTTTGTCAAAACCACCAAGCGGCTGATGCCGGATGCGACTTGGTGCGGTGCCGGGATCGGCCGCGGCCAAATCACGCTCAACGAGTGGTGTGCTGAGTTGGGCGGCCACTGCCGCACTGGGCTGGAAGATAACGTCCGCATGAACAAACAAACACTGGCGCCCTCCAACGCCGCGCTCGTGCAGCGGTGCGTGGACGTGTTGGGCTCCCACGGCCGTCGCCCGGCCACGGTGGCTGAAGCGCGCTCAATCTTGGGCCTTTCGGTCCATTAGGTGTAGAAGCTCTGAAGTTTGTGCACTCTGAGCTCCGCCAAAACCCCTTTCATATGTTCCTTTGGTGGGACACCAAACAGCGACGTTCCTTCGGAGCCGACACGGTCAGGCCCACCGCGGGACAATTGCTCATAGGCGGGAGCAGGGAGGCACGGCTCCTATAGCGGTTCCGCGATGAATAACGTTGATGGCAACGACAGCTAAGCCGGTTTTTTTGTCAAAGGGCCAGTTGATCCGGGCGCGATCTGCGCGATGACTGTTGACGAGACGCCGCCCGAGGGCGAGCCCACAATCCGCACAGTGGCCATGCCGGGCGATACCAATCCTGCTGGCGACATTTTCGGTGGCTGGCTGATGGCGCTGATGGATATGGCGGCCGGCAACACGGCCGCCAGGGTGGCGCGGGGCCGCTGCGCCACCGTCAGCGTCGACGCGATGAGCTTTATCCGGCCCGTCCTCGTGGGCGATGAGGTGTCGGTCTACTCCCATCTCATCGGCACGGGGCGCACATCGATGCGCATTCGGGTCGAGACCTGGCGTCGCAGCCGGGAAGGGAATCTTCGCGAAAAGGTGACGGAAGCTGTGTTCACGTTTGTTGCGATCGATTCAGGTCGTCGCCCGCGCCCTGTGCCGACCGTCACAGCCTAAACGGGCGAGCGTCAAAGCCCCAGCGGAGCCCTGTCTTCAGGTGTCAAGTGCCAGGGTGCCAGAACGGGTTTGCCGCCCGGCAGCAGGGTCGATGGCGCCGCAAAATGGCGCTTTCCCTCCGTTGCGCCTTGGGAATTAACGTTCTACAGAACCGTCCACTCGACTACCGGCAGCAGTGTTTTTGAGGCATTGTCCGATGTCGAAAACCGAAGAACAGGGGTGCAACCCTGCTTTTTATTTTGGAGGAACCCATGAAACTCATCGCAAAATCCACACTTGCCGCGGCCATCGTCGCGTTCAGCCCGGCAGCGTTTGCCACGGACATCATCGTGGTGTCGCACGGTCAGGCGAGTGACCCGTTCTGGTCGGTGGTGAAGAACGGCGTCGAGAAAGCGGCCCAAGACAGCGGCATCAACGTCTCGTACCGTGCGCCGGAAACTTTCGACATGGTGGCCATGAGCCAGCTCATCGATGCCGCCGTCAACCAAGAGCCCGACGGTCTTGTGGTCTCGATCCCTGATGCGGATGCACTTGGTCCGTCCATCGAGAAGGCGGTTGCTGCGGGCATTCCGGTGATCTCCATGAACTCTGGCTCGGACGTGTCGAAGAAGCTGGGTGCGCTCCTTCACGTTGGTCAGGACGAATATGATGCCGGCAAGGCCGCCGGTGAGCGGCTTGCCCAAATGGGTGGCCAAAAGGGTCTTTGCATCAATCACGAAGTGGGGAACGTGGCGCTGGACCTCCGCTGCCAGGGCTTTACTGATGGTTTTGGCAAGCCTGTGACGGTCCTGCCCACCACCAACGATCCCTCTGAAATCGAAGCAAAGGTGACCGCTGCGCTCGATTCTGATGGCGACATCGACACCGTGATGGCCCTTGGCGCCTCGCTGGCTGGTGAGCCTGCTGTGGCGGCCGTCAAGAAAATGGGCATGGGCGATACCGTGAAGGTGGCTTCGTTTGACCTTTCGGCGAGCTTCCTTGAGGCCATTGCCGACGGTGAAGCCGTCTTCGCCATTGACCAGCAGCAGTATCTCCAAGGCTACCTGCCGGTAAACTTCCTGGCCCTTAATGCCAGCTACGGGCTGATCCCTGGCGGCAACGTGCCCTCAGGCCCCAACCTCATCACCAAAGATAAAGCGGCCCAAGTGGTGGAGCTGTCCGCCCAAGGCATCCGCTAGCCACTGGAGGCGCCGGCTCCATCCAGCCGGCGCTTTTTCGTTGATGGTGAGGTTTCGGCGCACGGCCTCCTGGCCGGCGCCTCATGCTTAAGGCGGGGCAACAACCGCCACAGAAGTCTTACATGCATTTTGGGAGGAGCTCATGGCGACGACAACCGCGCCCGAAGACGACGAGCGAATCAAAGAGGTATCGCTCATTGCGCGCCTGATGAAGCGTCCTGAACTCGGGGCGGTGGCAGGCTTGGTGATTGTGACGATTTTCTTCGTCGCCACCGCCGATTCGTCCATGTTCACCTTGGCCGGGTTCATGAACTTCATGTCGCCCGCCGCGCAGCTTGGCATTCTTGCCATCGGTGCCGCGCTGTTGATGATCGGCGGCGAGTTTGACCTGTCCATCGGCTCCATGGTGGCCTTTACAGGGCTTATCTTCGCCGCCCTCGTAGTGCCCTTCGGCGTGCCGGTCATTTGGGCGATCCTCCTCACATTCCTCGCAGCGGGGGTCTTGGGCGCCATCAACGGCCAAATCGTGATCCGCACAGGGCTACCAAGCTTTATCGTGACGCTGGGCTTCCTCTTCATCTTCCGCGGCTTGTCGCTGGTGGGGCTCAAGTGGGCGACTGGCGGGTCCACACAGCTTCGCGGCGTGCGCGATGCGACCGAAGGCTCCTTCGTGGCTGGCCTCTTTTCCGGCGAAGCCTTCACCGGCCTCTTCACCTGGCTGGCCTCCTTGGGCCTCATCGACACCTTCAACAACGGTACACCCAAGGTGACTGGCGTCCCCACGGAGATCTTGTGGTTCATTGCACTTGCGATTGCTGCATCGCTGGTGCTGAACCGCACGGCCATTGGCAACTGGATCTTTGCCTCGGGTGGGGATGCCAACGCGGCGTCTAACTCCGGTGTGCCTGTGCGGCGGGTCAAAACCGGCCTCTTCATGCTCACAGCGTGTTGTGCGGCACTGGTCGCCATCATCACCGTTCTTGATTCAGGCTCAACGGACGCGCGGCGCGGCTTCCAAAAGGAGTTTGAAGCCATCATCGCAGCCGTGATCGGCGGATGCTTGCTGACCGGTGGTTATGGCTCGGCCATCGGCGCGTTCTTCGGCGCGATTATCTTCGGGATGGTGCTGATTGGCCTCTCCTATACGCCCATCGACCAAGATTGGTACCTGGTCTTCCTGGGCGGGATGCTCCTCGTTGCGGTGCTCTTCAACAACATGATCCGCAAACGCGCGACGGGAGAGCGGTGATGTCGGTCTTTGAAATGAAAGGCGTTGAGACGGACGGGCACAGCACCGTCCACATGGAGTCCATCGAAAAGCACTTCGGCAACGTGATTGCGCTCGCCGGCGTCACCTTCGATGTGATGTCCGGCGAATGTCACTGCTTGCTCGGCGATAATGGCGCCGGCAAGTCCACCTTCATCAAGACCATGTCCGGCGTGCACAAACCGACCTCTGGCACCATGAAGGTGGAGGGCAAGCCAGTCGTCTTTGAATCGCCGCGCGATGCCATGTCCCACGGTGTTGCCACCGTCTACCAAGACTTGGCGATGATCCCGCTGATGTCGGTGACGCGCAACTTTTGGATGGGGCGCGAGCCCAGCAAAGGCATCTGGCCGTTCAAATACATGGACTTCGACCATGCCAACGAAGTCACCATGGAAGAAATGCGCAAGATGGGGATCAACCTGCGCGAGCCCGACCAGGCTGTGGGGACCTTGTCCGGCGGTGAGCGCCAGACGGTGGCCATCGCGCGGGCGGTCTATTTTGGCGCCAAGGTGCTGATTTTGGACGAGCCCACATCGGCCCTTGGTGTGCGCCAAACCTCCAACGTTCTGGCTACAATCGATCGGGTGAGGAAGGACGGCATCGGCGTTGTCTTCATCACCCACAATGTGCGTCATGCCATGGCGGTGGGTGACCGCTTCACCGTGCTCAACCGGGGCCGCACCTTGGGTACGGCAAAGCGCGGTGAGATCACCCCCGAAGAACTGCAAGACATGATGGCAGGCGGCCAAGAAATGGCAGCTCTTGAAGGTTCGCTCGGCGGGACAGTCTAAGCGCCGCTCTCCCCGGCTGGCGCGCACCCACCCCACATTCTAGCGCCCAGGGAACGGCTAAACCGCTGTTCCCTGCAATTGTTTATCGCGTCCAAGCCTGGCGCTACCGCCAGCCATCACGTGTCCGTGAAACCGTGCAACGCCGCGATGACTTCATCGCTGTTCAACGAAAGTCGCCCAACAACCACCTCCCGCCCGACAAGAGAGAATGGCGGGCGAAGGGGCGGACACAATGAGCGGCACGCAAAACGGTACCGGCGGCAACAACCAACTCTACGACACCGCCACGCAGGACTACATCTACGGTTTGGGCGGCAATGACACCGTGTTCGCCTTCACGAGCGGCATTGATATTGGTGGCGGCGTTGACCAGTTCTTCGGCGGCTCCGGGATCGACCGGATCTCCTACGAATTTTCCATCCATAGTGTCGTCATGAACCTTGCGTCAGGTTGGGCGCGGCGCACCATCAGCGAGGGTGTCTTTTCGCAGACCGACGTCCTCACATCGTTTGAAGAGTTCTGGGGCTCTGACCTTGGAGACTCGTTTTTCGGCTCAGACACGTCCGACACGATCAACGCCTTAGACGGTGATGACACCATTTATAGTGAAGGTGGCAACGACAACGTCACCGCAGGAGGTGGCAACGATACTGTCTATTCTGGTGACAACGCTGACAGTGTCTTCGGCGGCAATGGGTCTGATTCCATCTTTGGCGAAAGTGGCAACGACACACTGCGTGGCCAAAATGGCGAGGACACAATCTCCGGCGGCTCCGGCCGCGACCTTATTTATGGCGGCAACCACGACGACCATATTACCGGCGGCGATGGCCAGGATACGATCTTCGGCCAGGACGGAGATGACCGCGCATTTGGCAACGGCGGCGCCGATTCCATAGTCGGGGGCCTGGGCGACGACAGTCTGAGCGGCTTCGAGGCTGCCGACACCTTGCGGGGTGATGAAGGCAACGACTCGCTTTTTGGTGGGAATGGCGCTGACGAGCTGCGCGGCGGAACCGGCGATGACTCCATTGTGGGGGGCGCCGGTATCGACACTGTGATCTACGACTTCGCCGACGGAGTGGACATTGATCTCAGTGCCGAGTGGGCCTGGGGCGTGAGCGCAGGTTCCGACACGCTGAAGACGGTTGAAAATGTCATCACGGGCAGTGGCGAAGACTTTGTCATTGGCCACAACGGCGCCAACGTTTTGGAACTTGGCGGCAACGATGACGTCGCCTTCGGGGAGGGCGGCAGCGACGATATCTACATGGGCTCAGGCGCTGATACCGCCTCTGGCGGCAACGGCAGCGATACCATCCGCGGTGGTTTGGGCACGGATGTGCTTGTGGGCGATGCTGGCGCTGACTCGCTCATGGCCGGCGGCGGTGACGACACGCTCTTCGGCGGCCGGGGCGGCGACACCCTCAATGGTGGGGGCGGTGCAAATATCTTTGGCTTCATCGAAGGAAGCGACGGCGTCGACATCATCGAAGACTTCACCCCAGGCGTCGACAAGTTGATGTTCATGCCAGATTTCTTCGCATTCGAGGTGGTTGATGTCGTGCAATACGACTTCCTCCTCAACGTCGAAACTGATCCTGGAACGGGTGATGCCATTTTGCGCGCCCTTACGAGCGAAGGTCAGCGAAAGATCGCCCAGTTCGAAGGGGTGGATGCTGCAACCCTCGACGCGCTCATTGTGTCGGGAGAGATTATCGCCGGCGGACCTGTTTCACCTGAGGCGCAGCTGACTGATATGGAATGGCTTATCTAGTTCTGTGTTGTTCTGAGGTCGTTGGTGCGCAGTGCGATCGAGCCCAGTCGATGGGAAGGATCTCCCCCATCACGCGACCACAAGCTGAGAGCCGAGAGGATCGGCTCTTAGCCGTTACAGCGCTGGCCCCTCATGATGCGCCGGCCCCATCGCGCAGGATCTTTTGAGCCTGCTCGATGGCCCGGCTCATTGATTTGAGATCGCCACGCTCGACAATCAGCAACCTGGCAAAGTCCAAGGCTCGCGTTTCACACTCTGCCCGCAAGGTCGATGGCTCGATCCCCTCAAGGTCGGCAACACCGGCTAGACCCAGGATCCTGCGGGCCATTTTCGCGCCCGCGAACCCCAAGCTGTCCACCTCAAGCTGCTCCAAGAAGGAGGTCAACGCCATTTCCGAAGCATCGTGGTGGTTCTGGTCTTCGTAGAGGCTGTGAGCGTACGCATCGCCGGTGCGCTCGGTCCTCCACAGCTCGGAAAAGCGGCGGGCAAAGCGGGCCCAGCATAGGTCAATCTGGTCAAACAGCCAGTCTTGATAAAAGCGCGCGCCGTCGCCGTAACCGTCTTGTGCAAAGGCGTTCAGGAAGAGGTTGGCGTTGAGCGCACCAATATCAAACGCCATGGGGCCGTAGAAGCCAAACTCTGAGTCAATAACGCGGATGTCTTCGCCGGTATCGGTCTTAGCAACCATCACGGACCCTGTATGAAGGTCGCCGTGGATGAGCGCTTCGGCGCGGGTGAGGAAGCTGAATTTCAGCCCCTGAATGGCCGCTTTCCACTGCGGGTCAGCGCGAATTTCGGCGACCTTCCCGTCCAGCTCAGGAGACGTCCAGCGGTTGAGCGGATGGTCGAAGTAAGGGTCGGTGAAGACCAAATCCTCGGTGATCTTGCAAAGAGCCGTATTGCCCGAAAAGAGCGCCATCTCGGCCTTTTTTTCAGTCGCATTCAGCGCCAGGTCAGAGGTGCGGAAGAGGGTTTCCGCCATAAAGTCGGCCATGGTGGCTGCGGCTGTCTCATGGCGCTCGCGGTTGATGAGAGCCTTTCGCCAAATCACGTGGGGCGTGAGGTTTTCCATGATGATGAGCGCCTGCTCAGCATCGAAATGGTAGATCTCAGGAACGTTGCCGTTGGCCTTATCCTGCCGCACCAGCGCGGCGTGCTCATAGAACGAGCGCGAGAGTGGGAGAGGCCAGCTGTCACCCACCAATCGCACGTAGGGAAGCGCTTGCTTGGCGCACACCGAACCGTCTTTGCCGGTGACAATGTAGACAAAATTGAGGTTGCCGTCGCCCACCTCGCGCACGTCCCAGCTGCTGGGCGGACCGCCAAGGCGCGCTGCAATGTCAGCGTATGTCGACAGCCGAGTGGCAACGCTATCGAGGGTCAGCGGTGCGTAGCCATCATACCGTGGCGGGGTGTCGCTGCCGAAAGGCTCACGACGCGGCGAAGACACCGTCGACATTTATGCTCCTTGATTTCACGATACACCCTAACGTCACATCGCATAGTTGGCGTAAATGTGGCAACGGCGTCCCCGTGCGACGAACCGTTTGGGCACCGTCCGCCTTCGCCTTGAAGGCCCGCAAAGCGTGGATAGGGTGCGCACGAACGTCGCGCCTCGGCGTTTCGCGGCAAATGTTTACCTGACATTGGATCGCGCACGGCGCCGCTGATGGCACGTTCGGGCCGTGCTTACGCCGCGCGGGGGCCGCTTTTGGGCCCGTTTCAACGTGGAAGGGGCGCGGGCCTACCCTTGCCGTTCCAGCACAGGGAACAAGATGTGTGGTGTGGCGAAAGGCAGGCGCCTGCTGCCTAGGTGAATGAGTGAGGCGAGTGGATGACAGCATCGCTGCGCGATGACCGGGCTGGCCCAGAAATGCCGGAGGGGCGGGGCTACCAAATGCACGGCGAGGGATCGACCCACGTTGGTATTTCCCCAGAAGCCCTCTGGGCGATTATCATGGACGAGCGCCGCCTTGCTGCTGCCATCCCGGGGGCTGACACCCTCCACCGGGCCGATGAGGGCGACATGCGCGTTTATGCAGCCGATGTCGGCATCGGTGTAGGCAAGCTGAAGGGAGTTTATAGGGTCACCGCCGAGTTTGCCGAAGAGAACCAGCCCGCAGCACTGGTGCTTTATGGCGGCGCGACCGGGCCATTTGGCCGATCGCGCGGGGAAGGCTGGGTGGACCTTCTGGCCACAAGCAATGGCACACAGGTGCGCTATCAATATGCCATCCTCATCAAAGGGCCCGTGGCGTTCGTGGGAGGACGCCTTCTGGATGCTGCTGCGTCGACGCTGATCGACAAGTTTTTCGTCCGGCTCGCCAACGCGGTCCAGTCGGATGCTTTGACCGCCCCCTCTGCTTGACGCTGTCCCTCAAGCCTTACAGGATCGCGCCACCACGCAATGACGCGCAAGAGGCGGGCGCTCGTAAAGCACACTAGGTGTCGTTTCCATCAACGTTGTTCATCGCGGAACCGCCGTAGGGGGCCGTGCCTCACTGCTCCCGCCTATGCTCAATCGTCCCGCGGTGGGCCTGATGCATCAACCCACGGCTTCGCTCAGCCGGCACAATTGCCGGCCTCAGACGT
>JBCDLN010000131.1:0-10498 GCA_038745295.1 Pseudomonadota bacterium | reverse complement strand
CCGCCTCCTGGCTGAAAAGGGTGTGCGGGAATTTGTGCAGGCCGCAAAGATTGTCAGCGCCATGCGCCCTGACGTGGAGTGGGCGATCTTGGGCGCCCACGGCCAAGGTCACAAAGCGGCCATTGGCGACCGGGAAATCGCTGAGTGGCGGGCAATGGGCATAGAGGTTTTGGGGGGGCACGATGATGTACGCCCGTTCATCTCGTTGGCCCATGCTGTTGTGTTGCCCTCCTATCGGGAGGGCACGCCCAGGGCACTGCTCGAAGCGGCGGCCATGGGGCGCCCTCTCATTGGCGCCGATACCCCTGGATGCCGAGAGCCCATAGAGCCCGGTCGCAACGGCTTTTTATGCCGCGCCCGGTGCGGCAATGACCTCGCCCGCGCCATTATGGTATTTGCGCGTCTGAGTGAGGATCAACGTTGCGCCATGGGCCGGGAAAGTCGGCGTATTGTGGAAGAACGGTTCGATGAGCGCATCGTTGTTGATGCCACACTCAGTGCTGCTGAGGCTGCACTCCTGGGTGATGGGCCAAGGTCCCCCCACATCCGCCCGCCATTGACCGCAGCGCATCCGAGGCGATAAGGCGCCGTGATTGTGCGGCGAGGGGTCGCGAGTGTTTGGCCTCGCCCGCCTGACAGATGCCGCCGGGTGAGTGGCCCATAGCATGGGTGCGCCGCCCTCGCGTTCGGGGGAGACAAGGGTGCAAAACCTCAAGGGCATAATCTTAGCAGGTGGCGCAGGCACGCGCCTGAGGCCGGCCACAGCCGTCATCTCCAAACAGCTTCTTCCCGTTTACGATAAGCCGATGATTTACTACCCGCTGTCGACGCTTATGCTCGCCGGCATACACGATATTTTGCTGATAACGACCCCGGAGGACGCGCCTTTGTTCCAGCGCCTCCTAGGAGACGGGTCCAACTGGGGAATCTCGATCCAGTACGCCGAACAGCCCAAGCCTGAGGGTTTGGCCCAGGCCTTCATCATCGGCCGCGAGTTTGTGGGGCGCGACAGGGTCGCCCTGGTGCTGGGCGACAACATCTTTTACGGCCACGGCCTTGAGAACATCCTTGCCCGCGCCGCCGCGCGTGACCATGGAGCAACGGTGTTTGCCTACTACGTCACCGATCCTGAGCGGTACGGCGTCATCGCCTTCGGGCCAGACAACAGGCCCAGCAAGATCTTGGAAAAGCCCAAGGTGGCCCCCTCCAACTTTGCCGTCACCGGGCTTTACTTCTACGACAATGATGTCCTTGATATTGCGGGCGCCATCCCGCCATCGGCTCGTGGTGAGCTTGAAATCACCGACGTCAACCAGCGCTATCTGGACAACGGGCGTTTGGAGGCTGAAACCATGGGCCGCGGTTATGCGTGGTTTGATACCGGCACGCACGATTCGCTGGTGGATGCGTCCATGTTCATTCGCGCGTTGGAGCAGCGTCAGGGTCTAAGGATTTGCTGCCCTGAAGAGATTGCATGGCGCATGGGATGGTTGTCGGACGACAAGCTGGTCCAGCTCGGCGAAAGCTTAGAAAAGTCGGGCTATGGCCGGTATCTTCTCGATTTACTGCAGCACAAGGGCCCTGAGCCCACCGGGCGCACCTTGCCGCGATGACCGGTGCGCCACGGCCCCGTTTGCGCTTCCGCTGCACTGCTTTATATCTATAACTCTAGCCAACGCGGTTCGTGATGCTTGGGGAGGCGCATTCGCCTCCGCGCTTCTAGCGTTCCCGGTCAGCGGCACCGTGCTGAAAAGTCGTCACGATGCGACAATGGACGAGACCTTAATGCAGCAGCGCAACCGGCTCGACGATGTGGTCGACCGTTTCAACATCTTAGAACAACGGATGGCAGCCGGCCCGGCCGCTGACGAGTTCGTAACGTTGTCGCGCGAGTATGCCGAGCTTGAACCCCTGGTTCAGCAGGTCAACGCCCTGCGCGCTGCTGAGCAAGAATTAGAAGGTATCGATGAGCTTCTTGCGGGCGGGGGCGAACTTGCTGAGCTTGCTGAGGCTGAAAAGCCAGCGCTGCTGGCAAAAATAGGCGACCTCAACGAAGAGATCAAAATCTCCCTCTTGCCGAAGGATGAGGCCGACAAGAAATCGGCGATACTGGAAGTGCGCGCGGGGACAGGAGGCCAGGAAGCGGCGTTGTTCGCCGGTGATCTCTTTCGGATGTATGAGCGTTTTGCCGCCGATCATGGCTGGAAGATGGAAGTGATGAGCCTCTCAGAAGGAGATGCTGGCGGTTACAAGGAGGTGATTGCCGCAGTCCGCGGAGAGGGGGTGTTTGCGCAATTAAAGTTCGAATCGGGGGTCCACAGGGTGCAGCGGGTTCCTGCCACCGAATCCCAAGGCCGGATCCACACATCGGCGGCAACGGTCGCCGTTCTGCCGGAAGCTGAAGATGTTGATATCGACATTCCACAAAACGATATCAGGATCGATACGATGCGCGCCTCAGGGGCCGGGGGGCAGCACGTCAACACCACCGACTCCGCAGTGCGCATTACGCACCTGCCGACGGGTATTGTGGTGACGTCGTCTGAGAAGTCGCAACACCAAAACCGCGCCCGTGCCATGGAGGTCTTGCGCGCAAGGCTTTACGACCTCCACCGCCAGGAGGCGGCCAACGCCCGCGCGGAGGACCGGAAAACCCAGGTGGGATCAGGCGATCGCTCAGAGCGCATCCGCACTTACAATTATCCGCAGGGGCGAGTGACCGACCACAGAATTAACCTCACGCTCTATAAGCTGGACGACATTGTCGCCGGTCCAGGTTTGCAAGAGGTGGTCGACGCTTTGGCCACCGATCATCAAACCCGTCTTCTCGCAGAAGCTGATGCGTAAAGACAGCGAGCCCCGACCAGATACCGAACTTGCGGTGCTCTATAGCACCGTCAAAAATGCGTTCAGAGAGGCTGGCCTCACAACGCCGGACCTTGATGCCCGGCTCTTGGTCACGGAAACCCTTGGCGTGTCCACCGCGCAATTGATTGCCAATCCGCGCCGCATGATCCCGGGGCACCTGGCCCATCAGCTGCGCGAGCGAACCCGCGCAAGGCTTGCCGGCCAATCCATAGGCCGCATCCTGGGTCGCCGCGCATTCTGGTCACTCGACCTCAGGGTTGGGCCCGACACGTTGGAGCCTCGGCCTGAGACTGAGACGGTGGTGGAACTTGCTTTGGCGGCCATAGACACTGATGCGCCCGCCCTTGTGGCTGATCTTGGGGTTGGGACGGGGGCCATTTTGCTGGCGGTTTTGTCCGAGCGCTTGATGGCGACGGGGGTGGGGGTGGACGTGTCGCTGCCTGCCCTCAAGGAGGCTGAACGCAATGCCGAGCGCCACCATCTTTCGCCTCGCGCGTTCTTTGTGGCGTCAAACTTTGGCGCGTCGCTCGCCAAGCGTTTTGATGTGGTGATGAGCAACCCGCCTTACATTGCCACCGACCAAATCGCCAAGCTTGACGCAACCGTGCGTGACTACGATCCTCACGTCGCGTTGGACGGCGGACCAGATGGCCTCGATTGCTATCGTGTCGTCTTCCAACAAGCACGCTTTATGCTCAAACGCGGCGGGCGGCTGATTGTCGAAATCGATCCTGAAGCGGAACGCGCGGTCATTTGTGAAGCAGAACGGCACGCGCTGATTGACATTGTCGCCGCCAATGACTTAACGGGTCGTTCGAGGGCTTTGTCACTTAAGATTGCTGACCTCTGAACACGGCCAGGGGTGGAAAAGTTGTCGCTGTGTGTGCAATTAAGTCTTGGAAAGGCGCTTTGGAACAGCTAACGTCATGGCGTTGGCGGGGTCATCGATTTAGCAAATTGCTGACCTGAAGAAGAGCCAGGTCCCGCGAAGGGACATTTGTGATCAAAGCTGCAAGGAGCGAGTGTCGGATTAAGACCGTTCCGCGGGTGGCACCGCGGTTCCTCGCGCCATGATGCTTTGTGGGCGCGCTGCTTGCGGCGCTCCTTTTCGACCGGATGGTGTCTCGCTGGGGAAATGCCCGGGCGTGAAACTATGCTTGGAAGGAAGAGATTAACCCATCCACCGCCAAACAGTCCTCCGGTTGATGACCCTTGTGTCCCGGACGAGAGAGGCCATGAGACCAAATAATCCAAACAAGCGGACCCGTGGCCGCAGCAGGAGCAAGAATACCAACCCGCTTGCACGCTCCTACGAGTCTAACGGACCTGATGTTAAGATTCGCGGCAGCGCGATGCAGGTTGCCGATAAGTACGCGCAGCTTGCGCGCGATGCACAGTCCTCCGGCGACCGCGTGATGGCGGAAAATTACTACCAGCACGCTGAGCATTATTACCGAATAGTGGCGCAAGCCTACGAGCAAAACAATCAGGGCCAAATGGTCCGCGAACGGCGTGACGACGGTGAACGTCAAAATCGCTTTGAAGACCGCCAGCCTTACCGAGGTGGCGATCAACCGACCATCAACGGTTTTGATGGGCTAGAAGACGATGAGGAGGTGGTGCGCAGCGGCGGCCGCTCCAATGGTCATGGCTACGAAGGCTCCGGTCCACAGCCCGCATCTGCCGACGCTGAGGCGGCAGACGACCAGCCCACAGTCACCGCGCGCGGTCGGGGTGGGCCGCGCGCTAACGCCAACGGTCGCAGTCATGACAGCGGTCCCGCAAACGGCGCTGAAACAAGCGCCTCCGCCGAGTCTGGCGCGTCCGCCCAGGCTGAGTTCTTCCAACCTGAACCTCAGGTGAGCGAGGAGCCACCGGCAGAAGCAGAGGTTGAGGCTACCGCTACGGCAGAGGCTGACCCTCAGCCGGTGGAAGAGGCGCCCGCCCCCAAACCGCGACGGCGCACACGCGCGCCCGCAAAGCGCACCCGCACCGCCACCAGCAAAGCGGCCAAGCCGGTCGAGGCGTCTGACCCGCCCACCTGACCTCCACCTGATTTGCCGCGTCCGCTGCGCCTTGCCGAGCAGTCAAATTCATCGCGACCATCATCCGAGCCTGTGCTTCCGGTACGGTCCGACGCAGATATTGTCTCTCATCGTCAGGGATTGAGAACCTTGAGACACATGGCTCTCCACGTTTTGGGGCGGTGGGCCGATGGGATTGGCGCGCGAGAGCGAGCGGCGGTCCCAAAGCGTCTTGAGCGGTCCGGCCCATTGTTTGCGGGCCGACAGGGCTTTTGGGTCGGTCGACAGTGATGGTCTGGCAGACACGCGGGAGCGTCGCCCTCAAGCGCGCCACCGCTGGCCGTGGTCGGCCTCATCCCACTGAGGCACCAGGCACACTTTAAGATTGCCGTAGGCCCGTTAACAAACCGGCGACGAGCTCTTCAAACCCGACGGAAATTGCTTATCTCATAGGCAGCGCTGGCTCTTTGCAGCGCTCGCGGTGGCGTATCTGCGCCGCGCCCATTCACCCGCACGACGCTGCCGTTATTGGGGCGCCGGCAAGTGGAGGATCCATGAACTTCGATAAGTTTTCCGATCGCACCCGCGGCATTATTCAAGCTGCGCAAACCCATGCCATCGGCGAAAGCCACCAGCAGTTCACGCCAGAGCACCTGCTCTATGCCCTGCTTTATGACAATGAAGGGCTCTCGGCGAACTTAATGACGCGCGCCGGCGCTGACCCGAAGGGGGCCCAGCGGGCTGTCGAGGAGGCGATCCAAAAAATTCCGAAGGTTGAGGGGACTGGAGCAGGCCAGCTCCACCTTCAACCGCAAACGGTGCGCATCTTCACGCAGGCTGAAAAGCTTGCCCAGAAGGCGGGCGATTCGTTCGTGACCCTGGAACGCCTTCTGATGGCGCTCACGGTGGAGCCGGGGACGTGCCAAAAAATCCTCGCCGACGCGGGCCTTACCGCGCAGTCGCTGGAAGCGGCCATTGCCGATATTCGCAAAGGGCGTACGGCCGACTCAGCTGGCGCAGAAGCAAACTTTGAAGCGCTTCAAAAGTTCACGAGGGATCTGACTGAAGATGCGCGCGAGCAAAAGCTCGACCCCGTCATCGGCCGCGACGAAGAGATCCGCCGCACCATCCAGGTCCTTTCTCGGCGTACCAAGAATAACCCGATCCTCATCGGTGAGCCAGGCGTTGGTAAGACCGCCATTGCAGAAGGGTTGGCCAGCCGTATCGTCAATGGCGATGTGCCGGAGTCCCTCAAAGGCCTCACGCTGTTGTCGCTCGACATGGGGGCGCTCATTGCAGGCGCCAAGTATCGCGGCGAGTTTGAGGAGCGGCTGAAATCGGTCCTGTCGGAGATCAAAGCCTCCGGCGATGTGATTTTGTTCATCGACGAGGTGCACACGCTTGTGGGGGCCGGTGCAGGCGATGGGGCGATGGACGCCTCCAACCTGTTAAAGCCGGCTCTCGCCCGCGGCGAACTTCACTGCGTCGGCGCCACCACGCTTGATGAATACCGCAAGTATGTGGAAAAGGATGCCGCCCTCGCCAGGCGTTTCCAGCCAGTCTTCATCAACGAGCCGACGGTGGAGGACACCATCTCAATCCTGCGCGGATTGAAAGAAAAGTACGAAGTCCACCACGGCGTGCGCATCACCGATTCGGCCATTGTGTCGGCGGCGAACCTATCGAACCGCTACATCGCCGACCGCTTTTTGCCGGACAAAGCCATCGACCTTGTGGATGAAGCAGCATCGCGCCTGCGGATGCAGGTGGATTCCAAGCCCGAAGCGCTTGATGAACTCGATCGGCGCATCATGCAGCTTCAGATTGAGCGGGAGGCGCTGCGCAAAGAAGCAGACGATGCGTCGAAGGACCGTCTAGAGAAGCTGGAGCGCGAACTCACCGACCTTGAGGAGCAGTCGGCTTCGCTGACGGAGCGTTGGCGGGCGGAAAAGGATAAGCTTGCCGGCGCGCAGGACGTGAAGGCCCAGCTTGAGGAGGCACGCAACGACCTTGCCACAGCCCAGCGGCAAGGTGATCTTGCCCGCGCGGGCGAGCTCGCCTACGGCGTCATACCGGACCTTGAGCGGCGCTTATCAGAAGCGGAAGCTGTTGATGCCGGTGACATGGTGGAAGAGGCGGTCACGTCCAACCACATCGCAGGCGTGGTGTCGCGTTGGACAGGTATTCCTGTCGACAAGATGATGGAAGGTGAGCGCGAAAAGCTTCTGCGTATGGAAGATGCTTTGGAAGCACGGGTGGTGGGACAAGGTGAGGCTGTCCACGCGGTGTCGGCTGCTGTGCGCCGTGCCCGGGCTGGCCTTCAAGATCCCAACCGTCCCATCGGCTCATTCATGTTCTTGGGTCCGACGGGGGTAGGTAAGACTGAGCTTACCAAAGCACTCGCGGCGTTTTTGTTTGATGATGACCAAGCCATGGTACGCATCGACATGTCGGAGTACATGGAAAAGCATGCTGTGTCCCGTCTCATCGGCGCACCTCCGGGGTATGTAGGCTATGAAGAAGGCGGCGCGCTGACCGAAGCTGTCCGACGGCGGCCCTATCAAGTTGTGCTGTTTGATGAGATCGAAAAAGCACACCCTGATGTCTTCAACGTCCTCCTCCAGGTGCTCGACGATGGGCGTCTCACGGATGGGCAAGGTCGTACGGTGGACTTTCGCAATACGCTCATCATCATGACCTCCAATACTGGGGCCGAATTCTTAGCCGGCCAAGGTGAGGGCGAGGATGTTGAGGCAGTTCGGCCGCAGGTGATGGAGATGGTGCGCGCCACCTTCCGCCCCGAGTTTTTGAACAGGCTTGATGAGATCGTTCTCTTCTCAAGGCTGAAGCGGGCGCAGATGGGGGCGATTGTCGACATTCAGATGGGCCGCCTGTTGAACCTTCTGGCGGACCGCAAGATCACCCTGAAGCTTGCGCCCGAAGCGCGCGACTGGCTTGCCAACCGCGGCTATGATCCTGTGTACGGCGCGCGGCCGCTGAAGCGGGTGATCCAGAAAGAGGTGCAAGATCCTCTGGCGGAGCGGATCTTGTCGGGCGACATCCATGATGGTGACACGGTGGAGGTGACGCCCACCGCAGAACGCCTGGTGTTCCATCGTTCCAGTCGCGACGAGGTCTCCGTCGCAGCCTAATCACTGACAACGTGCGGCGCTCTGATGTGCCGCACGTTTTTTGCCCAGCGCTGCTGCGGGCACTGTCGGGCGTGTCAGTGTGAACGCGTTCACGTGAGTGACGCACTCCATGTGTTGTTGATCAGCAAGCACGGTCATGCGGTCTGATCGGCCTGCGCTCCTTTGTTTGCCAGTCCTCCCTCTCATCACGGTGCACAATACTTGCAGCCGGAGCCGCTTACCTGGCACGGCTTCACCATTTTCCTGAGCGGGTGAAACTCGCATGGGGGCGAATGGGCCAGCTTTAAAGCGCATGGCGAGCGTATGGACCGATGCGAGATGGATGCGGTGACCGGCGCGGCTGACAAAAAAGCCGCCCGGACGGGGCGGTCCGGGCGGGTGTGGTGCCGTTTAGTGGGGTGTGCGCCCCGGAGGGTGTCGGTGCGCTCGCCAGGCTTTCAGGCGGGGCTCCTGTTGCCGGGCATGCTCCTTCTTTTTGTGTGCCCCTGACCGGTGCAGCAGCGTGCTGGGGAGTGGGGTGGGCTGCTGGCCGGGGTTTTACCGTTCCCTGTTTTTAAGTGCAGGGCTTGATGCTTGCGGCCCGTGGGTGAGAGGGCTGCAAACCGTGTGGGCCGTTAGCGACGGCAGATGCGGCGGGGCACCCAGATAAAGGTACCGTAGAACTGGCTCCAGACACGCACGTCACGGATACGGCAGCGGGGACGAGGCCGGTACCAATGGCGGCCACCATGGCGGTGACGGCGACCGTTGCGGTGGGCTTTAATCACGCCGGGGTTGGCGGCGCCGGTTTCGGCGAGGCCTTGGGTCATCGCCACGGTGGGCGCCAGCGGCGCCGCTTGGGCGGTTGCAACAGCGCCGGTTCCCAGCATCAAAGCGGTGGCGGCTCCAATAAGAATGGATTTCATTGACATGACTACGAACCTTTTTTTGATCGCCTCGTCCTCTCGACGATCTCAAGGTAAGTGGACATTAACTTCTCGAAAGGCCTTGATGTAAAAATAATATTTCCCATAGATCGCCACAATTATGTCTTTGTTTATCTAGCGTTCAGGATTGAGTATACTTTATGAATTGAAAATGAACAGGGCGAAGACTGTCTTGATAAGACTGGCCCGCCGAAGCAGGACTGAAATAGCGTCCAAGCCTCAAGCGGATTGGGAAGTTGCGCGGCGGCCTACTCTTCCGGCTCTGTGGTGAACTGGAGGGGATGTCCGGCTTCCTTGGCAAGATCCATAGCTTCGCTGGCCTTTGTCTCGGCGACCTCTTTGGGATAAACGCTCACCACACAGGCACCGCGTGTATGGGCCACGTACATAATGCGCCCGGCCTGATCCTCGCCAATCCGAAATACAGCTTGAAGCACCCGCACCACAAAATAGCGGGGCGTATAGTCATCATTGAGAAGGATCACCTTGTGGAGCTTGGGGCGCTCCACCTTCGGCTTAACGACGGTTTTTTGTTTGAGGTCCGTACTCATCGGGTCCTCGCTGAAGCGGTTGTGGGTTCGTGGGATCTATCTCGACGTTTTATAGCCCAGCGGGCAAACGTCCACAGACCCACAAAAATCGCTATCGGGACCACACCGTAGGACCAAATGGCTGTTGCCGGATCGGTGACGGAGGCTGTGTGGTGAAACAGAGCCAATGCAGAAAGACCCAACTGAGGGACCCCAACAACCAACAACGCAATGAGATTGTTGGCGAAATGGAACCCCACTGCGATACCCAGAGAGCCTGTTCGGGCCGTGAGGTCCGCGAGCAACAAGCCAAGTACAAATGTTGAAATGACCAGAACAACACCCAACGTCTCCGGTAAGGTTGGATCGTAGTGCGCAAAGCCAAACAAAGCAGACGGGATAACCGCGTAAGCAAAAAAATGGCGAAACCGCGCTGCCAGCTGCTGGAGCAGGTAACCGCGCATCACCAGTTCTTCTGCGGACGATTGTATGAAAATCAGAGGAAAAGCGAGGGCGGCAAGGAACGCCCAGTCCGAAAAGGATCGATCAGCGGGCTCGACGCGTCCAAATGCGAACTCAACCGCCATGAGGACGCTATAGGCCAAAACAACGGCCAAAAAGGCGAGTGCCGCGTATGGCCAAAAGTATCGCCTGGGGCCGAACAACGAGGCCATCGGTCGTTTGTGAAGCACCCGAAGGACGATCCAAAGCCCAAGATAAAGACCCAGGAAGGCCGCCAGTGTTCCAAGCACTGACAATCCAGTGTCCCCGTCCAGCTCCCCAGCGTTTAAAGGGTTGTTTGCCAAAGCAAACGCCAGAGCCATGATAACGAAAAAGAACGAGAAGGCCCAAATGACAACGATCAAGATGAGGCCCAGCACTGTACGCCATAGGCCGCATCGCGCTACTGCGGGGCTCACATATCGCTCTAACGCGCTAAACCTTGGGAGCGGCGGTGGACCGGGCTGCGGCAGGTTTGCAGCCTCGTTTGCCCCCAT
>JBCDLN010000130.1:0-10553 GCA_038745295.1 Pseudomonadota bacterium | reverse complement strand
TAGACCACCGCCTCAGGATCGTCGCCATTCACGTGGAAGATCGGCGCTTCGATCATCTTCGCCACGTCCGACGGGTAGGGCGAAGAACGCGAGAAATGCGGATTGGTGGTGAAGCCAATCTGGTTGTTGACGATGACGTGGATGGAGCCGCCCGTGCGGTGCCCCTTGAGGCCCGACAGACCAAAGCACTCAGCCACCACACCTTGGCCAGCAAAGGCCGCATCCCCGTGAAGAAGGAGGCCAAGCACTTTGCTGCGGCTGGTATCGCCCAGATGGTCTTGCTTGGCGCGCACTTTGCCGAGCACCACAGGATCCACGATTTCAAGGTGCGAGGGGTTGGCCGTCAGCGAAAGGTGGACGCTGTTGCCATCAAACTCCCGGTCGGACGAGGCGCCAAGGTGGTACTTCACATCGCCTGAGCCTTCCACATCGTCCGGCTTGAAGCTGCCGCCTTTGAACTCGTGGAAGATCGCCCGCAGCGGCTTACCCATCACCTGCGCCAGCACGTTGAGCCGGCCGCGGTGGGCCATGCCGATGGCAATATCGCGCACACCAAGGTTGCCGCCGCGCTTGATGATTTGCTCAAGCGCTGGAATGATCGCTTCGCCCCCATCAAGACCAAAGCGCTTGGTGCCAGTATATTTCACGCCCAAAAACTTCTCGAAGCCTTCCGCCTCAACAAGTTTATTGAAGATCGCGAGGCGACCGTTGCGGGTAAAGCCGATCCCTTTGTCGGGCCCTTCGATGCGCTCTTGGATCCAGGCTTTTTCCGCACCGTCTGAGATGTGCATGAACTCGACGCCCATGGTCGAGCAGTAGGTGCGCGACAAGATGGTGATCATCTCGCGCACGGTCGCAAACTCAAGACCCAGCACCCCGTCAATGAAAATGGGACGGTCGAGATCTTGGGGGCCAAAGCCGTAGGCATCGGGCTCAAGCTCGCGGTCTTTGTTGCCTACAATGCCCAAGGGGTCGAGGTTGGCGTGGTAGTGCCCGCGCATCCTATACGCGCGGATCATCATGATGGCGCGAACCGACTCCCCAGCGGCCCGCTTCAGCGCATCGGCTGAAAGGTCCGCCCCGTTGGCTTGGGCGTGCTTGGCAACTTTGGTTTCAACCCGTTTGGTAACCTCAGCCACCTCGCCCCAGTCACTGTCGAGCGCGGAGACAAGCTCACCGTTGACGGGATGGGGCCAGTCATGACGCTTCCAGCGCGGCCCCCGCGCTTCGGCGACCACTGCGGTGTGATCGTCCTTCAAACCTTCGAAGAAGGCATGCCAGCCGCTATCAACGCTCGATGGGTCGGTCTGATATTGGGCGTAAAGCTCTTCAATATACTTGGCGTTGCCGCCGTAGAGGAAAGACGATTGCGCAAACGCGTCATTAGCGTCCCGGCGGGCCATGGCGGACTCATCCCCAATATGTCATTCACGGATCGATATAGGTTGCTTAGACGATAATGATAACCGAAGCCACGGCACTTCACAGCCCGAAGCAAGTCAAACGATCACGTCTTTGTCTTAAGCGTTACCACTCTTCACAGAACCGCCGCTGAGGGGCATCGGCGCGCGCTATTGGAGCTGGCCACCAATGGGCGGTAGATTCCTTCCGGTGACGCCGGTTTGGTCCCGCTCAAAGCCCGGCAAACCACCGTCTTGATGCGGGTTCAAATACGGCGAGGTCGTGCTGGGCCGTGTGACGACCGGGGACCGGTTGCTCAAATAGCTCGGCGTTGTGCCTGGTGCGGGCCTTGTGGTGTGGCCGAAGCGGCGGCGGTCGCGCTGCACTCGCCCCGCGTTTGGCCAGCGCGGTCGTGAGCTCAGATCGCCGCGACCGGCGCCACGGTAAACGCGGCTGCCGATCCGGTCGCTCGCGTGGTGAAGCAACGTGGCAGCGCATGGCGCGCAAACGCTGCTTTGGCCAAGAGGCGCTGCCGCACGGGCCGCCCCAAGCTCAGCAGCGGTGAAGCCGAAAAGCGCTAAAGCCAATGTTATTGCGCTAAGACGCATGGTCTGCCCTCCCATCCAGCCTCAAGATGGATCGCCCCGCCTGAGTGCGGTTTGCCACCAAACAGGATCGTTTGATCGGGGAAAAACCGCCCGACTTTCGAATGCTCCAGCATTGTGCGCGCCCTCGATGCGGCGCGCATTCCCCTAGCTGCGCCGCTCGGCCACGAACCGGCACGCCTCCAACAATATTGCGGCGTCCTTGCCGAATGGATAAAGGGCGGCCGCCGCAGCCTCTACCACCTGCGATAAATGGGTCCGCGCTGCATCAATCCCAATGAGCTGGGGGATGGTGGCTTTGCCCTCAGCCTCATCTTTACCGACGCGCTTGCCGGTCTCTTCGGCTGTCCCCACAAGATCGAGAAGGTCATCGGCCACCTGAAAGGCTTCGCCAAGCTTCTCGCCAAAGAGGGTGATCTTGGCGGTGGCGCCCTCATCTGCGCCCGCCACAAGCGCGCCGGCCCGGCACGCACCGGCAATGAGCGCGCCAGTTTTCATCGCCTGCATGAGGCGCACGCCCTCACTGTCGAGGCCGATGGCGTTGAGGTCCCGATACTGGCCGCCCACCATCCCCGCACAGCCTGAGGCCTTCGCCAAAAGCGCCGCAAGCGGACCAGCGGTGGGGGCTGGGACGGGAGGCGTTGTCATCAGCTCAAAGGCAAGCGCCTGGAGCCCGTCGCCCACAAGGATCGCGGTCGCCTCATCGTACTGCTTGTGCACGGTGGGCCGGCCGCGGCGCAAATCATCATCGTCCATGGCCGGCAGGTCGTCATGGACGAGGCTGTACGCGTGGAGGCACTCAAACGCCGCGCCGACCTGTGCCGCAGCCGCGTCATCGCCTGAAAAGAGCCGTGCGGTCTCAATCACCAGAAACGGACGAAAGCGCTTGCCTCCGCCCAAAAGCGCGTACTGTGTGGCATCCACCAGCGCCCCTGGGCTGCGGCCATCGTGGCGTAAGCCGTTGATCGCGTTTGCCAAGACGTCATCGCAAACCTGTGCTGCCGCCTGAAGGCGCTCGGCAAATCCCATCAAAGGCTCCCCACTATTATTCGCGCCGACCATATGGGAAGCCAGTGAAGACCGCTACGGTCGCGCTGAGGGGGAAGACTGTGCGACGGTTCTTCAAAGTTCTCATCATGGTGATTGGCGTTGTGGCGGTGACCCCGCTGGTGCTGACCGTCATCTATAGTGTGGTGAACCCCATCTCCATGCCGGTCTTGAAGCGCATGGTAGCGGGGAGCCCGGTCCAACAACACGTTGTCCCGCTGAGCGAGATCTCGCCCAACCTGGTGCGCTCGGTGATCCTGGCGGAGGACGCACGCTTTTGCCTGCACTACGGCGTGGACCTTGAACAGATGCGCATCGTCATCGAAGACGCCCTCGACGGGGAGCGGCCACGCGGCGCCAGCACCATCACCATGCAAACGGTCAAAAACCTCTTTCTATGGCCTGGCCGAGACTACATGCGCAAAGCCATCGAGCTGCCCCTCGCCTTCTGGTTCGACCTCATTTTGTCAAAGGACCGGATTATCGAAATTTATCTCAACATCGCCCAATGGGGATCCGACATTTATGGGATTGATGCCGCGAGTGAGGCCTATTTCGGCAAAAGTGCGGCGCGGTTGTCCGCCAACGAGGCATTGGCGCTTGCAACGATGCTGCCTGCCCCAGCCGCCCGCAACCCCAACCGACCCAGTCAGCGCCAGCGGCGGGTGATGCGCCATGTGGCCCGCGAACTGGAACGCGCCCCATGGGTGTTTGATTGCCTGCCCCCGCCCATCCGTGTCGCACCCTGATGGAATGGCCAGTGATGGGATGGCGAGACAGCCAGGGCCGTGAGGTTGCTTTTTGGGGGCCGCAGCAGTATAGACCCGGGCCCGGCGCGCTGCGCCCTTAACATTTCATCCCTGGTTCCGCCGTCAGCTGATGGCGAAAGGAGACGGAAAATGGCTGTTCCCAAGCGGAAGGTCAGCTCCATGAAACGCGGTTTCCGCCGCTCCACCGACGCGCTCAAAACGCCGACGTACGTGGAAGACAAAGACTCAGGCGAGCTTCGCCGCCCGCATCACATCGACCTCAAGAGCGGGCGCTATCGCGGCCGTCAGGTGTTCCCGGCCAAGGAAGACTGATCAGCGGCAGGCTGATCGAGCGGGGTTGAACGGAGACGCAGCGTGCGCCTTGGCACCTTCCCGTTCGGCCTCATTGCCTTTTTCGTCTACGCGTTGATCGCCCTTATGGCGGGCAACGCAGCCCCGTCCGGCGACACGGCCACTCCACCCCAAAAGGTGTGGGAGCTTTCACTCGCCAGTTTCACGCTTGTTTCAGGGCGCACGGTTAGTGTGAGCGTGGCTGACGCGGTTATCGTGTTGGGCATCCTGACCGCTATGGCGTCGGTTCTGACGGCCGTGTGGCTGGCCGGGCGGACACTTTTTGCCAATATGATCAGTGTTTTGGTGCTTGGCGCAGTCACCATAGCGTTCTTGGTGATCCCTGCTGCGGGGACGGCTGTTTTCTTCGTCCTTGGCATCACGTATCTGTTGGAGACAGTTGTTGTGATCGCTGTCTCCATGCGGCTCAAACCTATAGGCTAGAGCGGGTCACAGCCGGATGGAAGCATCCGGCGTCCCGTGCATCCGCGGCCGACAAAGGACGCCTGAGCGCGGTGCGCTTCCATGGGGGGGTCACGCTCTCTAGCAGTCGTTTCCATCAACGTTGTTCACTGCCGAACCGCCGTAAGGGGCCGTGCCTTACTGCTCCCGCCTGTGGTCAATTCTCCCGCGGTGGACCTGATGCATCAACCCACGCTTCGCTTTTCAGGGTTGACCCATCAGGCCCACCGCGGGATTCTGAACGTGTCGGCTCCGGAGGAACGTCGCTGTTTGGTGTCCCACCAAAGGAACATGTGAAAGGGTTCTTTGGGAGCACTTCTGAGTTTCGACGCAGCTGAGAGTGAACAACCTCCAAAACTTCTACATCTATGCCGGTGTTTCCCAGGAGTGCGCATGGTCTTTGCACCGCATGTGGTGCGAGCCGCTCCAGCCTAACCACCTCAAAACGCACAAGAATCACCCGGGCAAGAAAGAATGCCCGCGAGGCAGGGGCGCCTAATCGGCGGCCTTGCCTTCAGAGTTGATCTTGCCTTCCGCCGGCTCAACGCCTTGGGGCGGGGTCGTGTTGGTGCTGGCGACAGGGTGATCAGTGCTTTGGGTTGCCTCGGCACCATTTTGGGGGCGTGCCAGCGCGTCGAGCTTGGCTTGCATCGACATCAGTTCAGTCTTGAGGTCGGCCACATCGCGCGCGAGGGGATCTTCTTTCTCGCGGTCCGCATCTGCAGGCGGCTCGCCGCCGTAGGGCATGAACATGCGCATTGACCGCTCAAACATATCCATGTTGCGCCGCACCTGGTCTTCCACCGCTGTGAAAGCCTGCTTGCCGATCTCTTGATTGACCTGACGGCTGAACCGTTCTTGCTCGCGGGCAAATGAGGACAGCGCATGCTCTAAGTAGGCCGGCACCAGGGTCTGCATGTGCCCGCCGTAAAACGTGATGAGCTGGCGCAAGAAGGCGATGGGCAGAAGACCGCCGCCTCGGCTTTCGGCATCAAAGATGATCTGACCGAGCACGCCGCGGGTAATGTCTTCCCCCGTCTTTGCGTCCTGAACGACGAACTCATCGCCGCGCCGCACCATGGCGGCAAGGTCATCCAGCGTGACGTACGAGCTGGAGGCGGTGTTGTAGAGCCGGCGGTTCGCGTACTTTTTGATCACGATAGAAGAGGCGTCGTTGGCCATGATCCCCTCTTCGGTGTGCGGTCGGTCACGCAAAAGGCGTGCGCGGACAACCCCCATACATAATATCGGTACTTAGGACGAAATGAGCGGGTCGGCGAGTCGAAATGCTGCGATTGCGAAATAGCAGCCCTGCGCTCATGTTGACAGTCCATGGGCAGCGGCTCAGAAGGCGCACAAGCCTACACCAGCAAAGTGTTGGTCGGCACACGAGTATCACTGTCGAGGAGGATCATCATGGCCCAAGATAGCGTGGTTATCGCAGGCGCCGCCCGCACGCCTGTGGGTTCGTTCAACGGCTCATTCGCGAGCGTTCCCGCGGCCACGTTGGGCGCCACCGCCATCAAAGGTGCGCTGGAGCGTGCCGGCGTCGCCCCGGAGGACGTGGACGAGGTGATCATGGGCCAAGTCCTCACCTCCGCGCAGGGCATGAACCCAGCCCGCCAAGCCTCCATGGCAGCCGGCATCCCCATCGACGCCACCGCATGGGTGCTCAACCAAGTCTGCGGCTCGGGCCTGCGCTCAGTCTGCCTTGGGATGCAGCAAATCGTGGCGGGCGATGCGGACATCATTGTCGCCGGCGGTCAGGAGAACATGTCCCTCTCCCCCCACGCCGCACACCTGCGCGCAGGCCACAAGATGGGCGACTATTCCATGGTCGACACCATGATCAAGGACGGGCTGTGGGACCACTTCAACGGCTACCACATGGGCAACACCGCCGAAAACGTCGCCCGCGAGTGGCAAATCACCCGCGATGAGCAGGACACCTTCGCCGTCCAATCTCAAAATAAAGCTGAAGCGGCTCAAAAAGCCGGCAAATTTTCTGACGAGATCGTCCCCGTCACCGTCAAGCACCGTAAGGGCGAAACGGTGGTGGATACGGACGAATATATCCGCCACGGCGCCACCCTCGACAGCGTGGCCAAACTCCGCCCCGCCTTCGAAAAAGACGGCACGGTGACTGCCGCAAACGCCTCCGGCATCAACGATGGCGGCGCGGCGGTTGTGCTCATGTCCATGGCAACGGCTGAAAAGCGCGGTGTGAAGCCCATGGCAAAGATCGCCTCCTGGGCCACCGCCGGCGTTGACCCCAAGGTGATGGGCTCTGGCCCCATCCCCGCCTCCCGCAAAGCGTTGGAGAAGGCCGGCTGGAGCGTGGGCGATCTTGATCTCGTGGAGGCGAACGAAGCCTTCGCCGCCCAAGCCTGCGCGGTGAACAAGGATATGGGCTGGGCTGCCGACATTGTGAACGTCAACGGCGGGGCCATTGCCATCGGCCACCCCATTGGCGCGTCTGGCAACCGCGTCCTCAACACGCTCCTTTTTGAGATGGAGCGCCGCGACGCCAAAAAGGGCCTTGCCACCTTGTGCATCGGCGGGGGCATGGGTGTTGCCCTTTGCGTTGAACGCATTTAAGCAAATTATGTAACAAACCTGCTAAAGGGCGCCGCAGTCTATGGCCGTCTCGCGGGCGGTCGGCGCCCTTTTTATCGTGCTCATTTTAGCGTCCTGCGGGACCAGCGCGATCACTGAACAGCTCGCACCGCTCCGGGAGGTTAAAGAGACCATCACCCCCGAGACCATCGCCGGCAAAACGATCCTGACCTACGACAGCCAACACGGCACGCAAGTGGAGTACGTTGGGAGCGATTGGCGGGTTTACCTTTGGTATCCAGGCAATACTTCGGTGGTGAAGGGGCTTTGGAAGCTGGATCGGGACCCATTGCTCCCGTTTATTGAGACCATGTGTTTTCAGTACGTGACCCGGTCACGGCGGACAGGGCTTAGTCGGCTTACCAGGTGGTCCTGTTCACCATTTGGGGCCTACCGCAGCGACGTGAGAGATTTCGCCGAGGGTGACGTGTTTGGCCTTGCGGGCGGCCGGTTGCCGTTTGAGCTGGATGACCGCCTCACGTCCATTGAGCAACTGCAGTCACAACTCGCCTGGGAGTGACACCGGCTTTGGCCTCCCTCGCTCACAATTGCCGCACCCAGCAATTGACGTTCCCCGCCCGAACCGGCCATCAATTCAAAGCAAACAGATCCGCGCC
Source organism: Pseudomonadota bacterium (assembly GCA_038745295.1). Lineage (GTDB taxonomy): Bacteria > Pseudomonadota > Alphaproteobacteria > Rhizobiales > Amorphaceae > Acuticoccus. The sequence goes on along the minus strand of JBCDLN010000130.1, from coordinate 2,705 downwards.
CTGCGGACACCGAGGGAGGACACGTGACTATGGCACGCATCGCACTTGTGACAGGCGGCACGAGAGGGATCGGCGCATCCATTTCAAAATCGCTCAAAGCTGCCGGCTACACCGTTGTGGCGAACTACGCCGGCAACGATGAAAAGGCGAATGCGTTCAAAGCCGAGACTGGCATTTCGGTGAAAAAGTTCGACGTGGGGAACCCAGAGGCTGCCGAAGCCGGGCTTGCCGAAATCGCCAGCGAAGTGGGCGACATCGACATTCTCGTCAACAATGCCGGCATCACCCGCGACGGCACCTTCCACCGCATGAGCTGGGACAATTGGAATGCGGTGATCCAGACAAACCTCTCATCGCTCTTTGCCGTCACCCGCCCGCTCATCAACGGCATGCGCGACCGCGGCTATGGCCGGATCATCAACATCTCCTCCATCAACGGCCAAAAGGGTCAGATGGGGCAGGTGAACTACTCGGCCGCGAAAGCAGGCGTCATCGGGTTCACCAAAGCGCTGGCGCAGGAAAACGCGCGCAAGGGGATCACCGTCAACTGCATCTGCCCCGGCTATATCGACACCGACATGGTGGCGGCCGTGCCAGAAAAGGTGCTGGAATCCATCATTGGCGGCATTCCCGTGGGCCGCCTCGGTCAGGCTGAAGAAATTGGCGCGCTCTGCGCCTACCTTGCCTCCGATGAGGCCGCTTTCATGACCGGCGCCACGCTCAGCATCAACGGCGGCCAGTACATGGCTTAAACGAAAAAGCCCGCCCTCCAAGGAGGGCGGGCGCTTTTCTTTAAGGCGGTTTTTCCTCGCGCCGCATGCGGCGCCAAATGTTTTAGAGTTTGCGAATGTCCACGAAGCGGCCCGCCACAGCAGCCGCGGCCGCCATTTCTGGTGACACCAGATGCGTCCGCCCGCGCAAACCCTGCCGCCCTTCAAAGTTGCGGTTGGAGGTGGAGGCGCAACGCTCCTCGGGGCTCAACCTGTCAGCATTCATCCCAAGGCACATGGAGCATCCGGGCTCACGCCACTCAAAGCCAGCCTCGCGGAAGATCGCATCAAGGCCCTCTTCCTCAGCCTGCGCCTTCACCAGACCCGAGCCGGGGACAATCATCGCGCCGACACCCTCGGCCACCCGGTGCCCTGCCACCACAGAGGCCGCCGCCCGCAAATCCTCGATCCGGCCATTGGTGCAAGAGCCGATGAACACCTTATCAATGGCAATATCGGTCATGGGGGTGCCCGGCGTCAGGCCCATATAGTCGAGCGCCCGTTCGATGGCGCGCTTATGGTCCGGGTGGGCAGCATCAGCGGGGCTTGGCACCACCCCGTCGATGGATACCACCGCCTCAGGCGACGTCCCCCACGTGACCACTGGGGGAAGGTTGGCAGCGTCCAGCGAGATCTCTTCGTGGAAGACGGCATCCTCATCGCTCGGCAAGGACGACCAGTAGGCGATGGCCTGCTCCCATGCGCTGCCACTGGGGGCTTTGGGGCGGCCTTCGATATAGGCAAACGTCGTCTCATCCGGCGCCACCATGCCCGCCCGGGCGCCCGCCTCGATGGACATGTTGCAGACCGTCATCCGCCCTTCCATCGTGAGGGAGCGAATGGCAGAGCCGGCGTACTCGATCACAAACCCCGTGCCGCCCGCGGTGCCGATGGTGCCGATGATGGATAAGATGATGTCCTTGGCGCCGACGCCTTTGGGTGTCACCCCGTCGACAGTCACCCGCATGTTGCGCGACTTTTTGCTGTGGAGCGTCTGCGTGGCGAGAACGTGCTCCACCTCCGATGTGCCGATCCCCTGGGCAAGCGCGCCAAAGGCCCCATGGGTGGAGGTGTGACTGTCACCGCACACAATGGTCATCCCCGGGAGGGTAAAGCCCTGCTCCGGCCCCACGATGTGCACAATCCCCTGCCGCTGGTCGAGCTCGTTGTAGTACTCAACCCCAAACTCGACGGCGTTTTTGGCAAGCGTCTCCACCTGCAGCGCCGACTGAGGATCGTCGATCCCAAAGGTCCGGTCCGTGGTGGGCACGTTGTGATCCACCACCGCAAGCGTCCGGCTGGGCGCGCGCACCTTGCGGCCCTTCAGCCGCAGCCCCTCAAACGCTTGGGGGCTTGTGACCTCATGGACGAGATGGCGATCAATATAGATGAGTGCCGTCCCCTCGGCAGTCTCCTCCACCACGTGATCGTCCCAAATCTTATCGTAGAGTGTGCGCCCGGCCATGGGGACATCGGCTCCTTTGTTCGCGTCGCACCGGCAGACATGCCAATCTCGCTCTAGAATGACAAGCCGGTGACGATCAGGGCACAACCATCATGACTGAGACCGCCAAGCGCTTGTGCGACACCTATCTGGAAGCCCTTCAATTAGGGGACCTCGACAAAGTCGCAAACCTCTTCACGCGAGATGGCGTCGTTCACTCTCCGCTTTATGGAACTCTGCCCGCGCGCGCGTTCTATGAGGGGCTGTTTGCCGTCACCAACCGCTCAGAGACCGCATTGAAAAGGGTGCTCACCAACGATGAGCCCGGCGACAGCGCGATCGGGCTCCATTTTGTCTACCGGTGGACCTTGGCGGACGGGACACCCGTCACCTTCGAGGTGGTCGACATTATCGAGGTGGAGGAGGGCACGGGCCTCTTTAAGGCGCTCACCATTTTGTACGACACCGCCCCTTTGCGGGAGGCCCATGCC
>JBCDLN010000129.1:0-10577 GCA_038745295.1 Pseudomonadota bacterium | reverse complement strand
GTCGGCTTCGGCGACAGCATCCATTGTATATTCCATGCCCGCGCACCCACCTTTTTTGATGCCAACGCGGATGCCGGCAAGCGGTGGATCTTTTGACGCCATCAACTCACGCACCCGCTCGGCGGCGGCGTCCGAAAGGCTCATCACTTGCGCTCGCGGCATGGCGAGAGCTCCTTAAAACATGTCGAGCGCGACGCGGGCCTCATCGGACATGCGAGAGGGGTCCCACGGCGGATCGAACACCATGTTGACGGTCACCATGCCCACACCTTCAACGGTGCCGATGGCGTTCTCCACCCACCCTGGCATCTCCCCAGCAACCGGACAACCGGGCGCGGTGAGGGTCATGTCCACCCGGATGGACCGGTCATCCTCAATGTCCACCTGATAGATGAGGCCGAGTTCGTAAATGTCGACAGGGATCTCGGGGTCATAAACGGTTTTGAGCGCGGCAATGATGTCGTGCGTGATGCGATCAAGCTCTTCTTCCGGGATCGAAGACACGTCCTCATCGGTGGTCTCCAAGGTCGCGTTATCAGCAATAGCGTCCATCACTCACCCCTCACGCGAAGAATCTATGGGCTTTTTCGATCGCCGCGGCAAGCCGGTCCACATCTTCAATGGTGTTGTACATGGCAAACGAAGCCCGGCACGACGCATTCACCCCCAGGTGGGACATAAGGGGCTCAGCGCAGTGGGCGCCTGCGCGCACCGCCACGCCTTCCCTGTCCAGAATGGTCGCCACGTCGTGGGGATGGGCACCATCAAGATTGAATGCGAACACCGCGCCTTTGTCAGGTGTGTTGCCGTAAAGCTCGACCATATTGAGCGCGCCGAGCCGCGTGCGCGCATAGTCTCGCAACATCATTTCGTGGGCATGGATATTGTCCCAACCGATGGTGTTTGTGTAGGTGATCGCCGCACCCAGGCCGATGGCCTGCGCAATGGGCGGGGTTCCGGGCTCGAACCGGTTGGGAAGACCCGCATAGGTGACCGCCTCGCGGCTCACCGACTGGATCATCTCACCGCCCCCCATAAAGGGCGGCATAGCCTCCAGCACCTCGCGGTTGCCGTAGAGCACACCAATGCCGGACGGGCCGTAAATCTTGTGGCCGGTGCAGGCATAAAAGTCGCAGCCGATGGTGGCCACATCCACTGGGCCATGGGCGGCGGACTGGGACCCGTCAACGATGACTTTGGCGCCAACGGCGTGGGCGCGCGCGGTAATGTCCTCCACCGGCGTGATGGTGCCCAATACGTTGGACATGTGGATCACCGCGACCATTTCGGTGCGCGGTGAGAGGGCCTTTTCAAACGCCTCCATGTCGAGGGCGCCGTCTTCGGTCACCTCAACCCACTTGAGGACAGCTCCCTTTTCTTCCCTCAGCTGGTGCCAGGGGACGATGTTGGAGTGATGCTCCATCACGGTGAGGACAATCTCGTCGCCCGGCTGAATGATGGGCCGAAGGTAGGCCTGTGCCACCAGGTTGATCGCTTCGGTGGACGACCGGGTGAAGACGATCTCTTCTGTGGAAGCCGCGCCGAGATGAGCGCGGACAATCTCCCGCGCGTCTTCGTAGGCCTCGGTGGAGCGATTGGCGAGCGTATGGAGGCCGCGGTGGACGTTGGAATAATCCTCCCCGTACGCCTTCATCAGCCGGTCGAGCACAGCCTGCGGCTTTTGGGCCGAGGCTGCACTGTCGAGATAGGTCAGCGGCTTACCGTGGATCGTTTGGGAAAGGATTGGAAAGTCCGCGCGGATCGCATCAATGTCGAGGCAGGGGGCGCGTTGGTCCATCACGCGTCCCCTTCGGCCCCAATGGCTGCCCGCAGGGTTGTCGTGAGGGCCTCGGCCAGGCCTTCATGCTCCACCCGCTCGAGGGCCTCAATCAAAAAGGCCTCCACCAACAGCCGCCGCGCAGTTGCTTCGGGAATGCCGCGGGCCCGCAGGTAAAACACCGGGTCATCGTCCAAATCGCCAGAGGTGGCCCCGTGGCCGCACTGAACATCGTCAGCAAAGATCTCCAGCTCAGGCTTGTTCACCACCTCGCCTGTTTCGTCGAGGAAGAGGGCGTTTGACATCATCTTAGCGTCGGTCTTTTGGGCGCCCGGGTCAACGATAATGCGGCCCTGCACCACCGACACCCCTGTGTCCCCCACCGCTGAGCGAAACACTTCCGAGGAGCGGCTGTTCAACGCATCGTGCCGCACAACGAGGGTATTGTCGGCATGGCGGGCGCCTAAGGCCACTGTGGCGGCGCGGAAGTTAGCCTCCGCGTCATCTCCAGCGACGTGGCAGAACGCTTGGTTTCGGGCAAGGCCGGTCCCGGTGGTGATCGTAAGGTGCTCAAGCTGAGCATTGGCCCCAAGGTGGAGGTGGTGTGAGGAAAAGGCAGCGCCTTTACCCGCAGTCCCTTCAATACGCCTGACACAGGAGAGTCTCGCCGTCGCCTCGACGAAAATCTCCGCAAGCGCGTTGGTGACGGTGTCTTCACTGGCCACTGTGCGCTCAATGATGGTGGCTGAGGCCCCTGCATCAACGAAGACGGCAAGCCGGCCCATCACCAATGCGTCCGACGTGACAAGGTGCACAATCTCCAGCGGCGTCTCCACGGCTTTCGTGACGTGGATCACCGCACCACCGTCAAAAAGGCCCACGTTGGCAAGCGTTAAAGGATCGGTGCTGGCGGACACCAGTTTGCCGACACTTTCGGTGGGCGCCTCGGGGCTGAGGATGGACGCAATGCTCACCCCGTCCGGCAGCGCGCCGTCGGTGCCGAAGAAGCGCCCATTGGCGATGACAATTCGTGCCGCGTCGTCGACGGTGGCCGGGTGCTTGGACAGCGCTTCAGTCACGTCATCGGGTGTGGCTTCCCCTGATGCCGGCGGCAGGGTCCTGAGGCGGGCTCTAATGTCGGTGTATTTGTATTCTTCGACCCTGCGATGGGGCAGGCCCGCCTTGATGAAACGATTGAAGGCGTCGGTACGCGTCGCATCGAGCGGCCGATCGGTGAAGTTGATCGCACGGGAGGCAAAGAGCTCAGCCAGAGCGCGTTCAGCGTCGGTATCGGCCATCACGCAGCCTCGAGGAATTCGGCGTAGCCGCGCGCTTCCAGTTCCAGCGCCAGCTCAGGCCCGCCAGAGCGGACGATTTTGCCGTCTGCCAGGACGTGGACGTGGTCAGGCTTGATGTAGTCCAAAAGCCGCTGATAGTGGGTGATCACCAGGAAGGAGCGGTCCGGCCCCCGCAGCGCATTCACCCCTTCGGCGACGATCCTCAGCGCATCAATGTCAAGCCCGGAATCGGTTTCATCAAGCACAGCAAGTTTGGGCTGCAGAAGCGCCATCTGCATGATTTCGTTACGCTTCTTCTCACCGCCCGAGAAGCCCACATTGATGGGTCGGCGTAACATTTCAGACTTGACGCCAAGCTTTTCGGCAGCGTCCTTCACCACCTTCATGAAGGCTGGCGTAGAGAGGGGCTCTTCACCCCGTGCAGCACGCTGCGCGTTGATGGCGGTTTTAAGGAAGGTCATTGTCGCAACACCCGGCACTTCCACCGGGTATTGGAACGCAAGGAAGATGCCCGCGGCCGCCCGCTCTTCGGCCTCCATCTCCAAAAGATCTTCGCCTCTAAAAAGGACCGAACCCTCTGTGACGTCGTAGCCGTCTTTGCCGGCGATGATATTGCCGAGGGTCGATTTGCCGGAGCCGTTTGGACCCATAATGGCATGCACTTCGCCAGGTTTCAGATGAAACGACAGACCCTTGAGGATTTCCCGCTCTTCATCTTCGACTTTGACGTGAAGGTTGGTGATGTTCAGCATGTGGTGGTCTCCTCGGCGAGCGCGGACGCCTCAACATTGCGGGCGGTCATCACGGCGCTGCCGGTCCTAAGTTGGTTGAACGCGTCGAGCGGTTGAGGCGGTGCCTCATCCGCGTCATGTCACGATGCAGCGCGGGGATGACCCGAGGACATTGATGGGTCTGACACACCCGAATGCCCTCGTGCCCCTCTGAAAGTGCGCGCTGCACCGTGGTGCAGCGTGATCACCCCACAGAGCCTTCAAGGCTGACGCCGATGAGCTTTTGCGCCTCCACGGCAAACTCCATGGGGAGTTGCTGGATCACATCGCGCACGAAGCCGTTCACGATGAGCGCCACCGCCTCTTCCTCACCGATCCCGCGGGATCGGCAGTAGAAGAGCTGATCGTCAGAGATTTTGCTGGTGGTGGCTTCATGCTCGAATTGGGCGGTGCCGGTTTTGGATTCCACGTAAGGGATGGTGATCGCCGCACAGGTATCGCCGATGAGAAGGGAATCGCACTGGGTGTAGTTGCGAGACCGCTTTGCGCGCCTGTTGGCTTGGACAAGCCCGCGGTAGGTGTTCACCGACTTTCCCGCTGAGATCCCTTTGGAGATGATGCGGCTTGAGGAGCCCTCACCCAGGTGGATCATTTTGGTGCCCGAATCGATTTGCTGGCGACCATTGGAAATGGCGATGGAGTAGAACTCGCCCCGCGATTCCTTACCGCGCAAGATGCACGATGGGTATTTCCAGGTGATGGCCGAGCCGGTTTCCACCTGTGTCCACGAGATTTTGGAGCGGTCACCCCGGCAATCGCCGCGCTTGGTGACGAAGTTGTAGATGCCGCCCTTGCCTTCAGCGTCGCCCGGGTACCAGTTCTGCACCGTCGAGTACTTAATCTCAGCATCATCGAGAGCGATGAGTTCCACAACGGCAGCGTGGAGCTGGTTCTCGTCCCGCTGGGGTGCGGTGCAACCTTCAAGGTAGGACACGTAGGACCCCTTGTCGGCGATGATGAGGGTGCGCTCAAACTGGCCCGTGTTCTGCTCGTTGATGCGGAAGTAGGTGCTCAGCTCCATGGGGCAGCGCACGCCCGGAGGCACATACACGAACGAACCGTCTGTAAAGACAGCCGAATTGAGCGTTGCGAAAAAATTGTCCGTGGTGGGCACAACGGTGCCAAGGTACTTTTGGACAAGCTCAGGATACTCGCGCACCGCCTCCGAAATGGGGCAGAAGATAACGCCAGCTTTCTTGAGCTCTTCCTTGAAGGTGGTGACCACGGAGACTGAGTCGAACACCGCATCCACCGCAACGCGCCCATACGGCGTGTCGCCACCGCCAGCCTCGTCGAGCGTGGAGGGTTCGCCCTGCTTGCGCACACCTGCCAGGATTTCCTGCTCTTTGAGCGGAATACCGAGCTTTTCGTAGGTGCGCAGGAGTTCAGGGTCCACCTCGTCGAGGGACTTGGGACCATCCTCGAACGATTTGGGCGCTGCGTAGTAGTAGATGTCGTTATAATCGATGGCCGGATAGTCGACCGCCGCCCAGTCAGGCTCGCTCATGGTGAGCCAGCGTTTGTAGGCTTCAAGCCGCCATTCGAGCATCCACTGCGGCTCGTCTTTTTTGGCTGAAATGAAGGCGATCACCTCTTCGGAGAGGCCCTTGGGCGCTTTCTCCGATTCGATATCGGTGACGAACCCGTACTTGTATTTATCTACGTCGATCGCTGCGACGCGATCGATCGTCTCCTGGACTGCTGGCATCTTTCTCCCTCCGCACGGGTTCAAAGCCCGTAGGTTGGACCTCTTCAAGGTATAGAGTGCCGTTCCATTGCCACAAGGGTCTGTGTGAACGCCACTAAAAAACGTTGCAAACTATCGCCGGCTCCCTCCGGTCCGACACTGACCCGTAACGCCGCGCGCGCGGTCTGTGGCGCGACACCCATTGCCGCCAATACGTGACTTGGGCCGATCTTGCCCGACGAGCAGGCAGCCCCGGATGATAGAGAAACCCCGGCAAGGTCAAGGCCAATGAGAGCAAGATCGGCCGGGGTCTTGGAGGCTGAAAAGAGGCTTGTGTTGGCAAGCCGCGGTGCCCGTTCGCCGAAAATCACGACCCCGGTCAATGCCGCCTTGAGGCTTTCCTCAAACGCGTCACGGGCTGCGGCCGTCTCTTCCCAGGCTGCCGGATTGGCGGCAGGGCTGGCAAGCGCTGCGCCAAGGCCCGCAACAGCTGCGACATTTTCGGTGCCCCCACGCGCGCCCCGCTCCTGTCCTCCGCCGCGAATTAAAGGTGGCACGCTCACGCCAGGTCGGCGAATGAGGGCTCCCACCCCCATGGGGGCACCAATTTTGTGGCCCGAAACGGTGATGAGATCGGCCTCAAGCATGCCATCATCGACGCGCCCGAACGCTTGGACCGCGTCGGTGTGGAAAATAGCGCCCGCGTTCTCAGCCATTGCCGCGATATCGCTTAAGGGTTGGATGACGCCTGTTTCATTGTTGGCCGCCATCACCGAGATCAGCGCAGGCGTGCGATCTTCCGCCAGGTTGCGCTCCAATGCGTCAAGTTTGATGCGGCCGTCCTCGTCGACCCCGATGGTTGAGATCTCATCGCTCGCGAACCGCCCGCCCGATAAGACCGCCGGATGCTCGATAGAAGAGACAACCAATCGCTCAGCGCATACCCCGCCTTTGGTCACGCGAGGGGCCAACGCGGTGGCGTTGGCTTCCGTACCCCCGCTTGTAAAAACCACCCCATCGGCCGGGACGGCGAACCGATCGGCCAGAGTGCGACGCACCGTCTCCACCATCGCGCGCGCTGCACGCCCTTCTGCGTGAACGGAGGACGCGTTCCCGCCCGCGCACAAGGCTTCCACTGCAGCCTCGCGCGCGCCTGGAGCGATGGGTGCTGTGGCATTCCAGTCCAAATAAATTCGGTTTGCAGGGTCGATCATGCTCACCACGGCCGTCTTTGGCTTGAATGTCGTCGCGGGACCGATAAATACGGTGGCCTCGCCAAGAACAATGGGTTTATGAATGCCCGAGGTCATCTTCACTGGACCCGCCGGCCGCCTTGAGGGGCGTCTCCAACCCTCAACCGACCGCCGAGCCCCACTTGCGATTGTTCTTCATCCCCACCCGCACTTTGGCGGGACGATGAACAATCAGATCGTCTACAACCTCTTTTATATGTTTAAGGAGCGCAATTTCACCGTGCTCCGGTTTAATTTTCGTGGGGTCGGCCGCAGCCAAGGCGAGTTTGACCATGGCGCGGGGGAGCTGGCTGATGCTGCCTCAGCGCTCGACTGGATGCAGTCCGCCCACGCTGATGCCAGGGGTTGCTGGATTGCCGGCTTCTCATTCGGTGCTTGGATTGGCATGCAGCTTCTGATGCGCCGGCCCGAGGTGGAGGGCTTCATGTCCATCGCCCCGCCCGCCAACCTGCACGACTTTTCGTTCTTGGCCCCGTGCCCCTCGTCGGGCCTCATTATCCACGGTGATAGAGACCGAGTCGCCCATCCCAAAGATACGCAAGCCCTCGTTGACAAGCTGAAGACGCAAAAGGGCATTGTGATCGATCACACCGTGGTGCCCGGCGCGAACCACTTTTTCGATGGTCAGGTGGATGAACTCGTGTCCACCTGCGCTCAATATCTTGATCGCCGGCTTGGGCGCACGCAGCCCGCTGAATTGGAAGCGCCCACCGAATAGCACCGATGACACAGGGCGCCGTCTATGCGGCGCCCTGATTGGGGGCGAATACCCGCCCACCGGTGAGGGGGGCCTCTACCCCGGTGGTGCCTGGGAACGTGATGGGGGCGCCATGCAAGCTGCGCACAGCAAGGTAAGCGAACGCCTCTGCCTCCATGAAATCGCTGGAAAAACCCACATCATCGGCGGAACGGATGGGCTGTTGAACCGCGTCAGCGATGAAGCCCATGAGCGTCCGATTGTGGGTCCCACCCCCAGCCGCGATAACGGTGCTTGGAGGCCTTGGTAGGAGCGCAGCAGCCCGCCCGATGGCCTCTGCAGAAAACCTCGTTAGCGTTGCGACCTTGTCTTCTAAAGCAAGGCCCTGCACAGGACCGGCGCCAAAAGCATCGCGATCCAGCGATTTTGGCGGCGGCTCTTTAAAGTAGGGGTGATCGAGTAAAGCTTTGAGCGCGCCCTGATCCACCTGCCCCTGTGCAGCCAATGCCCCGCCCTCGTCATAGGGTTGGCCAATGGCCGCCACAGCGTCGTCCACCATCGCACTTGCTGGGCCGGTATCGAAGGCGATTAAGGTCTCACCATCGATAAAGGTGATATTCGCGACGCCCCCCAGGTTGATCACCAGGAGGGGTTGCTGCAGACCTGCCGCCTGCGCCAACGCGCGATGATAAATGGGGACCAAAGGCGCCCCTTCCCCGCCGGACGCAATATCAGCTTGGCGTAGGTCAAACACCACGTTCGCGTTGAGCGCGTCAGCCATCGCTTGCGGGTTGCCGAGCTGCATGGTCATGCGCCGCTCTGGCGCGTGCGCCACAGTCTGCCCATGCCAACCGATCACCCCGGGCGACAGTTGGTGGTGCATGATAAGCGCCTCGATGGCCTCACGGTGGGCGTGCGTGACCACCGCTTCGGCCGCCCGCAGCGCATCGGTGCGGTGACGGTGGTGAGGGGCTGCCATGCCATCGGCCTGCGCGGCCGCAATGGTCGCCCGCTCACCATCGGTGTAGGGTCGCATATGGGAAGGACCGCGGACGACACTGCCCTCCCCATCGGTCTCAATCATCGCCACATCCACCCCGTCCATGGATGTGCCGGAAATGGCGCCGACCGCCATAATGGTGGAGCCCGTCTTGCGATTTGCCGGCTGAGATGCATAGGGGTGTGGCATGGCGCACTCTGAGTTTATCAAAACACTGACCGACCGCGGTTTCATCCACCAGATGAGCGATGCCGATGGTCTTGACGCGGCATGCCGTGAGGGCATCGTCACAGCCTATATCGGCTTTGACTGCACGGCGAATAGCCTCCATGTGGGATCGCTCGTCCCGATTATGCTGCTCCACTGGCTGCAGCAGACCGGCCACAAACCCATTGCCTTGATGGGCGGTGGCACGACCCGCATCGGCGATCCCTCCGGCCGCGATACCACCCGCCAACTCCTCGATGCGCATACCATTGCCGCCAACAAGGCTGGCATCTTTGAGATTTTCAAGCGGTTCTTGACGTTTGGTGATGGCCCCACTGATGCCGTTGAGGCGGATAATGCTGAATGGCTCGACGCTCTGGAATATGTGCCTTTCTTGCGTGATGTGGGGCGGCACTTTTCGGTAAACCGCATGCTGACTTTCGATTCAGTGCGCCTTCGCCTTGACCGCGAGCAGCCCCTCAGCTTCCTGGAATTCAACTACATGGTGCTTCAGGCCTATGACTTCGTTGAACTTCACAAACGCTATGGCTGCAGGCTGCAAATGGGCGGGTCGGACCAATGGGGCAACATTGTCTCCGGGATCGACCTTGGCCGGCGTATGCTGGGGGCCGAGCTTTTTGCCGTTACATCGCCACTGATCACCACGTCGGCCGGGACGAAAATGGGCAAGACCGCATCAGGTGCGGTGTGGCTCAACGCTGATCGGACAAGCCCCTATGATTACTGGCAGTTCTGGCGCAATACGGCTGACGCGGACGTGGCCCGTTTTCTAAAGCTCTTCACCACTATGCCCCTTGATGAGATTGACCGGCTATCCGCTCTGGAGGGCGTGGAGATCAACGAGGCGAAAAAAGCCCTGGCGACAGCCGCAACAGCCCTTGTGCATGGGGAGGACGCCGCAGCGCGCGCCGCCTCAACCGCAGCCACAACCTTTGAAGCCGGCGGGCTAGACCAAGGGCTCCCCACCGTCTCAGCGGAGCGGTCAGAAATTGATGCTGGTTTTGGTGTCCTGACCGCGCTTGTACGAGCGGGATTGGCAGTGTCCAACAGCGATGCCCGGCGCAATGTCGCAGGCGGGGCCGCGCGCGTAAATGATGAGCGTATTGTGGACCCGCAGCACGTCTTGAAGCCGCAGGACATCCAGAACGGTGTGATTAAGCTGTCCGTGGGCCGGAAAAAGCATGCCCTCATCAAGTTTCAATAGCGCTATCCAAGGAGAGGAATACGCCACCGCTTTGACTGTGATGTTTCAAGCTTCGCCCACGGTACAGCAATGGTTTGTGCTTGTAGTCAGGGAGTATTTCCATTTCCCATGGCGAGCTTCTACAAAAAATATACTGCCGAGCTAACCATCGAATCAATGTTCTGATCGGCGCACAAGAGGTGAGCGTGCTGGCGGGCATGGCCGCTGGTTGAGATGCGGGCACGCCGTCGCAAGCAAGCCCTGTCAGAGCGCGGCCGCTTAGGGGTAAGGGGCGAAGCCCATTCGCTTTTGCCGTTCGATAAGCTCACCGATGCGCCTGGGTTGCATAACCCTTATAAGTTGTATTATACACTCTGATATAGCCTTTATCGGGTAAGGATCTGCGCCATGCACTTGCACACCGGCCAAACATCCTCGCGCATTCCAAACCCGGCGTGCTTGCCGCGCCCACACAACCGCCGCCCGACGGCGAAAGAAGTGAAGCAGAGCTCGTTTGCGTTTGGCGTAGACAGCGAACGCTTTGTCGCTGCTTTTCTGCGAGCGGGTGACTATACAATTCTGGCAACCCGTGCCCGCGTTGGTCGGGCTGAAGTTGACCTCATTGTCCACCGTGACGACATTGTCGCGTTTGTGGAAGTAAAG
>JBCDLN010000128.1:0-10657 GCA_038745295.1 Pseudomonadota bacterium | reverse complement strand
CGCTCCGTCACCATTTCAGGTCCTGTCGCGAGCATTGCCGAGTTTGCCGCCGACGCCAAAGGAAAGCGCATCGCGCTGAAACGGCTCGACCTTGACTACCCCTTCCACTGCGCCCTGGTGGACCCGATCCGGGATCCTTTAATGGCGTCCCTCAAGGATCTCGCACCCGGCAAGACGCGCTTGCCGTTGGTCTCCACCGTCACCGGGGAGGTCGTTGCCGGGCCTGAACTTGATGGCACCTACTGGTGGGCGAATGTGCGCCAACCCGTGCTTTTCCGCCCAGCGGTGAAGACGCTGCTCGATCAACACAAGATCTTCCTCGAGATTGGCCCGCGCCCCGTCCTCACCGGTTACTTGAGCGATGCAGCGCGTTCTGACGATAAAAGAGCCGCGGTCCTTCCAAGCTTTAAAGAAGGCGAAGATCGCTCAGACCCCGTTGAAGCCATCGTGCGCGCTGCCCTTGCCCATGGTGCGCGCGTCGATGATAGCGCGGTCTTCGGACCCAAGGTGGCAAGCCCGCGCCTGTTGCCGGCCTATCCCTGGCAGCACTGTGAGTACCGCAAGCAGATGACGTCTGAGCAGGTGCGGCTCCTCGAAGCGCGAGAACACGCGCTTTTGGGCGACCAGCTGCGCGATGATGATGTCTCCTGGCGAATGGTCCACGATGCAAGGCGCCTCCCTTTCCTCGCCGATCATAAGGTGGAGGATGCGGTGGTGTTCCCCGCCGCAGGCTTTGTGGAAATGCTGTTGGGCGCAGGCCGGCATCTTCACCCTGATGCGCCTTTGGAAATCCGCGACCTCGACATCTACGCCCCGCTGGTGCTGGACGCGCAAAGCCAGCGAGAAGTGCGCACGCGTGAGATTGCGCCTGCAACATTTGTGATTGAAAGCCGGGCACGGCTAAGCGGTGAGCCGTTTATGCCCCATGTGAAGGCAACGCTGGGCAAAGCGCCTGCCGCGCCGGAGCAGGCCCTACCGGCAACGCTTCCTGATGATGCCGAGGTTGTGCCTGCCGCACGCCTTTACGAGATGACTGCCGCCTTTGGCCTGCCTTATGGCCCCATCTTTCGGCGGGCGAGCCAGGTGACCCTATGCGGCGACGACAAAGCCCATGTGCGGCTCGCCGCTGCCGACCCCTCCACGGCGCGCTACAACTTCGTCCTCGATCCGACGCTGTTTGATTCGTGCTTCCATGCCCTTTTCGCCTTCCTCGATGGGCGGACGGTGGAAGAGAACATGTCCGTTTTGCCGGTGCGGCTCGGGCGGCTTGTCCTCAAAGACGGGGCCGGCGCACCCACTGCGGCCGACATTGACATTAGGCGGCTGGGCACCGGCGTTCTCGAAGCTGACTTTGTGCTTTTCGACGCTGAGCGCACCGTGATTGGCCGGGCAACAGGGCTGAGGTTCCAAGCCGTGCCCCTTGGTCGGCGCGCTGGCGGAACAACACTTTATGCCGCGCCCTACGTGGCCAGGATCTCCCGCGCGGCCGAACCGTCCACTGTGGCGGCAGACTGGCCAACCACACTGGCCTCGTCCCCGGCGGCGCAGGATGCGCAAGACCCTGACACCGCCGAGCCCACTGAAACAGCGCTTCTCATTGAAGCGGGGGTGCAAGCGGCTGCTGCTGAGGTGCTCGGCCCCTGGCTGAGCGAGCCCACCGCCGTCGCGAGCCTTGTGGAAGCCGGGCGCCTTGATCGAAGCGCCATCCCGCTCGCTATGCGCCTTCTCCTCGCCCTTGAAGCGTCGGGTCAAGCTGAGGAGGTGGACGGAAACTGGTGCCTCACAGGCGAGGCCATCGCGCTTGATGACGTGGTCGCGCTCCTTGTGGCAGAACATCCAGGCCGTCTTGCGGAAACAGCGCTTCTGGCGGCGCTACCGCAAGTCTTGTCGCACGCGTTGGAAAACGGGCTTGGCGATGAACTCCCTTTTGCCGAGCCTCTCCTTCATCAACTGGCCACGGATGCACCTTACGCTGCCCCGATGCACGAGGCGCTTTTGGCGGCGCTTAAAGACTTTTTCGCCGCCACCGGGGGCGTTGCGGTCAGGGTTGGTGTGGTGGGGGCAAGCCATTTCGGCTTCATCCGTCAGATCGCTTCAGCCATTGACCCTCAGCGCATTAGGCTCACGGTGACGGACCGGGAGCCCGCGGCGTTGGAGCGTTTGGCGCTCAACGTTGAGGCAGGTCCTGGCGTCGAGTTTGTCCCATTTGATACCGTACTCACCGACCGCCACCCCTATGATGTTGTGGTGGTGGCGCCGACAATTGAGAGCCCACGGCTTGATGGGCTGTTGAAATTTTTGAAGCCGGGCGGTCGCTTGGTGGGGGCGGCCTACGGGCCTACGCTTTTTGCTGATGCTATCTTCGGTCTTGCGGCCGACTGGTGGGGCGGCTCAGTGGATCCATCCGCGCCCGTTGGACGGCTCATGAGCATTGGCGAATGGGAAAATGCCCTTGCCGATGCGGGCCTTCATGCCGGGGCTGTGACATCGCTCAGCTCAGGCGACACCGATGCCATCGTCTGGTCAGGCCTTGCCCCCCTCGATGATGAGGCTCCCGCGCCCCTAGAGCTTCCCTCACTCCATGCCGTTGGCGAGGCCGCGCGGCGGATGTGCGTGGCGCTGTCTGCGATGGCTGAAACACCGCCCCCCATCCACGACCTGAGCACCATCCCCGAAGGAGCTGTGCTCATTGCTGTTGATGAGACAGACCCAAGCCGTCTTGCTGAGGATCTCGACGCCCTTGGCACTTTTTTCTCAGCGCTGGGACAAGAGGCGAGGACCGTCACCATGGTCACGCTTGGGGCACAGGTGTCGGGCGCCAACGAGGTTCAGCCGGCCGCTGCTGCCATCAGCGCATTTGGCCGGGTGGTGGCGAACGAATTCCCGAATCTGGCGCTTC
Organism: Pseudomonadota bacterium; assembly: GCA_038745295.1. Lineage (GTDB taxonomy): Bacteria > Pseudomonadota > Alphaproteobacteria > Rhizobiales > Amorphaceae > Acuticoccus. The sequence goes on along the minus strand of JBCDLN010000128.1, from coordinate 7,758 downwards.
GGCTTGTGGATGTCGCCCACAGCTTTGAGCCCAGCGAAGCGGCCGTGCGCCTTGCGGCCGAACTCGCCCAGCCCAATGCTGAGCGCGAGATTGTCCTGGCAAGCGACCATCGTGGCGCCATGCGCTACCGCGCAGCACCGCCAGCCACCGCATCAGGCGATATGACAACGCTCGCCATCGCCCAGCGTGGCTCCATCGATCAACTCGCCTATACGCCTTCCACAAAACCAGAGCTTGCCCCCCATGAGGTCCGCCTCAAGGTGGACGCCACAGGTCTCAACTTCCGCGATGTGATGTGGACTTTGGGGCTGCTCCCCCATGAGGCGCTCCAGGACGGCTTTGCCGGGCCGACGCTAGGGATGGAGTGCGCTGGCGTGATCGAAGCGGTGGGCAGCAAGGTGTACGACCTTGGGGTGGGCGATGATGTGGTTGCTTTTGCCCCCGCGTGCTTCGCGTCCCACGTCACCGTGTCGGCTGAGGCGGTGACGCGGCGCCCCGCTGAGCTTGGCGTTGAAGCCGCTGCAACGGTTCCTGTGGCCTTCCTCACCGCCTACTACGCCCTCATCGAACTGGGCCAGCTGGAGGAGGACGAAACTGTTCTCATCCACGGCGGTGCGGGCGGTGTCGGTCTTGCTGCGCTCCAAATTGCCAAGTGGCGCGGCGCGCGTGTGGTGATGACAGCCGGTAGCTTGGAAAAACGCGCGCTTCTGATGCGTCTTGGTGCTGATGCGGTGTTCAACTCGCGCGGGCTCACCTTTGCCGATGAGGCGCTCGCCTTCACCGGCGGCGAAGGAGTGGACGTGGTGCTGAACTCTCTGGCTGGGGAGGCTATGGAGCGGTCCGTTGCTGCGCTGAAGCCGTTCGGCCGGTTCCTGGAGCTGGGCAAGCGCGATTTTTACGCTGACACCAAACTTGGCCTGCGCCCGTTCCGCCGTAACCTCAGCTACTTCGGCATCGATGCCGACCAGCTCATGAAGCACAAGCCCAAGAAGGCTAAGCGGATCTTAGAAACCGTCATGGACCGGTTTGTGGACGGTGACTTCAACGCGCTTCCCTACCGGACCTTCCGTCCTGAAGGCATTCACGATGCCTTTCGCCTCATGCAATCGGCCGGTCACATCGGCAAAATTGTCGTGAAGGCGCCCGAAGCAGCAACGCCCCGGCCTGCCGCCACCCCAGTGGCTGACCCCAAAAAGGCCTATCTTCTTGTGGGCGGAACGTCCGGGTTTGGTTTTGCCACCGCAGAATGGCTTATCGGTGAAGGGGCGCGCCACCTCATCTTGGCCAGCCGTTCAGGGGTGAAGGATGAGGCGATCGAAGCTGCCATTGCCCAGCACAGACAGAACGGCGTTTCCATCAGCACGCCTGCCGTCGACGTGACCGACGAGACGGCGGTGCGCGCTTTGGTGGATCAGGTTGCCGCAGAGCGTGCGCTGGGCGGCGTCTTCCACATGGCGATGGTGCTCGACGATGCGTTGATCTCGTCGCTTGATGCGGATCGCTACCGCACCGCGTTGTCGCCGAAGGTTGCCGGAATTGTCGCGCTGGAGGCTGCCACTGAGGCCATCCCGCTCGACCATTTCGTGGTCTATTCATCGATTACGGTGCAGCTGGGGAACCCGGGCCAGGCCAACTATGTGGCGGCCAATGCGTATCTTGAGGCAGTGGCGCGCAGGCGGCGGGCCGAGGGCAAGCCAGCGCTCGCGGTTGCTTGGGGTGCCATTGCCGATGTCGGGGTGTTGGCGCGGGACATGGCAACTTCTGAGCTTCTTCAGAAGAAGCTAGGCAAGCACGCCGTCACCGCTGGTGAAGCGCTTGGTGGTCTGAAAGCCCTCATCGAAGAGGGCGCGATGACCGAAGGGCCTGCCGTTCGCCTTGTGGGTAAGGTTGACTGGTCGGCCGCCCGCAAAGACCTGGTGCTTGCCGCCTCGCCCGCCTTCGAGGATCTTGCGACCGATGCCGGTCAAGACGCTGACGAGGGCGGGACAGTGGATCTTGCCGCCCGCCTTTCAGGTCTCAGCGATCAGGAGGCGGTGGCGGAAGTGTCGCGGCTGCTCACCCAGGAGATTTCGCGTATCCTCAAAATGTCACCCAGTGACATTGATGCGCACAAGCCCCTCACCGCGCTGGGGATGGATTCTCTCATGGGCGTTGAACTGAGGATGGCGGCAGAACAGCGCTTGGGGATCGATATCCCGCTCATGTCGCTGGCGGCTGGGGTGACCGTTGCCGATCTTTCCAAGAAGGTCGTGGAACGGGTGCGCGGTGAAGCGGCGCTGGTGGGCGAAGACGCTGAGGCGATGGCAAGCCGCCACCTTGGCGAAGACCTTGAAAAGACCGACTACGATGTGGGCGCGCTGGAAGCTGCCGTGCGCGAGAAGACGGCAAACAGAAGGACGATCCTTTCATGACGAAGCGCGGGATCGGTTCGCTGAAGTCTGCTGCAAAGGACCAGATCCTTGCGGTCGGCCGCGCCTCGCGCAAGGCAAGTCTTGAGCGCAAGTTTGACCGGATGGTGCCCAAAGAGGGTGACCGGCGCACCGCATCCTCAGCGTTTGACTTTGGCACGCTCGATGAGTTTCGCCAGCTTAAGATCCACCGGGCCGCGGCCGACATGTTGCGCATCGAGAGCCCCTTCTTCCGCTCCCATGACGTGCGCGCCGCAGCCCACACACAAATCGGCGGGCGGGAGTTCATCAACTTCTCCTCCTACGATTATTGCGGCCTCAACGGGGATCCGCGGGTGACGGCTGCCGCGAAGGCAGCGACGGAAGAGTTTGGAACGTCAGTTTCAGCAAGCCGTGTGGTGTCCGGTGAGCGCGGGTTTCACCGCGCGCTCGAGCAGCGCATTGCAGAGTTTTTGGGTGTCGAAGATGCTGTGGCTATGGTGTCGGGCCACGCCACCAACGTGACCACAATCGGCCACCTCATCGGCAAGTCGGACTTGGTGCTGGCGGACGCCTTTATCCATAACTCCATTGTTGAAGGTGTTCGTCTTGGCGGCGCCACCCGGCTGACCTTCCGCCACAACGACTTGGACCATTTGGAAGAGTTGCTGTCGAAGAGCCGGCACAGCTTCAAGCGTGTGTTGATTGCTGTTGAGGGCCTTTATTCCATGGATGGCGATGCGCCGGATTTGGCGCGGCTCGTCCGGCTCAAGAACCGTTATGATGCTTGGCTTCTGGTGGATGAAGCCCATGCGCTGGGTGTTGTGGGGGCAACGGGCCGCGGCCTTGCCGAGCGCGATGGGGTCGACCCCAATTCCATCGAGATCTGGATGGGCACGCTGTCCAAAACGCTCGCCTCGTGCGGGGGTTTTATCGCGGGCTCATCGGTTTTGGTGGAGTATCTTAAGGCGACGGCGCCGGGCTTTGTCTTCTCGGTCGGCTTACCGCCGGCAGCATCTGCCGCCGCCCTCACCGCGCTCGACATTTTGGATCAAGAGCCAGAACGGGTCGCAAAGCTTGCTGAGAACGGCGCGCGGTTCCTCGCCCGCGGCCGGAAAGCTGGCCTCGACATGGGGACCAGCGAGGGCCTTGCTGTGATCCCTGTCATCATCGGGGACAGTATTTTGGCCGCTGTGGTCTCCCACCGCTTGATGGAAGCCGGGATCAACGTCCAGCCGATCATTTATCCTGCAGTTCCTGAAAAGGCGGCGCGGTTGCGCTTTTTCATTAACTCGACCCACACCGCCGATGATATCGACGCCGCCGTTGACGCCACCGCGCGCTGCTTGTCCGACACACTCAACGAGGGCGAAGGCTTAAAGCTTCTGGCCGAAAGCATGCGCTGACCGCGCAAACTGCCGATGACGGTGATCGTGCCGCCGCGGCGGATGCCGAACGAGGCCGCTTGCCCGCTCGGCGCCTCCCCACGTGTCAGTAGATGGCCGGCTCGCCGACTGGCGCACCAAATGGGGTCTCAAGGAAGTCGAAGTCGCATCCTTCATTGGCTTGTAGGATGTGCTTCTGGAACATGTGGCCATAGCCGCGCTGAAACTTGGGTTCGGGCGGTGTCCAGGCGGCGCGACGGCGGGCAAGCTCCTCATCACTCACCAGCATATCGATCCGGCGGCTTGGGATATCGACCTTGATGATGTCGCCTGTGCGCAGGAGCGCCAGGGGGCCGCCGATGTGGGCTTCCGGCGCCGCATGAAGGATGCAAGCGCCGTAGCTGGTGCCTGACATTCGCGCGTCCGACAACCGCAACATATCGCGGTGGCCTTGCTTGATGAGGGCCTTGGGGATGGGCAGCATTCCCCATTCGGGCATCCCTGGCCCACCTTGGGGGCCAGCGCCGCGCAGGACCATGATGTGGTCTGGCGTGACGTCGAGGTTCTCATCGTCAACGGCGGCTTTCATCTCAGGATAGCTGTCGAAGACGAGGGCCGGGCCTTGATGCTGGTGGAAGCGCTTTTCGCAGGCGGCAGGCTTGATGACGCATCCGTCGGGAGCAAGGTTCCCCTTGAGAACGGCGAGCGAGCCCTCCGGGTAGACCGGGTTGTCGAGGGGGCGGATCACGTCGGTGTTGTGGACCACGGCTTTGTCGAGGCCTTCGCCGATGGGGCGGCCGGTGACGGTGATGGCGGACCGGTCGAGTGCGTCGCCGAGGGAGGCCATCAGTGCGCGCAAGCCGCCCGCATAGAAAAAGTCCTCCATCAGGTAGGCTTTGCCGGACGGTCTGATGTTGGCGAGCACCGGCACGTTGCGGCCCACGGCATCGAAGGCCTCAAGATCCAGATGGAGGCCTGCGCGCCGGGCCATCGCCACAAGGTGGATGATGGCGTTGGTGGAGCAGCCTGTTGCCATGGCGACCACCACCGCGTTGCGGATCGAGGCATCGGTGACGATCTTGTCGGAGGTGAGATCCTCCCACACCATTTCCACCGCCCGGCGGCCGCACTCGGCCGACATTCTGATGTGATTGGAATCGGCCGCAGGGATCGACGATGCGCCCGGCAAGCACAGGCCCATCGCTTCGGCAATGGCGGTCATGGTGGAGGCGGTGCCCATGGTCATACAATGGCCGTAGGAGCGGGCAATCCCCGCCTCAACGCCATGCCACTCGTCCATGGTGATGTTGCCGGCGCGCCGTTCATCCCAGTATTTCCAGGCGTCTGAGCCTGAGCCCAGCGCTTCGCCACGGTAGTTGCCGCGCAGCATCGGCCCAGCGGGCAGGTAGACGAACGGCACGCCCGATGACATGGCCCCCATGATGAGGGCGGGCGTTGTCTTATCGCAGCCACCCATCAGGACGGCACCATCCACAGGGTGGGAGCGGATCAGCTCTTCCGCCTCCATCGCCAGCAAGTTGCGGTAGAGCATGGTGGTGGGTTTGACGAACTGCTCGGCCAGCGACAGGCAGGGCAGTTCGATGGGAAAGCCGCCGGCCTGAAAGACGCCGCGCTTCACATCATCCACCCGCTGCTTGAAGTGGGCGTGGCAAGGCTGGATGTCAGACCAGGTGTTGAGGAGTGCGATGACGGGCTTCCCCACCCAGTCTTCTGGCGCGTAGCCCATCTGCATGATCCGCGACCTGTGGCCGAATGTGCGCAGATCATCGGGGGCGAACCAGCGGGCCGACCGCAGCTCGTCTTTCGTCTTTGTCATCGCTCACCGCTCCTTAGGCCCAGACTTTTCTTGTTCGAATTCAACAATGGACCATCTGACCGGTGCTCGTCAGCACACTTCTTGGGGCCAGCGTGCTAAGGTTTCACGGAGCGGGGGATGGGTGATGGACGTTGTGAAAGATCTTGTGGGGCACATTGCGCTGCCCAAGATGGCGCCGGCCCGCCAGGTGTTCGACGATACCCATATTGCCGACCTTGATGCGCACCTTGCGCAGGCGTTCGCGGCGGCGGCGCTTGAGACGCGCGTTCGCCCCGGTGAGAGCGTTGCCATTGGGGTTGGGAGCCGCGGGGTTGCTGAGCTTCCCCGTCTTGTGGCGGCCACGGTGGACGCTTTGAAGCGCGTGGGTGCGCGCCCGTACATCGTGCCCGCCATGGGAAGCCACGGCGGTGCGACGGCTGAGGGTCAAGTGGCCCTTCTTGCGGGCCTTGGCGTGAGCGAAGCGAGCGCCGGTTGTCCGATCCGCTCTTCCATGGACACCGTGGAGGTGGGCCGGCTTGAAAGCGGGCTCGCCGTCTTGATGGACGCCATTGCCATGGAGGCTGATCACATCGCCTTCATCAACCGGGTGAAGCCTCACACAAGCTTTTCGGCCCCCATAGAAAGCGGCCTTGCCAAGATGCTCTCCATCGGGCTTGCCAACCATAAGGGTGCAGAGGCCTGTCATGCTGAAGGTTTCGGCGCCATGGCCGACAACGTGGTGGAGATGGCGAAGGTCAAGATCGCCAAGGCGCCCATTCTCTTTGGCCTCGCCACAGTGGAAAACGCCTACGACAAGGTGGCGGTCGCCGAAGTGGTGTTTCCCGAAGAGATGCTATCGCGCGAGCCAGACCTGTTGACGCTTGCCCGCGCAAAAATGCCCAAGATCTTGCTCGACCACATTGATGTGTTGGTGGTGAACGAGATGGGCAAAGAGTTTTCCGGCACCGGGATGGACCCCAACATTACTGGCAGACCAGGCACACCCTACGTCCAGTCGAACTACACAGCGTCCAAGCTGGTGATCCTTGATATGAGTGAGAAATCGGCCGGCAACGCCACTGGCCTTGGGCTTGCGGATGTGTGCACCGAGCAGCTCTTTAAGAAGATCGACTTTCGGGCGTTTTACACCAACCACCTCACGTCGACGGCCACCACAGGGGCAAAAATCCCGATGATTATGGCAACCCCTGAGATGGCTGTGCAGGCGGGGCTCAAAACCGCCAACACACAAAGCGCGGCAACCGCCCGCGTGGTGCGTATCCCCAACACGCTTCATCTGGGCCACATTATGATCTCAGAGGCGCTGATCGCTGAAGCGCAGGCCCACCCCCAGATCGCCGACATTGGGGCGGTGGCGCCCTGGTCGTTTGAGATGCCCGCCCATGCCTAGGGTAGCCAACGTTGACGGCCGCCCGTTGTGCGCCCGCCACAGCGTGACACATGCCGCGCGCGACCCCATATTTGTCGCCTGCCGCGGCTGAGGAGGCGGTGTAAGAATGGCCCAGAAGAAGAAAAACTCTGACCCCAACGCCCGCGTTGTTGCCGACAACCGCAAGGCGCGGTTCAACTATGAGATCTTGGATACCTTTGAAGCTGGAATTCAGCTTCAGGGGACCGAGGTTAAGTCACTGCGCGAGGGCCGCACCAATATTGCCGACGCCTATGCTGGCGAGCGGGGGGGAGAGCTTTGGCTCTACAACGTCCACATTCCTGAGTATCAGCAGGCGAGCCGCTTCAACCACGAGCTTCGCCGGCCGCGCAAACTCCTCCTCCATCGCCGCGAGATCAACAAGCTGATGGGAGCGATCCAACAGGATGGACTGACGCTCGTCCCCCTTCGCCTCTATTTTAACGCGCGCGGGATGGCGAAGGTTTTGATCGGCCTCGCCAAGGGCAAAAAGGTCCACGACAAGCGCGAGAGCGAGAAAAAGCGCGATTGGCAGCGCGACAAGCAGCGCCTGATGCGCGAGCGCGGATAGCCTGCCATTGTCGCGCTAGTTGTAGAGGCTCTGAAGGTTGTTCACTCGAAGCCCCGCCAAAACTCAAGATTGCCGTCAAGGAACCCTTCACATGTTCCTTTGGTGGGACACCAAAAAGCGACGTTCCTTCGGAGCCGACACCATCAGAACCCCGCGGTGGGCCGGATGGG
>JBCDLN010000127.1:0-10770 GCA_038745295.1 Pseudomonadota bacterium | reverse complement strand
GTTGGAGCTTTCCCTCCTTGCCCTTGCCATCGCCATCTTGATTGGCGGAACGGCTGCCATTGTTGCGGCCCGCTTTGAGGGGACAGCGGCTGAGGCAACGGTGGACGTTGCGAACGGGTTTGCCCTTTCGATCCCTGACTTTTTGTGGGGTCTCACGTTCATCCTGCTCTTTGGCGTTGCAATGCCCATCTTTGAGATCTCTGGCAGGGTATCGCCGCGGCTCGAACTGCCGTTTGTCACCAACTTTTACCTTATCGAAGCCATCGTCAGACTGCGGCTTGATCTTGTGGCCAATCTTTTGTCCCACATGGCGATGCCCGCCCTTGCGCTTGCCCTACCTCTCGCGGCGGTGATTGCCCAGCTCCTCAAAACCTCTCTCAAAGAAGCGATGCGGCAGGACTATGTGCTGATCGCCCGCACCCGCGGCTTTAGTATGACGGCTGTTCTTCTGCGCGAAGCTCTGCGCAACGCTGTACTCCCCACGATGACTTTGGTGGGCGTGCAGTTCACGTTCCTCATCGGTGGGACAGTCATCATCGAGCGGCTCTTTTCTTATGAGGGGCTGGGAAACCTTGCGATCGATGCTGTGATCAACCGCGACCTGCCGCTGATCCAGGGGATTGTCCTCCTCTTCGCGGTGCTTTTTGTGGCCATCAACCTTGCTGTTGATCTCCTTTATGCCGTCCTCAATCCGAGGCTGAGGCATGGCTGAGGAGGCATCGACCCTCGCCGCTGCCCCGCGGGCGCGGCTGAAGAAGCCGTCTGTGCGCCTGTGGCTTTCAGGCGGATGGCTCACGGTCGCCGCCTCTGCTGCCCTCTTCGCCCCATTCGTTGCCCCGCACGACCCCCTCGCGCAGGACCTCTTCCTCACCAGAATGCCGCCCTTTTGGATGGATGGCGCCGAGCCCGGCTATCTTCTGGGGACCGACAGTCTGGGGCGCGACGTTCTCTCAAGGCTCATCTACGGGGCACAAATTGCCTTCATCGTGGCGCTGGTGGCGGGCACGGCCGCCTGCCTCATCGGGGCAACGCTGGGGCTTCTTGCTGGCTATTTCGGCGGCTGGACCGACCGGATTATCGGCCGCATCGTCGATATTTGGATGGCCTTTCCCCCGGTCCTTTTTGCGATCCTTCTGGTGGCAGTGCTGGGGACGGGGTTGATGTCTGTCATCATCGCCATTGCGGTCATCGACTGGACGCGGTTTTGCCGGGTGGTGCGGGCTGAAGCGATGCAGCAACGCGCCATGGACTACGTGGATGCTGCCACCGTTGCAGGGTTTTCGCGCTGGCGCACCTTGCTGCGCGAAGTCTTACCCAACGTGCTGCCAGCTATCATCGTGCTCTTATCGCTCGAAATGGGGATCGCCGTCATTGTCGAGGCGATCTTGTCTTTCGTGAACCTTTCCATTTCCTCAGATGACCCCACCTGGGGCGGGATGATTGCTGAGGGGCGCACCGCCATCTACCAGGCCTGGTGGGTGCTGGTGTTTCCGCTTGTGGCGCTGTTCCTCACGGTGCTCGCCTTTAGCCAGTTCGGCGAAGGGCTCAAAAACCGGTTCGACCCGGTGCTCTCGTGACCGCGACGCTCAGCCTCTCATCCCTCTCGGTGGCGTTGTCGGGGGATCCGCGGCGGCGTCTCCTGCGCAGCGTCGACCTTGAGGTCGCGCGCGGCGAAGTGCATGGCCTTGTGGGGGAATCGGGCGCCGGCAAATCGATGATCGGCCGCACCGTGTTTGGGATTTTGCCGCGGGCGGTGGGTATCTTGGGCGGCACAGTCGCGTTTGAAGGCAAGGATCTCCTCTCCCGCACAGAGCTGCGGCACCTCCGTGGCCGGGAGATGGCGCTCATCCCGCAAGACCCACTCACCGCCCTCAACCCCTCCCGCAGGATTGGCGCTCAACTCACCGACCGGCTCGTCAAGGTGCTCGGCACGCCCCGCAAAACCGCCGACGCCCGCGCCCTCACCCTGCTTGACGAGGTTCAGATCCGCGACCCTGACAGGGTCATGAAAAGCTTTCCCCACGAACTCTCCGGCGGGATGCGCCAACGGGTTCTCATTGCCGAAGCCTTCGCCGCCGAGCCCAAGCTGATTGTGGCTGACGAGCCCACCACAGCCCTTGATGTGACCGTCCAAAAACGCATTCTCGGTCTCATCAAGGCCATGCAAGAACGGCACGGGGCAGCGCTCTTGTTTGTCACCCACGACATGGGCGTGGTGGCCAAAATCACCCAAGCGATGACGGTGCTTTATGGAGGCCTCGTCGTGGAGCATGGCCGCACAGAGGACATCCTGGCGGGGCCAAAGTCGGCCTACACAAAGGCGCTTCTTGAGGCGACACCGCGCTATGACCGGCCCGACGACGCGCTGCGTCCCGTGTCACCGGTCACCATCGCTGCCATTGCCGAAGATGTGGCGGCGGCCGACCGCGCGTTCCTGGACCACGCGCGATGAGGCTCTTTGAGGCGCAGGCCCTCTCTGTCTCCGTCCCCGACCTCAACGCCAAACGGCTTTTGCGCCCCGCCCCACGGATCGACATTTTGCATGCACTCACCTTTGCCATTGAGGCGGGCAGCTGCGTTGGAATTGTGGGCGAATCGGGTTCGGGCAAATCAACGTTGGGGCGCACGCTGGTCCGGCTAATGGCGCCAACGGGGGGAACGCTCCGCTTTGATGGTGCGGATATCACCCACCTTGATGAAGAGGCCTTGCGCCCCCTCCGACGCGATCTCCAGGTGATCTTTCAAGACCCGGCGTCCTCGCTCAATCCCCGCCGCACGGTGGGGGCCATTGTGGAGGCGCCGCTCAAGGTGCATGGGCTTGATAACCCGTCGGCACGCGCCCGGGAGGCGCTGGACGCTGTGGGGCTTTCGGCAGGGTTTTCGTCCCGCTACCCGCACGAACTGTCGGGCGGCCAGCGCCAAAGGGTGGGGATCGCGCGGGCCATCGCGCTGAGGCCACGCTTCATCTTTGCCGATGAAATTGTCTCCGGCCTTGATACCTCAACACAGGCGCAAGTGATTGCGCTCCTCAAGACGCTGCGGCGCGATCTCAACCTCACCATGGCGTTCGTCAGCCACGATTTGTCCGTGGTGCGCCACCTTTGCGATCAGCTCATTGTGATGAGCGCGGGACGGATCATCGAGCAAGGGGAGACGGGCGCCATCTTCGATCACCCTCATCATCCTGAGACGCGGGCGCTCAAAGCGGCGATCCCATTGCCGGAGATCGACCCGGAGTGGCTGCAGGCCTAGAGCGCGTCACGCCGCCAGGAAGCGCGCCGCGCTCAGGCTTCACTTGTCGGTCACGGGCGCACCGGACGCTGGATGATTCCATCCGGCTGTGACCCGCTCGAGATGTCGAAGCTATGAAGGTGGTTCCCTCTCAGCTCCGGCAAACCTCAGAAGTGCCCCCAAAGAACCTTTCACATGTTCCTTTGGTGGGACACCAAACAGCGACGTTCCTCCGGAGCCGACACCATCAGAAACCCGTGGTGGGGCTGATGGGTCAACCCCGAAGAGGCGAAGCCGTGGGTTGATGCATCAGGCCCACCGCGGGACAATTGAGCATAGGCGGGAGCAGTGAGGCACGGCCCCCTATAGCGGTTCCGCAGTGAACAACGTTGATGGCAATGACATATAGAGGCCCGCCGCCAAGTGGTGGAGCCAAAAATGAATGGCGGAGTAGGCCACCCCACCTACCCCGCCATTCTACGGCACCCAGGTTCGTCGTCACAATCCGGTCGCGGAAGAGCCATCTCACCGCAACCGGCCGTCGACAGGACAACGTCTAAGGCTGAGACGACGGGCGCGCCGTGACGCCCATCACAGTTTGACGCCCTTCCCCACCAGACTTTTACCCAACAGGCAGGGTCGCCTCAGCCCCTCGACGCGCCCCACCAGGCGCCCCGGTGGACCACTGTTCAGCACCCCATGGATGCCGCGCAGCGGCCGCAATCGCATCTTTTTGAAAAGGTCTTCGCTTTAGTCTTTGAACGCGTGATGCTTCTTTTTTTGAAAACTCGTCGCGTTCTGAACGTAGATATGAACGGGCCGACGCGTCGTGATGCGGGTCACACCGTGCGCAGTTTGCAGCTGTGTTAAGCGAAGGTCGTTATCGTTGGCGCTCCAGATCGACCGCGGGCGGGTTCGTGAACTCTTGCTAAGAGCGGGTCACAACCCGATGGAATCAACCGGCGTCCCTTGCCCCCCGAGCGACGAAGGAAGCCGGAGCGCGGTGCCCTTGCGTGAAGGCGTCACGCGTTCAGGCAGTCCTGTCCCGGCGGGCGCGATCTTCAAGGGCGGAGACGAGGCGCACCGCTGGCCACAAAATCACAAAATAGATGATGGCGGCCGCGATCAACGGGGAGGGATTGGCGGTGAGGGCCTGCGCGTTGGTGGCCTGTTTCAAAAGGTCTGGCATGGCGACCACAGAGGCGAGGCTCGTGTCCTTGGCAATGGCGACGCAGTTGGACGTTTGGGGCGGGATCGCAACGCGCACAGCCTGGGGGAGCACCACCTTCCAAAGCGCCACGGGAAATGGCAGGCCGAGCGCATCGGCAGCTTCAAACTGGCCTTTGGGAAGGCTCTCAATCCCTGCGCGAAAGACTTCGGCAGTGAACGCCGCCAGCACCAAGCTGAGGGCCAAGCTTGCAGATGTGAAGGCCGAAAAGCGCAGCCCCACAAAGGGAAGCGCATAGTAGATGACCGTGAGCAGCACCAAAATCGGCAGCGCCCGAAAGGCATCGATTAAGAACGTTGCCGTCCATCGGATTGCCTTCGGCGCGTAGAGCTTGGCAAGACACCAGATAACGCCAACGACGATGCCAAAGACTATCGACGTCACCGATAACAGCACCGTGTTGATGAGACCCCACCACAACATGGGCAGGGTCCGCACCATCACGTCGACATTAAAAAATGTCTCAAAAAGCCCCATCGACTATTGGGCGCTCGGAAGATCAAGGACGGTGACTGTGCTTGAGCCGGGCGTGGGCGACACACCGAAGTGGGTTTCGTGGATCTTGGCCAGAACCCCCTCTTCTTTGAGGGCACTGATGGCATCGTTGATGGGCCCTGTGAGGTCCGACCCCTTACCCAGCATGATCCCATAACGGTCGCCGGTGGGAATGATCTCGCCCGCCGCCATTCCATTCATGTTCTTAAAGGCGAACAACATGCCGGGCAGATCGGTGATCACCGCGGCAACGCGCCCGTTTTGCGCATCAAGCAGCATTTGTGTGTACGCGTCATAGCCGCGAACGTTGGCAATACCGTAGGTCTCTTTGTTGGCAAGGGCCCACTTTTCGCCCGTAGACGCAGACAAGACACCCACATCTTGTCCATCAAGGTCTTCGAGCGCTGTGACGCCCGAGCCCTCACGCACACCCATAGCCATGTCTGCGTCGTAGTAGCCTTGGGTGAAGTCTTGGTTTTGGAGCCGTTCGTCGGTGATGGTGATGGTGGAGATGGCAAGGTCGATCCGGCCCGAGCTTGTGGCCGCAAAGAGCGCTTGGAAGCCAAGATCTTGGAACTCAGCGTCCATACCCAGCTTGTCAGCAATGGCGTTCACAAGATCCACTTCAAAGCCCACAAACGAGCCGTCCTCCTGCTTCACCTCCCAAGGTGGGTTGGCGGGGTATGCCCCCACCGTCAGCGTTTCGGCGGTCGCCGATCCAATAAGGCCAAACAGGGCCACTGCGGCCAGAACGAGTTTCATCATGGTCTCCCCCATTTTGCGCGTGGGTCGCTCCCCACTCTTCGGCGGAGAGCTTCACGGGCAAAGAGGGTGGGCGCAAGCGTCCCTATGGTTGTAGGCGGCGGGCACACAGGGCTGCGACGGTGGGACGCGGCCTCTTGTGAGCAGCCATGGCGCCTCAACCGCGGGTCAGACTTTTGTGAGCGAGAAGGCGGTGCCGACGGAAGGAACGCAGGACAGCCTGTTGCGCGCTGAGAACGTGCAATCCGCTGAGCGCCGCTCGTTGGCACCCACCGATGTCCAAGCGAGCGCAAGGCCGTTGCCGGTGGAGGAATAGCGCCCATCAAACACCACCGTCTCGCCGGTGGAGGTAAGGCGTGAGGTAAAGGCGCCATTATCGAACGTTGCCACAAAACTTCCATCGTCGGCGGACCACTGCCCGTCGACACCGCTGCCGAAGCGCGCGCTTTGGCAGCCGATGAGGGCCACCCCCAATACCGCGAAGATTAACACCCGCATGCCCATTTGCCTCCAGCACATCCCTTGCATGACGGTGTCGAACAGCGGTGGCTATGGCAATGGAAACGCCCGCGCCCGGCGTCCCCGAGCCCATCGATTTGCGGTGCTGTGAGGGATCAGCGCAACGCCTTTGCCCCCGTTACAGCGGATTTTTCGGGTGGAACTTGAGGCTCAAGATCGGGCAAAGCCGTTCGGTGCAATTTCTGCGCGAAACGGTGCGAACTGGAGCAATCCAGGTGTGTCGCAGTGTGCGTTTATATCAACTTTGCTTTAAGGATTCTGCAATCAAACCACGAAAGGCTTCCAAAGCATGCCGCGACGCAACTGGCCGATGATGCTCTGATGCAAGGAAGAACAATTATCTTCGCCTTGGTGCTCGCGCTGACCGCAGCGCTCAGCACGACGGGTGGCGTTGCCCAAAAGAAGGTGGGCAGCGCGCGCGCAGGCGACATAAGCGTTTCAGAGGCTTGGATTAGGGGCGTGCTGCCGGTGGCGCGGGTGGCATCAGGCTACCTCACCGTGACCAACCGGGGCAGCGTGCCAGATACCCTCATCGGTGTGCGGGCGCCATTTGCCCAGCTGGGCCAAATCCACACCATGTCCGTGACGGACGGTGTGATGATCATGAGTGCGCTTGACGGAGGCATCACCATCGGCCCCGGCGAGACGGTGACCCTCAGCCCAGGTGGGCTTCATCTCATGTTTATGGATTTGACGGAGGCGCCGCCGGTAGGCTCCACCCAGCCAGTTGTCCTGGAGTTTGCGCGCGCCGGCGATCTGCGGGTTGACATGCCTGTGTCAAAGATCGGTGCGATCTCGGTGGATTGAGCATCTCTCCTGCGCCGTCCAAGCCTAGCTCGGGGCCGACCCTGTCACGGCAGCCCACGGCCGCTCGGCCCGATCCTTATTGACAAATGCGTCGATGGCATGACCGTACTGGAGCGTCACATCAAGGTCGTCCCAACCGTTGAGCAGCATCGTCCGGCGGCTGTCATCAAGGTGAAAGTCCAGCGAGAGGTTCCCCGCGTGGATGGTGAGGCGCTCCACATCCACACTCACCACGTGGTCCCGCCGAAGCTCCAGGTGCTGGGTGAGACGGGAAAGGTCCTCGGCGTGCACAAGCGCTGGGACGAGACCGTTGCGGGCGGCATTGGCCGCAAATATGTCGCCAAAGCTTGAGGCGACCACCACCCGAAAGCCGGCATCGACCACCGCGTAGGCGGCCGATTCACGCGAGGAGCCACCGCCGAAATTGCGCCCTGCCACCAATATGCTGGCGCCGCTCACCGCATCGATGGGATTATCACGCACGGTGCCATCCGCGGCAAAGCGCAGATCGTGCAGGAAGGCATCGCTGTATCCCTCCGCGCGGCGACGCTGCATGAAGCGGGCGGGGCAAATCTGGTCGGTATCCACGTTATCGCGCGAGAGAAGGGCAACCGTCCCGCTGCAAAGCTTCAGCGCGCTCATGACACATCCCGCACAAGGCGCCGCACATCGGTGATCGCACCGGTGACCGCGGCCGCGGCGACCATCGCCGGGCTCATCAGGTGCGTGCGCACGCCCTTGCCCTGCCGACCCCGAAAATTGCGGTTGGTGGAGGAGGCCACCCGCTCGCCCGGTGCGCCGCGGTCGCCATTCATGGCCACACACATGGAGCAGCCCGAGGCGCGCCACTCAAGCCCCGCATCGGTGAAGATCGCAGCAAGCCCTTCCGCTTCCGCCTCCGCCTTCACTTTGGCCGAGCCTGGAGAGACGTGGCCGGGGACCTTCACCTGCCGGCCGCGCAGAACACCCGCTGCCGCCCGCAAATCTTCGAGCCTTCCGTTGGTGCATGAGCCGATGAAGACCCGGTCGATGGGAAGGCCTTCAAGGGGTGTTCCGGGCTGGAGGGCCATATAGTCGAGTGCGTCGGCCACATGCTGCTCTTGGCCTGGGTGATCAGACGCAGCTGGCACATACCCTGTCACAGGCAGAGCATCCTCAGGGCTCGTCCCCCAGGTGACGCTTGGGGCAATCCCGGTCCCGTCAATTCTGACTTCGCGGTCGAACATGGCCCCTTCATCGGTGTGGAGATGGCGCCAGGCGGCAACGGCGGCGTCAAAATCGGGTGGGGCGTAGGGGCGGCCGCGCAGATACGCGAACGTCACATCATCGGGCGCGATGAGGCCGCATCGCCCCCCGGCCTCGATGGTCATGTTGCACAGCGTCATGCGCCCTTCCATGGAAAGCGCCCGCACCGCACTGCCGGAAAACTCCACAGCATGGCCCCGCGCGCCATCTGCACCGATGGTGGCGATGATGGTGAGAACCATGTCCTTGGCGGTGACCCCCGGGCTCAGCGCCCCGTCAATTGTGATTCGCATGGTCTTGGGCTTTTTCTGCCAGAGCGTTTGGGTGGCGAGCACATGGCTCACCTCCGTCGCCCCGATCCCGAAAGCAAAGGCGCCCAATGCACCCTGGGTGGAGGTGTGACTGTCGCCGCACACAATGAGGAGACCCGGCAGTGTCAGCCCCTCTTGCGGACCCACCACGTGCACAATTCCCTGCCGGGGATCGCCCAACCCAAACAGGCGGATCCCGTGTCGGCGGCAGCTCTTTTCAAGGTCGTGGACCATGCGCACAATGTCAGGGTCCCAACCATCGGGGCGGGTGGGGACATAATGGTCTGCCACGCCGATGGTGAGGTCAGGCCGGGCGACGCACGCGCCGCGCGCATCGAGCTTGTCGAAGGCGTGGAAGGCGCCTTCATGCACGAAATGCCGATCTACGAAGAGGAGGCTTTCCTCCCCGCGCTCGGCGATGACGTGACTTTGCCACAGCTTGTCAAAGAGCGTGCGCGCCATTGTGTTGTGCTGTCTCCCTCTCCTGCGCCATAACATGGGCCGAATGACGGAGACGGCCAACTCTATGACTGCGCGGCCCTCGCTGAAGGCGATGTTGGCGGAAGGCCCGGTGCTCGCCCCGGGCGTGTGCGACGCGCTGACAGCGCACATTGCCACCCGCGCCGGTGCTGAGGCTCTTTATGTGTCGGGCGCGGCACTCGCCTACACCAAGCTTGGCCGGCCCGACATTGGTCTCACGATGCTGCCTGATGTGACCGCCCATGTGGCTGCCATCCGTGACCGCACCCCACTCCCGCTTGTTGTTGATGCAGACACAGGCTTCGGCAATGCGCTCAACGTGACCCACACCGTGCGGGCGCTGGAAAGGGCCGGCGCCGACGCCATCCAGCTTGAGGATCAAACCTTCCCCAAACGGTGCGGCCATTTGAAGGACAAAGCTGTCATCCCGCTTGATGAGATGCGCGGCAAACTTGCCGCAGCGCTTGATGCGCGCTCCGATGCGCTGATTGTGGCGCGCACGGACGCGGCCGCTGTTGAGGGGCTGGACGCCGCGCTGGCCCGCGCTGCCCAGTTTGCCGCCGATGGGGCAGACGTTGTTTTTGTGGAAGCCCCGCGCACCCGCGAGGACCTTGAGAAGGTGACTGCGGCTCTGCCTCATGTCCCGCTTCTGGCGAACATGGTGGAGGGTGGGGCGACACCTGTCCTCTCCTTGGGCGAACTGGGGCGCATAGGTTTCCGCCTCATCATCTTTCCGGGCGGCATCGTGCGCGCCCTAGCCCACACGGCCGCCCAGTATTACGGGGCGCTTGTGCGCGATGGCTCCACAGGCGCCATGGCGAACGCGATGCTCAGCTTCGATGACCTGAACGACGTGATTGAAACGCCTGAACTGCTTGCCCTTGGCCAGCGCTATTCCGGCGCGCCATGAACCACGATCCAATGAGCGCTGATGCTGTAAGCCCTGATCCGATGACGCTTGATCCGATGAGCCTTGATCCGGTGAGCCTTGATCCGGTGACCCTCGCAGTCCTCAAAGGCCGGCTTGAGCGCATTGCCGATGAGATGGACGCCACCCTCTTCCGCGCCGCGTTCAACCCCATCATCGCCGAAGCCCATGACGCCTGCCACGGGATCTACCACGCCGCCACCGGGGCAACCCTGGTCCAAGGCACGTCGGGGCTCCCCATCTTTGTGGGCGCGATGGCGTTTGCCGTGAAGGCGGTGATTGACCACGTGCCGCCAGCCAGGGTGAGACCGCACCAGACCTACCTCTTCAACGATCCTTATAGCGGCGGCACACACCTCAATGACTTCCGCCTCGTTCGGCCAGTTTTTCGGGAAGGACTGCTCTATTGCTGGCTCGCCTCGGTGGGCCACTGGCTCGACTTTGGCGGCAACGTCGCCGGCGGCTTCAACCCCAAAGCGGTCGACACGCTCCAAGAAGGGGTGCGCATCCCGCCGGTGCTTTTTGCCGACGACACCGGCGTCCGCGACGACATCCAGGCCATCTTGTCGGCCAATTCGCGCACACCCGATGCCAACTGGGGCGACCTCAACGGCCAGTTGGGCGCGCTCGACCTTGGCGAAGCCCGCCTCAACGCGCTGCTTGATGAGTATGGCGACAACACGGTGCGCGAGGCGCTCGATGCGCTGACGGCGCGCGCGGGCGCCATGATGCGCAGCCACATCGCTGCCCTGCCAAACGGCACC
>JBCDLN010000126.1:0-10785 GCA_038745295.1 Pseudomonadota bacterium | reverse complement strand
TAGCGCTCGCCATTTTCATGGTGGTGTTCTTGCGCTTGCGCGCCCAGGCAAGCTGGACGAGAACCCTTGCGATCGGTGGCGGCTCGATCGCCCTCATTCTTGTCATGGCAGGCGTGCTCAATCGCGACTTCCCACCAGGTCTATTGCAGGCCTACGTCTCTCTCCCTTGGCCGTTTGGGATGGATTGACGACAGTGCCGCTTCAGCTCCTCTTTTTACCGGGCGATGGTATCGGGCCGGAGATCGTCCCAGCGACCCGCCGTGTGGTGGACGCTGCAGCGGATCAAGCTGGCGTTGAAATCAGTGTCAGCTTTGCCGACATCGGCTTTGTGGCTCTTGATCACTTAGGGACAACGCTCCCCGAGGCGGTGGTGGAGCAAGCCTTGACGGCCGATGGTGTAGTGCTGGGCCCAGTGTCCCACAACGCCTACCCGTCGGTGAACGAGGGGGGCATCAACCCGTCAGGGGCGCTTCGGCGCGCGCTCAATCTCCACGCCAACATCCGGCCTGCGCGCAGCCGATCGGGCGTTCCAACGCCCACCGGGTCTCCATGCAACATGGTTGTGGTGCGCGAGAATTTGGAAGGTTTTTACGCAGACCGAAACATGCACCTTGGCCCCGGCGAGTTTATGCCAACGGCCGACATGGCGATCTCAATGCGCCGGGTGACCCGGGATGCAAGCCGCAACATCGCTGAGACGGCCTTTCAACTGGCCGTCCGCGAAGGGAGGCGAAAGGTCACTGCGATCCACAAAGCCAACGTTCTGCGTGTTTCCGATGGTCTCTTTCTGGAAGAGTGCCGGAAGGTCGCCGCCAGCCAACCTTCGGTAGACTATGATGAGGCGCTGGTGGACGCAGCCACAGCTTTGATGGTGCGCGATACAACCCGCTTCGATGTGCTTGTCGCCACCAATATGTTTGGGGACATCTTATCGGACCTTGCCAGCGAACTTGCCGGCGGGCTCGGGCTCGGTGCCTCGCTCAACGTGGGAACGCGCCACGCCATGGCGCAGGCCCAGCACGGTTCAGCGCCCGATATCGCCGGAAAAGACATCGCAAACCCCACATCTTTGATTGCCTCAGCGGCAATGCTCTTGGCCCACTTGGGGGCAATCCGTGCAGCACGTGCCATCGAAGCCGCCCTTGATCACGCCCTGGCAGATCCCGCCACGCGAACCCAGGATGTGGGCGGGCGATTGGGCACCACCGCCTTTACCGACGGGATCATCCACCGCCTCAATGAGGGTCAATTATGAGCCAGACAGCGATCCCGTTTCTCTTCATGCGCGGTGGGACATCACGCGGGCCTTACATCCGTCGCAGCCACCTCCCGCAGGATCGCGAGGCCCTTGCAAACGTCCTTTTGGCGGCCATAGGGGCAGGGCACCCCCTCAACATTGATGGGATTGGCGGCGGAGCATCGGTGACAACGAAAGTCGCCATGCTCAGTGCTGCGGGCTATGATGAGTGGGCCGATGTTGACTACTTCTTCGCACAGGTGAGCGGCGATGAAGGTCTTGTCGACTTCGTCCCCACCTGCGGCAACATCCTGTCTGGAGTGGGTCCGGCCGCCATCGAAATGGGTCTCATTGCGCCAGGGGAAACCGAGACGGTTGTCCGGATCCGGGCTGTCAACACAGGGGCTCGCGTGGTGGCGAACGTGAAGACCCCCGGCGGTGTCGTGGAGTATGAAGGCGACACACGCATCGATGGCGTGCCAGGGAGCGCCGCGCCCATTGGTCTTCAGTTTATGGACACCATCGGATCGGTGACGGGGGCCTTCTTGCCCACCGGGCGTCCCATCGATGAAATCGAAGGCGTGAAGGTGACCTGCATGGATGTCACCATGCCGGTTGTGATTGGCCTGGCGGAGGACTTTGGCATCACAGGCTACGAGACCCGCGATGAACTTGACGCCAATACCGCCCTCTTAGAACACATCGAAAGCGTTCGGCGCCTTGCAGGGGAGCGGATGGGCATGGGTGATGTTGCCAAAAGCGTAACCCCTAAATTCGCGCTTCTTGCCCGCGCCAAAGCTGGCGGGACCATTGCCACACGCTACTTCACGCCCTGGAGCTGCCATCCCACAATGGCGGTCACGAGCAGCCAGTGTATTGCATCGTGCTTTCTCACGCCCGGCACGGTGGCCTCAGGTCTTGCAGCCATACCCAACGAGAGCCCAGCCACCATCACGCTGGAACATCCATTGGGCTCGATGGATGTATTGGTGGATTTCGTCAACGGTTTGAATGGTTTTGATCTTAAATCGGCCGGTGTGGTGCGCACCGCTCGCAAACTCGCCGCAGGCGATCTGTTTGTCCCAGCCCAAGTTTGGCGAGGCCACGTTGCGGGCTCTTGAGGTTCGCGTCGCTGGGGTATGCGCGCAAGACACGGGATCGAACTCGCAAAGGAGAGAGAATGGACCCGTCACATGATCATATTGCTGCCGCGCACGCGGCGCTCATCATGGTGCGCCAAGCGCTCAATGCGGAAATCAGCAACTATCCCACACCGATCTCGGGCTGTGATGCGCAGTTCAACGGGCTCTTGTCTGACCGCGCGCGGGTTAATGCGGCCATCAATGCTCTCAACGTTCCCGTCTTTATCCCCACCCCACGCTCGCCTGATGCGTTCTCGGGTGTGGAAAGCCGCTAGTGCATGTCTCGCTCGATCTGGGTCGGATCGAGCGAGGAAAACATGCGCTCTTCAAGGGCGAGCACGTTTTCATCCGCTCAGTTTCATTCAAACTGAGCGGATCGTGCTCTAGTGCAATTTCAGCATGAGCGCAGAAAGCCATCCTGAAGCGAATTGTTCGTCGATCATCAAAGCGAGCCGTCTTCGTCGACCTGGCTGGATGCCAGTCGGATCGGAACGGCTCTAGCGTCCACTGGCTGACCTGGAGGAGCCCTGCCATGAGCATCCGCGACCTTGCTGTGGCCTACGATGGCGGGGCGGCGGCCGATGCGGCACTCGCCTATGCCGCCGCCATTGCCGAGCCCCGTGGGGCCTTTGTAACCGGCCTGATCGCCCAGTCGACCTTTGAGGCCTATGCCTTCGAAAGCCGCTACATTCCAAAGGAAGCGCAAGACATCATCGAGCGTCACAATGCGCAGCGGCTCACCGACATTGTCGCCCGGTTTGAGACCAGGGCCGCAACCCTTTATCCGGGTGAGCGGATGGCGCATCAAGAACTCACCGGCAAAGTGGACCGCACCCTCATCCGCTGCGCCAGAAGCCACGACATTCTCGTTATGGGCAACGAGCCTGACGCTGGGACAGACTTTCACTTCCTCGCCAATCCGGACATTATTGTTTTGAAGAGTGGGAGGCCTGTGGTGGTGGTGCCCTCAGGTCACGAGCCCAAGGCCGCCCACAGCCACGCTGTGGTCGCGTGGGATGGCAAGCGTGCGGCTGCACGTGCTCTTGCCGATGCGCTCGACCTCTTGGAGGCCGATGGCCATGTGACCCTTCTTATGATCGGGGAGGATGAATTGCCCCGCCCTGTGGAGGAGGTCGTGCGCCACCTCAATCGCCACGGGGTGGAGGCAACCCCGGTGCGCCGGCCCGCAAGCGGTGATGTGGCTGAAGCGATCTTGGCCTTCGCCGCACAGACTGATCCGTGTGTGCTTGTGATGGGGGCCTTTGAGCACTCGAAGTTCAGCGTCGATCTTTTTGGTGGCAAGACCAGGCGTGTCATCGCCAACGCCACCACCCCGGTGATGATCTCATATTAGGGCGGTTCCTGATCAAACGGCGTCGTTTGATCGGGTAAAACCCGCCGCTTTCCAAAGGGGCGAGCATTCTCCTGGAGCGATTTCGCGATGACTGTTCACAGTCTTCCCGACGACACTGCTCGCCAATGTTTGAAGCGAGCCGGCTCCTCCGGCCTGACTGTCTACAGTCAGCTCGACACGGCTCGAGCGCCGCATGCGCCGCGAATTGCTCGAGCAGTCCCCATTGCGCTGAAGCCCGCCGCGCCGCCCGCGCCAAACCGAAAGGCCGTTAGTCCATGAAGGTCCACATTCTCGACGACTGGTTCGACACCTTAAGGGGCCTTGATTGCTTCAAACGCCTTGATGGGCACGAGGTGACGGTGTGGACTGATCATGTCAAAAACACAGATGTTTTGGCGCAGCGGCTCAAGGACGCGCAGGTGCTGGTGCTCTTTCGCGAGCGCACGAGCATCCAAGAAGCACTGCTTGACCAATTGCCTGCGCTTCGCCTCATCAGCCAGCGCAGCGTCTACCCCCACATCGACGTGGCGGCCTGCACGAAAAACGGCGTCCTGTTGTGCTCCAACATGCATGCTGGAACGCCCTCCTATGCGGCTGCTGAACTGACCTTGGCGCTCATGCTGGCCGCATATCGCCAGATCCCAGAGCAAACCGCGGCGTTAAAGGCTGGGCGGTGGCAGGTGGGCGTGGGACGCACGTTGCGGGGTCGCACGCTCGGGCTTTATGGGTACGGACGCATTGCCAAAGCTGTTGCTGGGTATGGGCAAGCGCTGGGGATGAACGTGGTCTGGTGGGCATCAGAGGCCGGCCGAGAGCGCGCTGCGTCTGACGGCGCCACCCTTGCGCCAAGCCGTAAAGCGTTCTTCCAGGACGCGGATGTGGTGAGCCTTCACGTTCGGCTCAAGCCTGACACGCGAGGGGTTATCACCCGTAACGATCTCGCAGAGATGCGGGGCGATAGCCTTCTCATCAACACATCCCGGTCGGGGTTGATCGAAGCGGGAGCACTGCTTGATGGCCTCAATGCAGGCCGCCCAGGTCTTGCAGCAGTCGATGTCTTTGACACCGAACCGGTGACGGATTCTGTCGACCCACTTGTTGCCCATCCGAGGCTGATCGGGACACCTCACATCGGTTATGTCACCGAAGATGAGTTTGACCTCCAATTCAGCGATATTTTTGATCAAGTGGTGGCCTTCGCAGCCGGTGCCCCGATCCACATGGTCAACCCTGAAGTGTGGCGCCGCGAGAGCACGATCCGCTCAGTTTGAATTAAACTGAGCGGATAAAGTGCTCGCCCCTGAAGAGCGCGCATGCTTTCCGCGCTCGATCTGACCCAGATCGAGCGAGACATGCACTAGCGGCTCACTGTCCGCGCCCCCGCTCTTAGCTGCACAACGCAGAGGCCGTACGCACCTTCACGCTCGCCCTCACTGGAGCCAGCGCCTGGCAAGCGGCGCGCACACAATCACGGTCACAATGCGCGTCACATGGTGGGCGACCACAAAGGCCACATCCGCGCCCACTGCAAGGGCAAGCACAATCATCTCGCCCTGGCCGCCTGGGGCAAAGGCAAGCATGGCGTTGAGCGGTGTTGTGGCGCCAATCACAATGACGATCTCGGCAAACATCGCGGCAATGGCCACAAGAATCAGCACATGACCGAGCGCAGCGAGGACGACGTTGCGCAACTCCCTCGGCGTGATCCCCGCATACTTCACCCCGACACCCAAGCCGATGAAAAACTGCGCCGCAAAAAGGGCTTCCTCAGGGGGGCGGTGGAGGAGAATGCCGGACAGTGCAGCGGCTGCTGCTAGCGCCAATGGTCCCAAGATCGACGCGCCGAAAAGGCCGATGGCCGCCGCCGCCCACCAGCCCATACCGGCAATCGCCACCATGAGGATAAGCTCCCAAAGGGGAAGCGACGCTGCGGGCTCGCCCAGCGGTCCATCAAGGGATGCCCCGGTGGTGAGGACAATCACAAACGGAACGAGACTCACCACCAAAAGCACTCTTGTCACATGGACAAGGCTCAACACGCGAGGAGATCCGCCAGCCTCTTCTCCAAAGATGATCATGTCCTGGAGGCCGCCAGGCATGGCAGCATAGTAGCTGGTGGCTTTGTCGTAGCCCCAAACCCGTCGGAAATACGGGTAGCCCAGCAAGCCGGACAGCACGATGAACAGCGGAATGAAGGAGAGCGACAATGCCATGTCATCAAGCTCCCCGATGAGCGCGGGGGTGATGGCAGCCCCTGCCGCAACCCCAAGCACGGTGCGCATCGCGGCACTGACAACGGGCTGTCCCACAAGGTTGAGTCCCAAGAGTGCTGCAACCACGCACGCAAACATCGGGCCGAGAAGCCATGGCAGCGGCAGGCTCAGGCCGTGGAAGACCGCAACCCCAGCCGCGGCGATGCCCACCGTACGCAGCTGGAGGAGGATCTTCCCCGCGTTCATCCCCGCAGCGCCCTCAATCGATGGCGGAGCGAGGTTTCAAGATGGGCAGACATGGCTGCACCGGCTTCGTCGCCATCGCGCGTTTTGAGCGCGTCGACGATGCGCTCATGCTCAGCGTGAACAACATCGATCCGCGTGTCGCTGTCGAACGTGCTCGGCCCCAGAAGGAGGAGGGCGTTGTTGAGCCCGCGGGCAGCATCCAGCAGGAACCGATTTCGCGCGGCCCTGAAAAGCGCGCGGTGAAACGAGACGTTGATGCGGGCAGCTTTGGAAAGGTCGCTCCGGGCCGCCAAAATCTCAGCATTGAGGTCTGCCACCTCATCGACTTCAAGCGCGGTGGCCCGCTGGGCGGCGAGCTCAGCGGCGGTCCGTTCCAGAACCATCCGCATTTCATAAAGCTCAACGACTTCCGTGTCGGCGAGCATTCGCAGGACAGCACCAAGGCGGGGGCGGTGCTCGACCATGCCCTCAGCCTCAAGCTTGCGCAGCGCATCGCGCACCGGAGTGCGACCCAGGCCCAGCAGCGCGCCCACCTCCGCTTCGCGCATGCGCGCCCCCGGTGTGAAATGGCCCGCTTCAATGGCCTCCACCAGCAACTGGTAGGCAACCTCGCTTTGTGAGGCGGCCGCGCTTGCCTCTGCCGGCATAGTCGTTGCCCTTGATCTCATGGGAGATAATGTATACGAGCGTATATGAGAGAATGCAAAGCGATTTTGCGCGCGCTTTGACGGCCAGATGGACAATGCCATGGCGACTTACGCACCCACCCCAATTCCAAGCGCTTCGCCTGATGTTTTAGTGGTGGGTGGGGGTAACGCTGCCCTGTGTGCCGCCATCCGCGCACGCGAAGAGGGCCGATCTGTCCTCATTCTAGAAGCGGCCCCGATTGCCTACCGGGGCGGCAACAGCCGTCACACCCGAAACTTCCGGTGCCGGCATGAAGGGCCGCTCGGCGTTCTGACAGGGGTCTACGGGGACGACGAATATTTTGATGATCTCATCAAGGTCACCGGAGGCAAGACCGATGAGCATCTTGCCCGGATGACCATCGAAACCTCGCAAGACTGCTATCCATGGATGGAGCGCCAGGGGGTGCGCTTTCAGCCATCGCTATCGGGCACTTTATCCCTATCGCGCACCAATGCGTTTTTCTTGGGCGGCGGCAAAGGTTTGGTGAACGCTTACTACCGCAGAGCACAAGACTTGGGCGTAGATATCCTATACGACGCAAAAGTCACCCACTTGGACTTCGACGGCACGCGCATACGCCACGTGGATGTTGACGCTGCCGGCGAGAGCCATCGCCTGACGCCGACCAATGTGGTTGTGGCTTCGGGAGGATTTCAAGCCGATCTGGATTGGCTTGCTGAGGCTTGGGGGCCGGCTGCGCGCAACTTTTTGATCCGGGGCACGCCTTACAATCGCGGCGTTGTTCTCAAGGACCTTCTCGACCAACGGGTGCAGTCGGTGGGCGATCCGACCCAATGCCATGCCGTTGCCATCGATGGGCGTGCGCCGAAGTTCGACGGTGGAATTGTCACCCGTCTTGACTGCGTGCCCTTCTCGATCGTGGTCAACAAGCACGGCCAGCGGTTCTATGATGAGGGCGAAGATGTCTGGCCAAAGCGTTACGCGATTTGGGGGCGCCTTGTTGCGGCACAGCCCGACCAGGTGGCCTATGCGATCATCGACGCCAAGAGCATCGGCCTCTTCATGCCATCTGTTTTTCCGCCGGTGGAGGCTGAGACCATCGAGGGGCTTGGTCAGCGATTGGGTCTGCCAGGGGCGTCTTTGCGCGAAACCGTCGATACTTTTAACGCGGCCTGTCAGCCGGGGGACTTCCATTCCACCACGCTTGATGGGCTGACCACCGCGCACCTCCAGCCAGCCAAAACCAATTGGGCACGGCCCATCATCGAGCCGCCCTTTTATGGCTACATGCTGCGGCCGGGGGTGACGTTTACCTACCTTGGCCTGCGTGTCGACGAAACGGCCCGGGTCGAAGGTCCTGAGGGGCCGGTGGAGAACCTTTGGGCGGCAGGGGAGATCATGGCCGGTTCCATCCTGGGTCAGGGTTATCTTGCCGGATTTGGTATGACGATTGGTACTGTCTTTGGTCGCATCGCCGGCTCGGAGGCGGCACGCTATGCTTAGTACGTCCATTGAAGAAGCACGCCGTCAGTCAGAGATTTGCAATGCTTGCCGCTACTGTGAGGGTTACTGCTCGGTTTTCCCAGCGATCCATGCCCAACGCGCTTTCTCCGATGGTGACATCACCCAGTTCGCTAATCTTTGTCACAACTGCCGCGGATGCTACTACGCGTGCCAGTATACCGCACCCCATGAGTTTGATCTCAATCTTCCCCAGGCGTTGGGGAATGTGCGTCAACAAAGTTGGCAGGCCTTTGCTTACCCTAAAGTGCTTGCCAACCTGTTTCACCGCCACGCTGCCGCAACGGTCTTAATCTTTGTTGTAAGCATCATCGCAGTCTTTGGGCTTGCCCAACTGTTGCGGCCCCAGGGAGGTGCGGGGTTTTATGCTTTCATATCGCATGGTGTGATGGTTTCAGTGTTTGCACCGGCGTTCGTACTTCCCCTCTTCGCCGTCGCGCTGGCAGTGCGCGCCCAGTGGGCGGACGCTGGCAGGACGCCCCTACGCCTCAGTGATCTCATTGCAGCAGGGCGCTTAGCAGCCAACATGAAGAACCTTTCAGGTGGCCACGGGGACGGCTGCAACTATGAAGATGGAGACCGGTTTTCACAGGCGCGCCGCATTGCCCATCAGCTGACCCTTTGGGGCTTCTTATTGTGTTTTGCGTCCACCAGCGCTGGGACCATTATGCACTATGGTTTCGCTTTGGAGGCGCCATACAGTTTCTTCAGTGCGCCCAAACTTCTTGGCGTTCCTGGCGGGATAATGCTGTGTGCGGGCACACTCTGGCTTACAATCCTCAAAACCAAATCAGACCCGAGTCTTGGTGAACAGGGCGTGCGAGGCCCCCAATTTGCGTTTTTGTGGCTTTTATTTGCAGTGAGCGCCACGGGCCTAGCGCTATATGCTGCGACAGGGACTGCTTACGTGGAGCCACTCCTTACAGTCCACTTGGCGAGTGTTCTGACCCTTTTCCTGCTCTTGCCCTACACAAAAATGGCGCACGGCTTCCACAGGTTTACTGCACTCACAATCGAGGCTGCGCGGCAGCGGCTTTCTGCCGCTGGCTGACGTCCAACGCGCGTACGCCGTGAAGCCCACAAAGTGAGCCGATCGCGCACGGGCGGCGAAGGGTTGACGAGCGCCACTTCAGATCGCGTTGGCTCGCCGCCTCACCAGCGGGTGGCGCGGCGTCATTTATCATCAACTGTGGTAGAGATCGGATCGCGCCCTTGCTAAAGCCATTCCGCCGCGGAAAGGTTGGGTCGATGCTGCGCAAATTCTTCTCATATTATACGCCGTGGCGCGGGCTCTTTGTGCTCGACTTTGGGTCGGCCGTTCTTGCGGGCCTTTTGGAACTTGCCTTTCCCATTGCCATCAAGCTCTTCGTCGACCGTTTGATGCCATCGGCCGATTGGCCACTCATTGCCCTTGCCACATTTGGGCTCCTTGCGGTCTACGCCCTCAACACAGCCCTCATGGCAATCGTCACCTACTGGGGGCACATGCTTGGCATCAACATTGAGACCGAGATGCGTCGCCGCGCGTTCGAACACCTGCAAAAACTCTCCTTTGGTTACTTTGATAATATTAAGACTGGCCACCTTGTGGGTCGTCTCACCAAAGATTTGGAGGAAATTGGCGAAATTGCCCACCACGGGCCGGAGGATGCTTTCATTGCGGTGATGACCTTTGTGGGTGCGTTCATTCTCATGCTCTTTGTGCATGTTGAACTGGCGCTCATCACCGGTGTTGTGGTGCCTTTAGGCGCTTGGGTCACCACCCGGTACGGCGCCAAGATGACTGAGACGTGGCGGCAAATCTTTTCCAGCGTAGGAGATTTTAACGCCCGCATCGAAGAAAACGTGGGCGGCATTCGCGTTGTGCAGGCCTTCACCAACGAAGATCATGAAAAAGCACTCTTTGCGCAAAATAACGCCGAATACCGCCGGCGAAAGCTTTCTGCGTACTGGATTATGGCGGCAAGCCAGGCGTTGAACTACATGACCATGCGGTTGACGCAGATTGTGGTGATGGTCGCCGGCACTTACTATGTGGTGGAGGGGGATCTCTCCATCGGCGGTTTTGTGGGTTTTCTCCTCCTGGTGGGCGTATTCTTCCGGCCGATTGAAAAGATCGCCGCCGTTCTTGAGACCTATCCCAAAGGCATTGCGGGCTTCCGCCGCTACACCGAATTTTTGAACACCCGGCCCGACATTGCAGATCGTCCTGGGGCGCAACAGCACACCCTGTCCGGTGCGCTCTCGTTTAAGGACGTACACTTCGCCTACAGTGAGGGCGGGCCGGTTCTGCGCGGTGTGTCGTTTGACGTGCGCGCCGGTGAGACCATTGCTTTTGTCGGTCCGTCGGGGGCCGGCAAGACGACTATCTGCTCGCTCGTCCCCCGGTTCTACGATGTCAAAGCCGGAGCCATCCTTCTA
>JBCDLN010000125.1:0-10793 GCA_038745295.1 Pseudomonadota bacterium | reverse complement strand
CGTTTTCCTCTCCAACGGGCCAGGGGACCCCGAAGCGACCATCAAGATCGTCGGAACCACACTCAAGGGCTTGATCGGCTCTGGTCTGCCGGTCTTTGGAATTTGCCTGGGCCACCAGTTGATTGCCCTTGCCATCGGTGCAGGCACGAAGAAGATGCGCCAAGGCCACCATGGCGCCAATCACCCAGTGCTCGATGTGGCGACCGGCCAGGTGTCCATCGTCTCCATGAACCACGGGTTCACCGTGGATGCACAAACACTTCCAGCAAACGCCAAAGAGACGCGCCGCTCGTTGTTTGACGGCACCAACTGCGGCCTTGCGCTCACTGATGCGCCTGTCTTTTCCGTGCAGTACCACCCTGAGGCCTCACCAGGTCCGCAAGACAGCCACGCCCTGTTTGATGAGTTTTTGGCACTGGCCCGCGCGCACACCGCACAAAAGGCGTGAGCGTCGCTGCGGCCGTTCGCGCCGATTTGCCGAGCGTCCTCACCCTTAACAATGACGCCGTCCCGGCCGTCAACGCGCTCGATCAGGACGATCTGACGGCGTTGCTGGATTGGGGACGGCTGACGGTGGTCCGCGGTTCTGACGGGAGCGTCGGCGCGGCGCTCCTCACCATTCCAGCGGGCAAACCCTACAAAAGCCTCAACTACCAGTGGTTCGGCGGCCGGTACGACAATTTTCTTTATGTGGACCGAATAGTCGTTGCCCCAGCAGCGCGCGGCAGCGGGTTCGGCCGCCAACTCTATGAAGAGGCGATGGTGTTTGCCGCGCAGAAGGATGTGGCGCGCATCTGCTGTGAGGTGAACACCGATCCGCCGAACCCTGGCTCGATGGCATTCCACAACCGCATGGGGTTCGAGATCCTGGTGGAGCGGTTCAACCCGGAATCAGGCAAGACCGTTGCGATGATGACGCGGCCCACCACGTCCGCCGCGCCTGTCGAGCGCACAGCCTAAAGCGTATCTCGATCAGGTGGAATCATCCGGCGTCCGGTGCACCCGCGACCGACACGTGAAGCCGGAGCGCGGCGCGCTTCCATGGAGGCGTGACGCGCTCTAGTGCGCGCAGAACAGTTTTGCGCTCGGGCCAAGCCACTGAGGCTCAGGTCTCAGCGGCGGGTCACCCATGGAAACCAACAAGGTGACCCGCATCGAAGTGCCAATATGACCGTCTCAGCCGTCACTGGTCGTCAGCGTAGGCTACCTAGTGGCCGAGCCAGGCTTTGAACTGGCGAACAAGGCCGCCATCGTGGCCGCGATGCGC
Organism: Pseudomonadota bacterium; assembly: GCA_038745295.1. Taxonomy (GTDB): domain Bacteria; phylum Pseudomonadota; class Alphaproteobacteria; order Rhizobiales; family Amorphaceae; genus Acuticoccus. The sequence goes on along the minus strand of JBCDLN010000125.1, from coordinate 9,526 downwards.
GGCAGGGGCATGATCAGAGCGCCTGCGGCTATGCCGGCTCGGCTTGTCGAGCGGCCTCACAAGCAGCGATTTTCCAAGAAGAAGGTGATTCAGCATCATCGTCCGTCCTTTCATGTCGTTTGTGTGTCAGAGCGGCGAAAACGGCTGGCGTTGGTAAGGATTCCCCTTTACGACTCCCGCAATCTGTGCGCTTCGCAAAAGCAATATATGCACGGTGTGCGCATTATGGAAGGGGGTAGGCGCAAATTTTGCGCTTAATGTGAACGGACGCTATGACACCCGACCAGTTTCGAGCGTGGCGGAAAGCCAACGGTTGGAAGCAGCGCGAGCTTGCCGACCGCCTTGGGCTCAAACGGCGTATGATCCAGTACTACGAGCGCGGCGATCGCGGCGGCAAAGAGGTGGAAATTCCTAAGACCGTGCGTCTCGCCTGCTATGCCATTGCGTGCGGCGTGGAAGAGTTTGATGGGCGCACCGTCCAGTGGACAATGCCCTCGCAGGACGATGTTGACCCCAACACGCTGGACGACGACGACGACGAGGACTGACAAAACGGTCCCTCTTGAACAACGCGACGAGGCGCTCGCCCCTCGACTGGCTTTACGCCATCCAGGGGGCGCCTTATAGCGTCCGGTGTTTCGCCCTAGCCCCTCGGAAAACATGCCAAAACGCAGCGATATCTCAACGATCCTCCTGATCGGTGCTGGCCCGATTGTCATCGGCCAAGCCTGTGAGTTCGATTATTCGGGCACCCAAGCCGTTAAAGCGCTGAAGGAAGAGGGCTACCGCGTTGTTTTGGTGAACTCCAATCCGGCAACGATCATGACCGATCCGAACCTTGCCGATGCCACCTACATCGAGCCCATCACGCCGGCCATCGTCGAAAAAATCATCGCCAAAGAGCGGCCCGACGCGCTCTTACCCACCATGGGCGGGCAAACGGCACTCAATTGCGCCCTCAATCTTCAGGCCAGCGGCGTCTTGGAGCGCTATGGCGTGGAGATGATCGGCGCCGACGCCAAAGCCATCGAAACAGCCGAGGATCGCGAGAAATTCAAGCGGGCCATGAGCGAGATTGGCCTCGAATCGCCACGCTCGCAAATCGCGCACAATCTGCCCGACGCCATGCGCGCCCTGGAGGTGATCGGCCTTCCCACCATCATCCGCCCCTCCTTTACCTTGGGCGGCCAGGGCGGCGGGATCGCCTATAATAGGGAAGAATTCCTAGATATCGTGGAGCGCGGCCTCGATGCCTCCCCCACCACAGAGGTGCTGATCGAAGAATCGGTACTCGGCTGGAAAGAGTACGAGATGGAGGTGGTCCGCGACCGGGCCGACAACGCCATCATCGTGTGCTCCATCGAAAACGTCGACCCTATGGGCGTTCACACAGGCGATTCCATCACGGTTGCGCCCGCACTCACCCTCACCGACAAAGAGTACCAAATCATGCGCAGCGCCTCGATCGCGGTGCTGCGGCGGATCGGCGTGGAGACGGGGGGCTCCAACGTTCAGTTCGCCATCAACCCCGAAGACGGGCGCATGGTGGTGATTGAGATGAACCCGCGGGTGTCGCGCTCCTCCGCGCTTGCGTCCAAGGCAACAGGCTTCCCCATTGCGCGCGTGGCGGCAAAGCTTGCCGTGGGCTACACCCTCGATGAGCTCGACAACGACATCACCCAAGGCGCCACCCCCGCCTCGTTCGAGCCCAGCATCGACTATGTGGTGGTGAAAATTCCGCGCTTTACGTTCGAAAAGTTCCCCGGCGCCATCACCACCCTCACCACCTCCATGCGCTCCGTCGGCGAGGTGATGGCCATCGGGCGCACATTCCAAGAGGCGGTCCAAAAGGCGCTGCGCGGCCTTGAAACCGGTCTCACCGGCTTTGATGAGGCGGAAATCGAGGGGCTCGGCCAAGGCGAGGACAACCAAGCCATCCGCGCGGCCATTGGCGTTCCGCGGCCTGATCGCATCTTGAAGGTGGCCGAAGCCATGCGCCGGGGCTTTGATGTGGAGGCCGTCTATGACGCAAGCCGCATCGACCGCTGGTTCTTAGAAGAGATCGCCGCGATTGTGGCGCTGGAAGAGCGGGTGCGGGCCCACGGCCTTCCCCAAACCGCAGGCGCGCTCCGGGCGCTGAAGGCTGCCGGCTTCTCCGATCAACGCCTTGCGACCCTTGCTGGCATCACAGTTGAGGCGGTTGTGGCGCTGCGCGATCAGCTCAATGTGCGCCCCGTCTATAAACGGATCGACACGTGCGCGGCCGAGTTCGCCGCCCCCACCGCCTATATGTACTCCACCTACGAAACCCCCTTCGGCGACGCACCCCAAAGCGAAGCAGAGCCCTCATCGCGCAACAAGGTGGTCATTTTGGGCGGTGGGCCCAACCGGATCGGCCAGGGCATCGAGTTCGACTATTGCTGCTGCCACGCCGCCTACGCCCTCGATGAGGCGGGGATTGAGACCGTGATGGTCAACTGCAACCCCGAAACCGTCTCCACCGATTTTGACACATCAGACCGCCTCTATTTCGAGCCGCTCAGCCTGGAAGACGTGCTCGAAGTGCTGCGCGTAGAACAATCCAACGGCCGGCTGATGGGGGTGATTGTCCAGTTCGGCGGCCAAACCCCCTTGGGTCTTGCTGAGGGCTTGGTGGCGGCCGGCCACACCATCTTGGGCACCAGCGTGGATGCGATCGACCTTGCTGAGGACCGCGACCGGTTCCAAAAGCTCCTCACGCGCCTCAACCTGCGCCAGCCGGAAAACGGGATCGCCTACTCGGTGGAACAGGCCCGCCTTGTGGCGTCCGAAGTGGGGATCCCCTTGGTGGTGCGCCCCTCCTACGTGCTGGGCGGACGGGCGATGGAGGTGATCCGCGACGAGGAGCACCTGGACCGCTATCTCTTCGGCTCCCTCCAGCAGATGATCCCGGCCCACATCAAGGCCAAATACCCCAACGACAAGACCGGGCAGATCAACATGCTGCTCGGCAAAAACCCCCTCCTTTTCGACAGTTACCTTGAGGGCGCCGTTGAGGTGGATGTGGATGCGCTGTGCGATGGCGAGGACATTTTCGTCTGCGGCGTGATGGAGCACATCGAAGAAGCGGGCATTCACTCAGGCGATTCGGCCTGTTCGCTCCCTCCGCGCACGTTGCCCGACGAGATCGTCCAGCAAATGCGCTCCCAGACGGCCGCGCTTGCGCTGGCGCTTGGCGTGGTGGGGCTCATGAATGTCCAGTTCGCCGTCAAGGGCGAGGACATTTATATCCTGGAGGTGAACCCCCGCGCCTCGCGCACCGTGCCGTTTGTGGCCAAAACCATCGGCGTCCCCATTGCCAAAATCGCCGCGCGGGTCATGGCAGGCGAGCGCCTGGCCTCCTTCAATTTGCGTGAGCTGACCTTGGGCCACGTCGCCGTCAAAGAGGCCGTCTTCCCCTTCCCCCGCTTTCCTGAGGTGGACACGGTTCTGGGCCCTGAAATGAAGTCCACCGGCGAGGTGATGGGGATCGACCGCACCTTCGCGTCGGCCTTCTCCAAGTCGCAGCTGGCGGCCGGCAACGCGCTGCCGCTCAAAGGCACTGTGTTCATTTCGGTGCGCGATGGCGACAAGGCGGCGATCCGCCCGGCGGCAGCGCGGCTCGTGGAGGCGGGGTTCAGCCTGTTGGCCACCAGCGGGACGCAGCGCGATTTTCTCGCCCACGACATTCCGTGTGGTGTGGTTAACAAAGTCTCCGAAGGGCGGCCCCACGTTGTGGACGTGGTGAAGAACGGCAAGGTGCATCTGGTGCTCAATACGGCAGAGGGCCCGCAGGCTATTGCCGATTCCAGCCACATGCGCAGGGCTGCCATTTCCCACAAGGTGCCCTATTATACGACCCTTGCCGGGGCGCTCGCGGCAGTGGAAGGAATTGCGCTTCAAGGCGCGCAAGACCTTGAGGTGCGCCCCCTCCAGTCCTACGTGACGTCTTCTGCGTCCAGCTGACTGCAACGCTTGCAATTTGCACACGCGTTGGTGGACAGTGTTAAGGTACGCGATGGCGCGGCGTTTTAGAAAGTTTTGGAGATGGATAAGATCCCAATGACCGCAATCGGTTACGCTTCTTTGGAGCGGGAACTGAAACAGCGCACGTCCGAAGAGCGTCCCAAGATTATCTCGGCCATTTCCGAAGCCCGCGCCCATGGCGACCTTTCGGAGAACGCTGAATATCATGCTGCCAAAGAGGCGCAGAGCCACAATGAGGGCCGAATTCAAGAACTGGAAGACATGCTCTCGCGCGCTGAAGTGATCGACCTGACGAAACTGTCGGGCGACACGGTGAAATTCGGCGCCCACGTCACTTTGGTCGACGAAGACACTGAGCAGGAAAAGAAGTATCAGATTGTTGGTGATGTGGAAGCTGATGTGAAAGCTGGCCGCGTCTCCATTTCCTCTCCCATCGCCCGTGCGCTCATTGGCAAACAGGTGGGTGATAGCGTGGAAGTGTCCGCCCCCGGCGGCGCCCGCGGCTACGAAATCACCGAGGTGCGCTTCGGCTAGTCGATTTCGCGCCGCAGCGGCGTGGTGCAGGCGGGGGGCCTTTGCCGCCCTGTTCGCTTTCTGATCCGAAACAGGCACCTATCGTGACCGTGCCGTCCCAGACGGCAAGGGCCGGGATCGCAGCCGTTCGGCAGGCGCTGGCCATATACAACTAATCCCCGCTCTCGCCACCTGTGCGATCCTGCCTGCGTCGCTTGACCAAGGGAGGCGCGTGCCGGACCGCCCGCCGCGAGGTTAAGGGCTCGGTGGCGCCAAAACCCTGCCATAACGGAGGCAGGGCGGCGGCGTGGACCGGATCGGCGTCCTGGTGGAAACGTCTTTCGCTTAGCCCACGCGGCGGCAATGACGAAAACGCAAGCCAGGACTTCAAGCGGATGGCCTTGAGAGGGGCGGCCGCCGAATAACCCGATCCGCGAAAAGCCGAGGCGGGACGCGTGGGGACTGCCCCACAGACCTCATCAACGGGCCGTCGCTTCGCGTCCCGCCGATCCCCGCTCCTTGGCCCCTGCGCGCTGCGGCGCGGCAGGCTGTCGCTGCACGCCCACCGACAAGAGCGTGTACGCTGGGGACTTAACGCATCCTTCGAAACCCGCTAGAAGGCCGCGCATCCGGCAATACGCCGGCACCCCATTCATCAATTCCAACACGGAGCGACACCCGCGATGGCGCGCCAGTTCATCTACCACATGCGTGGTTTGTCAAAGACTTACGGCGCGAAGAAGGTGCTCGATAACATTCACCTCCAGTTTTACCCCGATGCCAAAATCGGCGTCCTGGGGCCCAACGGCTCAGGCAAATCAACACTCTTACGCATCATGGCGGGGATCGACAAAGAGTGGAACGGGGACGCATGGCTCGCCGATGGCGCGAAGGTCGGCTACCTGCCCCAAGAGCCCGAACTCGATCCGGTCAAAACCGTGCGCGAAAACGTCATGGAAGGGGTCGCCGAAAAGCAGGCCAAGCTCGACCGCTACAACGCGCTCGCCATGGACTACTCTGAGGAGACGGCGGACGAGATGAGCCGCCTTCAAGATGAGATCGACGCGCACAATCTGTGGGATCTCGATAGCCAGATCGATCAGGCGATGGACGCCCTGCGCTGCCCACCCGATGATGCGGACGTGAGCGTTCTGTCAGGCGGTGAGCGGCGCCGCGTCGCCCTGTGCAAACTCCTCCTGGAGCAGCCCGACCTCATCTTGCTGGACGAGCCCACCAACCACCTCGACGCTGAAACGGTGGCGTGGCTTGAAAACCATCTGCGCGAATATCCTGGCGCCATCCTCATAGTCACCCACGACCGCTACTTCCTCGACAATGTGACGGGCTGGATTTTGGAGCTCGACCGGGGCCGCGGCATTCCCTACGAGGGCAACTACTCCGCCTACCTGGAGAAAAAAGCCAAGCGGATGGCGCAGGAGGGCCGTGAGGCGGCCGCTGAGCAGCGCGCCTTGTCTCGCGAGCGGGAGTGGATCCAGTCGTCTCCCAAAGCGCGGCAGACAAAGTCAAAGGCGCGCATCCAGGCCTATGATGAGCTGCTGAAGCGCAACGAGGCCCGCGTCACCTCAAGCGATGCTCAAATCGTGATCCCCGCCGGGCCGCGGCTGGGCGACACGGTGATTGAGGTGGAGGGCCTCAAAAAAGGCTTTGGCGACAAGCTTTTGGTGGAGGACCTGTCGTTCCGTCTGCCGCCTGGCGGCATCGTGGGCATCATCGGCCCCAACGGCGCGGGCAAGACCACGCTGTTCAAAATGCTGACGGGTGCGGACGCGCCCGACGGAGGCGCCGTGCGGGTGGGCGACACGGTCGTCCTCGGTTACGTCGACCAATCGCGCGATGCACTCGATGGCAAAAAGTCGGTCTGGGAAGAGATTTCCGGCGGCAACGATGTGATCACCCTTGGCAAGCGCGACATGAACAGCCGCGCTTATGTGGGCGCGTTCAACTTCAAAGGCGGCGACCAGCAGCAGAAGGTCGGCAACCTTTCAGGTGGGCAGCGCAACAGGGTGCACCTCGCCAAAATGCTGAAGTCCGGCGCCAACGTCCTCCTGCTCGACGAGCCCACCAACGATCTCGACACTGAAACCCTTGCCGCCCTTGAAGATGCGCTGGAGGATTTTGCCGGCTGTGCGGTGGTGATCAGCCACGACCGCTTCTTCCTTGACCGCCTTGCCACCCACATCCTCGCCTTTGAAGGTGACAGTCACGTGGAGTGGTTTGAGGGCAACTTTGAAGCCTATGAGGAGGATAAAAAGCGCCGGCTTGGGCCCGATGCCATCGTGCCGCGGCGGGTCAAATATAAGCGCCTCACCCGCTAAGCGGCGTCGCTTGCCCCACTGGCCCTAAGGAAATCACGCCGATCAGGGCGAAAAACAGGAGCGAGTAGAGGCCGAAGCTGAAAAGCGCGTGGAAGATAAAGGTGAGGGCTGTCTGCGTCGGCAGCATTTCAGCCCTTGCGACGTGCGGCAGGCCCAGCGCCGCGCCCGTTTCTTTGATGGCGCGTTTGAGACTAGCGGCCTCGCCGATCCCGTAGGCCGACAAGACCGCAATCCCCGTCGACACCATCGCCGGCGGGATCAGAAAAAGGAGCGCATAAGGCGCTGGCGCGACCAGGGCCGCCGCCGCACACCCAGCAAACACAATCACATAGGCAAGGTTCGCGAAAACCGTCAGTGCGATGTAAAACCTGAAGGTGCGCATCAGCTCAACGTGGATAGCAAAGGGATCCTTCACGTCAGCGCTCCATTGGGTCAGACGTTTACGCACGAAAGGGTCGCGCAAACGTGAGTGTGGTTTGGTTGGCTTCGCGCTGCAACGGCCCCTAAGTGGCAAAGATTAAGTTAGGAAATTGGTCGGTCGATGTTTCGCATCTTGACGATAGGGCTCCTCCTTTTGGGGATTGGCGCAGGGCAAGCCTCCGCCAGCACCATCAAGACAGAGCACGTGCGCGCCGACCTCAGCGTGCGCAACGCGGTGACCCAACCGGGCGAGAGCACCGATATCGCCATCCGCACCAGCCTTGCCGATGGCTGGCACACCTATTGGCTCAACCCGGGCGATTCGGGTGAGCCTCCCATCATCAGCTTCGACCTTCCCGCCGGCGCCACCGCCCAGAAGGAACGTTTCCCAACGCCCCATAAGCTCCCTTATCCGCCGCTGATGACCTACGGCTATAAGGACGACTTTACCCTCCTCACCGCCATAAAAGTGCCCGAAGACTGGCCGGCCGGGACACCCATGCGCGTGCCCGTGCGGATCGATTGGTTGGTGTGCGAGGCGATCTGCATCCCAGAAGGCGGCACGACCGAGATCGTCATCGAAACGGGCCCTGATACGGAACCCGATTCGACGGTGGCTTTCACGTTTGTTCAGGCCGAATGGGCCCTGCCCGAAGAGAGCAACGCTGCTGCCACTTACTCCCGCGGCGGGGACATCATCTATCTCAGCGTTCCTTTGGGTGAAGCGGACGATGCCACGTTCTTTCCCCTGGCCCGCGGCGTGATCGATAATACGGCTGAGCAAACCGCGGTCGCTGCAGCGGATGGGAACGGGATGACGCTTGCCCTTGCCACAGGAAACACCCCCCTTGATGGCATCTTGCGCGGCGTCTTGAAGACAGGCTCAAAGGCCTACTGGATCACCGCTGAAGGCGATCCTGATGATGTGCCCGTGAGTGTTGCGGCAGCCCCGGCCACACCCGTTGCTGCGCCGCCATCCTTGCCGCCATCGGCAACCGCGTCGCTTGGCGGTGCATTTTCCAGCGAGGCGGGCGTCTTGCGCGCGGTTTTGTTCGCGTTTTTGGGCGGCCTCATCTTGAACCTGATGCCGTGCGTTTTTCCGGTGTTGGCGCTGAAAGCGCTGGGGCTTGTCTCCCATGCTGATGCGCCGTTCGGCCGGCGGGTGGTCATTGGCCTTGCCTACACAAGCGGGATTTTGACGAGTTTTGCGATCCTGGCGGGCGTGCTCTTGTCGCTAAAGGCGGCTGGAGTCGCTGTGGGGTGGGGCTTTCAGCTTCAAAGCCCGGTCTTTGTGGCCGTTGTGGCGGCGGTGATCTTTCTGGTGGGGCTCAACCTTTCGGGCGTGTTTGAGGTGGGGCTTGGTCTCACCCGGCTCGGGGGCACGGGGCCGCAAGATGGCGTCGCCGGCTCTTTTGCAACGGGTGTGTTAGCCACCGTGGTGGCAACGCCCTGTTCGGCCCCTTTTATGGCGGTGGCCATTGGAACGGCGCTGATGGCATCAACGCCGGTGGCGCTGATGGTGTTTGCGGCGATGGGACTGGGGCTCGCTCTCCCCTTTGTCTTGCTGGCGTTGCTGCCGGGTCTGGCGCGCATCATGCCCAAACCAGGGGTTTGGATGGTGCGCCTCAAACAAGTCTTGGCGTTCCCCCTTTATGCGACGGTGGCGTGGCTGATCTGGGTGGCGGCGCAGCTTGTTGGCGTTGATGCCTTGCTGGGCCTTTTGATGGCGCTCGTCTTGGTGGGGTTTGCGGCCTACTTGTTCGGCCTCTCCCAGCGGGGGGCGGGGCGTTCCCACAAGGTGGCATCGGGCCTTGCTGTGGCGAGCATTGCTGCGGCCTTCTTTGTGGCCTGGCCAGCGGCGACAGGGCAGGCGCCGGTGGGTGTTTCCGCCGCCGTTGCAGGAGCGTCCGAGCCCTATTCGCCAGGCCGTCTCCAGTCGCTGGAAGCGCAGGGCCGCCCTGTCTTCCTCAACGTGACCGCTGCGTGGTGCATCAGCTGTAAAGTCAACGAGCGCGTGGTGTTTGATAGCGCCGGCTTCCAATCGCTCATCGGTGAGAGCGGCATCACCTACATGACAGCGGACTGGACCCGCCGCGATCCTGACGTCACCTCGCTGATGGAGCGGTTCGGCCGGGCCGGCGTTCCCCTTTATGTCTATTTCCCGCAGGGCAGAGCGCCTGAGATTTTGCCGCAGATCCTCACCCTGTCGATGCTGGAGACAGCCTTCTCCGAAGAGTAGGCTACGCGCCATG
>JBCDLN010000124.1:0-10800 GCA_038745295.1 Pseudomonadota bacterium | reverse complement strand
TTGTCGTTGGCCGCATTCACCTCAGCATCGGTGAGCGAGGAGATGTGCGTGACGACGTTGTTGATGATGGGCTTGCCGCCAACCTCCCGCTCAATGGCGTTGGCTTTGTCCATCTCGGGGTTGGAAAGCCACTTCAAAAATTCCCACGCGGCGTCTTTATTGTCGGAATACTCAGAAATTGAGAACGGCATGGAGATCGCGTAGGTTTTGGTCACGCCGTTATACGATGGCATGCCCGCAAAGCCCACTTGGTCTTTGCTCAACGTTGAGCTGTCAGGATTATAAAACCCAGAGTAGGCCCACCACCACACAGGGATCATGGCAGACTTACCCTGCATAAAGCTCTGCCGCGCGTCTTGCTCTACAAAGGCAAGGCTGTTGGGGTTTGTCACGCTGTGGTCGGTGTGGAGGGCAATGTAATCTTCGGTCGCTTTGATGCCTTCGTCTGACGCCCACGCGGCGGTCCAATCGTCGTTGAAGAGGTCAGCGCCAGCGGCCCACAGGAAGTTCAGCCAGATAAAGAGGTTTTGGCGGTTCCCGTCGTTGTTGTAGTAAAGCGCAAGGGGCGCAATGTCGGGGTGCTCTTGTTTGAGCTTTTTGCCCACTTCCACCACTTCGGCCCAGGTCTTTGGCGGCTCGTCGATGAGGTCCTTGCGGTAAAACATCAGCTGAGGATGGGCGCGCAGCGGGAAACCCAGCGTTTCACCTTCAAACTGAGCTGAGCGCGCAAAGGCTGCCGGATAACGGTCCATCGAGATGCCGTCACGCGCCATCAGATCGTCAATGCGGGCAAGCCAGTGGGCGTTGGGCGGGCCCCAGCTGTCGAGATAGTTCACCACGTCGTAGGTGCCGTTGGCTGCAAGACCTTCAGCCACAAGCTTTTCTTGAAGATTGGCGAACGGGATGAAGGTCCACTCGGTCTCAATTCCTGTGAGTTCTGTGAACTCATCATCGCGCAGCATCAGCCCATCAAACTGCGGGGTGACGACGCTTAAGATATTGAGCTTACTGCCTTCAAACGGTTTGCCGTCCAGCAAACCATATTTGGTGTCCTGGGCATGGGCAGATGTTGCAACGGCAAAACCTGCAAGCGCGATCGATGCGCCCATTATGATGTGCTTCAGCACGGAGGCCTCCCCCTCAAACGGTTCTTTTGCCAGAGATCGTACGCGCTCCCGATTGTCTATTCAACGCCGGCGGGTCGCATGTTGAGGTGCTCCACCGCTCACAGCGGGGCCTTTAGTAAATCTGTATGACGCGCCGCATGGTCGCACACCCCCATGTAACGCCACGCCCACCATCTTGAGGAGACTGAAAATGGCGGTGTTGCCCCTCATCCGTTGCGCCGGGCGCGATGGCGTTTATGAAGCCTCCATGATGAAGCGAACAATCGTTGGAGAAGCGGGATGAGAATCGTCGAAGTTCGTCAGGCCGTCGTCCCCATCGCTTCGCCCATCCGCAACGCCTATATCGATTTTTCCAAAATGACAGCGAGCGTGGTGGCGCTCATCACCGACGTTGTGCGCGATGGGAAGCCCGTTGTCGGCTACGGCTTTAACTCCAACGGGCGCTATGCCGCCGCCGGCCTGTTGGCGGAGCGCTTCATCCCGCGGCTTGAGGCGATGAATGGCGAGGACATGCTCAACAGCGCCGGCGACAACCTTTCCCCCTACGCGATTTGGGACGCGTTGATGGCCAACGAGAAACCGGGCGGCCATGGTGAGCGGTCTGTGGCGGTGGGCGTGATCGACATGGCCGTGTGGGACGCCGTCGCCAAAATCGCTGACGTTCCGCTCTACAGGTACCTTGCCGACACAGAAGGTGACGGGACAGTGGATGAAACCGTGTTCGTCTATGCGGCAGGTGGTTACTACTATCCCGGTAAAGACATCGCCCAGCTCCAGGAAGAGTTCCGTCGCTATCGCGGCCTTGGATACAATGTGTGCAAGATGAAGATTGGCGGCGCCACGCTTGATGATGACCTTGCCCGCATAGAGGCCGCGCTGGCCATTGTGGGGGATGGCCAAAACCTTGCCGTGGACGCCAATGGCAGGTTCGATCAACAGACTGCGATCCAATACGCTAAGGCGCTGAAGCCTTATCATCTATTTTGGTATGAAGAGGCCGGTGACCCGCTCGACTATGCACTCCAGGCCGCTCTGGCAGACCACTATGACGGCGCCATGGCGACGGGTGAGAACCTATTCAGCCACCAAGATGCCCGAAACCTGTTGCGCTATGGCGGCCTCCGGCCAGACCGGGATTGGTTACAGTTTGACTGCGCCCTCTCCTACGGTCTGGTGGAGTACCTGCGCACCCTCAAGCTTCTCAGCGAGTATGGGTTCTCCACCCGCAATGTGTGCCCGCACGGGGGACATCAACTTTCTCTCAACATTGCTGCCGGGCTGCATTTGGGCGGCAATGAAAGTTACCCCGAAGTCTTCGCCCCGTTTGGTGGGTTTGCTGATGATGTGACTGTTGAAGACGGGCGGGTCGGGCTGCCGGATGCCCCGGGGATTGGCTTTGAAACAAAGTCTCGGCTGATTGAGACGATGCGCGAGGCGACCGCCACCGGGTAAACTCTGGGCGCGCACCCGAACGAAGTGAGTGGAGATAGAAGGCCCATTGAGTGTGGCTTTCAACCGCGAGGCTTACGTCTCGGCAGGCAGAATTGCGCCGCTGCACTCACCAAAGCCGACGCGAAACCCGCGCCCTTGTGCTGCCCCGCGCAGAACCAACGTGTCCCCATCTTCCACAAAACTGCGCGTTTGACCGTTCGCTAACGTGAAAGGCTCTTTGCCCCCCCACGAGATTTCCAGCAGCGAACCGCGGTTCTCCCGCTCCGGCCCCGAAATCGTGCCCGACCCCAGAAGATCGCCGACACGCATCGGGCACCCGCTTGACGTGTGGTGGGCCAACTGTTGGGCGGCTGAGTAGTACATTTCGCGGTAGTTGGTCCGGCAAATGATGGTCTCGCCACCCCCTTGCGGCGTCAGGCCGACGTCGAGCGCGATGTCGTACAGCATGGGGCCAGTATCAGCGATATGAGGCAACAGCGGCCGCTCGCGCGGTGGAGTATCGCAGCGGAAGGGTTCCAGTGCCGCTGCAGTCACAATCCATGGACTGATGGAAGTGGCGGTCGCCTTGGACTGGAACGGGCCAAGCGGCTGATATTCAAAGGCTTGAATATCTCGCGCTGACCAATCGTTGAGGAGCACGTAGCCGAAGATGTTCTTAAATGCGTCGGCAACGCTGACGCGCCCATGAGAGGGCACGCCCACGATGGCCCCCAGTTCAAGCTCGATATCGAACCGTTTGGAGGGGCCGAAGCGGGGGAGTTCCTCATCGGGCGCTTTGAGTTGGCCGCCAGGCCGGCGGACCGGCGTCCCCGACACCACCACAGAGGACGCCCGCCCGTTGTAGCCGATGGGGATGGAGAGCCAATTGGGGGGCAGGGCTTTATCCGGTCCACGAAACATGGTGCCAACGTTGAAGGCGTGGTGGCGACCGGCGTAAAAGTCGGTGAACTCGGCCACAACAAACGGCATGTGAAGGCGGGCCCCCGCCTGCGGAACAAGGTGGTTGTTCAGCTTGGCAGTGTCTGAGGCGCCCTCGTGCAATAACTGCTCAAGTTCTACCCGCAGGCGCGCCCACGCCTCGTGCCCCAAAGCCATGAATGCATTCCAGCTTGCCGTTTGAAGGGCGCCGCCGAAGGCAAGGACGCCGTCGTCTTCGAGGGCAGCCACATCAAGGATCTGGTCGCCAATGGCCACACCGCAGCGCGGCGCCCCATCGCCGGTGGAGAACACACCATAGGGCAAGTTGTTGAGCGGAAAGAGGCAATCGGGGTCATTGGCGCTGGTGACCCAGCTGGGTTTGAGCTCGCTCATGAGGTCCTCTGGGGGGCGTCGGGTTGGGCGTTAGGGTGCGCCGCTTGAAAGGCCGGCAAGCTGAGACACCGCGCCTCGATGTCACGCAATCGCGGGAATGGTGACAGGTCCAACTCCCAGCGGTGCGCATTATAGAGCTGCGGGATCAGGCACACATCGGCAAGGGTTGGCGTGTCGGCAAAGCTGAGTGTGGAACCTTCCGGCAAGAGGTCCTGATAAGCACTCAGCCCGAGGGCCATGAAGTGCCGGGTCCAGGCGGCCACATCCTCTTGATTGTGCCCGATATCCTTGAGCTTGAGGCCAATTTTCAGGTTGTTGACCGGGTGAATGTCGCAGGCGATGACCATCGCTGCCGCCCGCACCTTAGCGGCAGCCACCGGTTCGGTGGGGATAAGACGAGGCGCTGGAGATACTTGATCCAGATAGTCGAGGATCGCCATTGACTGGGTGAGCGCTGTGCCATCATCGAGGACGAGTGTTGGCACCCCCGCGATGGGGTTGAGCGCTGTGTAGGACGATGTGTGCTGCTCGCCCGTGGTGAGATCCACTGGCTGTGTCTTAAACGATAGACCTTTGAGGTTGAGAGCAATGCGCACCCGGTACGAGGTGGTGGATCGCCAGTATCCAAAGAGTTTCATTTGCGCCCTGGCGTGCCGTCAAAGTGTTTTTCCATGTGCGCCCACACGTCGATGTAGTTGTCCTGCAGCGGCGCTTCCTTGGCCGCATACTCGGTGAGGTGCTGAGGAAAGCGGGTCTCAAACATGAAGGACATGGTGTTGTCGAGCTTTTCGGCAGTGAGCTCTTTGTTCGACGCCCCTTCGAACGCATCGCGATCGGGGCCATGGGGCAGCATCATATTGTGGAGCGACATCCCCCCTGGCACGAAGCCCTCCGGCTTAGCGTCATAGATGCCGTAAATATTGCCCATCAATTCGGACATGATGTTTTTGTGATACCACGGCGGGCGAAAGGTGTCCTCGGCCACCATCCAGCGTTCGCGGAAGAGCACAAAGTCAATGTTTGCGGTACCAGGGCTTCCCGACGGTGCTGTGAGGACGGTGAAGATCGATGGGTCGGGGTGGTCGAACAAGATGGCACCCACTGGGCAATACGCTCTCAGGTCGTATTTGTACGGCGCGTAGTTGCCGTGCCAGGCCACCACATCGAGCGGGCTTTGGCCGATCTCAGTGCGGTGGAATTGGCCGCACCATTTGATAGTGACGGTGGAGGGCACTTCCCGATCCTCGAACGCGGCGACGGGGGCCTTAAAGTCCCTCGGGTTCGCAAGGCAGTTGGCACCGATGGGTCCGCGGCCCGGCAACTCAAATTTCTGCCCGTAGTTTTCGCACACAAAACCGCGCGCCGGCCCCTCCAGCACTTCAACGCGGTAGACGAGACCTCGTGGGATGATGGCGATTTCTTTGGGCTCAAGATCGATGATGCCCAGCTCGGTCAGGAAGCGGATCCGTCCTTGTTGGGGGACCACGAGGAGCTCTGAATCGGCGGAGAAAAAGTAATCGTCCACCATGCTTTCGGTGACGAGATAGAAGTGGGAGGCCATCCCCACCTGTGTGTTCACGTCCCCAGCGGTGGTGATGGTGCGCATACCGGTGATCCAATCGAGCGCTTCACCGGTATGCTCAATGGGGTTCCAGCGGTATTGGCCCAGGCTCGTCACATTCTCGATGACATTGGGCGCAGACTTCCAGTGGGGCACGTTAATGCGCGTGTAGCGCGTGGAGTGCTTTACCGATGGGCGAATGCGGTAGCACCATGTCCGCTCGGGCGGATGGACGGTAAACGCTGTCCCCGACAATTGCTCCGCATAAAGGCCGTAGTTGCACTTTTGGGGACTGTTCATGCCCTGGGGCAGCGCCTCCGGCAACGCTTCGGTCTCGTGGTCGTTGCCAAACCCCGGCATATAGCCGGGGGTCGTGCCATTGCTGGCCAGTTGTTGAACGAAGGGTCGCGGGTTTTGAATGTTCATGGCGTCCTCTTTATGCGGCACGGGCCCGGTGGAGACACGGGCCCCGCTAGGCGCGGTAAGCGGGCAGCGGCGCGCGATCTTGCAACGCAATCATACGGCGCAACATGACCTCGGTCAGTTGATGGCGCACATCGATGCTGTCTTTGTCCTCGTAAAGATTGTGAAGCTCGGCAGGGTCGCACTGCAAGTCATAGAGCTCATTCCAGACCTCCCCTTCCCTGAGAGACATGCGGTAGCGCTCGGTGACCACGGTGCGCACCCGCTGCGGGCGGTCAAACCCCGTCATGGTGCGCTGACTGTCCTCTTCCACAATGATGGCATCGGGCGGGGTGCTTGCAAAAAGGTCCCGCCCTTGGAGCCCGTTGAACGGCTGGATGCCAGCGCGGGCGAGAATGGTTGCGGAAATGTCGATGGAGGATGCAAGCCCCGTGTTCACATCGCCCGCTGATGGGGCAGCCGGGTCATACCAGACAAACGGGACACGGATGATCCCTTGGTAGTGGAGAAGAAGCTTCAGCATGAGACCATGATCGCCCATGTAATCGCCATGGTCCGATGTGAAGATTACCACCGTGTTGTCGTCTAAGCCAAGCTCTGCAAGCCTTGCAAGGACGCGTCCGATGGCATCATCGATCATGGTAATCATGCCGTAGGTGAGCGCAATGATCGCCCGGGCCTCATCCTCAGTGACCGCAAACGGATTTTGATTGTCCCGCGGATCAGTTTGGTTCTTGAGGGCCTCGCGCATCGCCTTCAGCGGCGGAAGGTCTCCCTTCCCAAACGAGGGGGGAAGCGTGATGGCGGCCGGGTCGTACATGTCCCAATAACGGCCTGGCGGAGTGAACGGATGGTGCGGGTCGGGAAACGACATTTTCAGGAAGAACGGGGCCTCGTCGCGGGCACAATCACCAAGCCACGTGGCGGTGCGCTCAGCCACCCAAGTGGTAGAATAAAGCGCTTCGGGGACCGCCGTGCGCCAGGCTTGCGGCGCTTTGATGCGGTTATCCGGCAGAGCATTTTCCGGGCCGACAAGGTCATCAAAGTCAGGGCGCTGGCTGCGGGCCCACAAACGATAGTCCCCCGAAGCGTGGTCGGCATGATCGGCGGCCACCTCCACATGCTCAAACCCATAAAATGCACCATCGATCCGTTCTGCCAGGGGCCGGTCCCACCGAGGCGCGATCTCAAGGTCATAGTCTTGTGAATGCCTGTTATCCTTGTAGGCATCGCGGAGGTCTTGCGATGGGGCGTGTTTACCTTTCTGCGGCTGGAAGGTGTTGCTTGCTGGAAGGCCCGTAAAGCTTTGAAGGTGTGACTTGCCGATGAGCCCTGTTCGATAACCGGCGTCCCGCAAAAGCTCTACGAACGTGGTGTGGTTGCGTGACAGGGGGATGCCGTTGTGCCTTGCGCCGTGGAGAGATGACATGCGTCCTGTCATGATCGACGCGCGGTTCGGCATACAAATGGGGTTGGCCACGTAAAACCGGTCAAACCGCGTACCCTTATGGGCGAGGCGATCAATGTTTGGGGTGCGCACCACTTTATTGCCATAGCAGCCCAAATGATCGGCGCGATGCTGGTCGGTCATGATGAGGAGGATGTTGGGGCGCTTGCTCATGGCGCAGGCTCCGGCGCTCTGGGCTGGAGCCGCGTTTGGTCGCGGCGCCAATCCCACAGGATGAGGATAAGGCCCAGCGCCAGGGCCGGCACATAGATGACCGGGCTTAGTGCAAGGCAGGCGAACGCTGCACCAAAGCGCAGCACCACTTCGGGGATAGTAAGCTTGGTCCGGTCATAGGCCGATAGCGCAGACGAGAATAGCCAAATACAAAAGCACGTCCTAAGCACAATCGAGATGAAATTCCAAAGCTCAAAACCTTCAACGATCAGAAGTGTGGGATAGAAAGCAAAGATGAAGGGTATGATAAACTTGGCCATCCCGAGCCGGAACGACATCAGCGCTGTGGTCAGCGGGTTGGCGCCTGCAATGGGCGCTGCGGCGTAGGCGGCAATGGCCACAGGCGGGGTCAGTGAGGACGCCACGCCGTAGTAAAAGACAAACATGTGCGCCGTCAGCATAGAGAGGCCAAGGGCTTGGATGGCTGGGCCCATCACCAAGATGATGATGAGGTAGGCTGGCAGCGTTGGCATCCCCATGCCCAGCACCAGGGCCCCCACCATCGCCACGAGGAGCGCTGAAAACAGGCTCTCTCCGCGAATGGACGCGATGACGTTGGCAAGCTTTAACCCAAGCCCGGTGGAATCGAGCGAGCCCACCAAAATGCCGATGGCAGCGATGGCAATCAGAAGCGTTGCCCCCGATGCGCTGCCGGAAATGAAAGAGCGCCAGACCCGCTTGGGGTTGGCCCGCACATCCGGGTTGATGACCGACAGAACGAGCAGAACCACCACCGCATAAAAACCGGCCGCTGACGTTGATAGGCCCAGAAGCAGTGATCCGATGACGGTGAGGATCGGACCGACAAAGAGGACAGCGTTGATCATGTCCACTTTTGTGATGCGATCTTCGACTTTGACGGGTTGGACGTCGATCCCCTGGCGACGGGCCTCAACGGTCACCGCTGCAAACAGACTGAAGTAGTAAAACAGCGCTGGGATCAGCGCGGCGATAATCACCGACAGATAACCTGCGCCCGTTAAGTCAGCCATCACAAGCGCGGCCGCACCCATAATCGGTGGCATGATCTGCCCACCGGACGATGCTGTCGCCTCAATGCCGGCCGCAAAAGCGGGGGAGAAGCCGCGCTTTTTGATCATGGGAATGGTGAAGGTCCCGGTGCCGACAATGTTGGCCACCGTTGACCCGCTCATGGTGCCGAAGAGCGAGGAAGACAAAATGGCGGCATGGGCGGGGCCGCCCCGTGTGCGCCGGGTTGCAAGGAACGCAAATTTTAACAGCGTGTCGCCAGCGCCTGTCCCCTCAAGCAACGCACCAAAGATTATAAAAATGAAGACAGTCGACAGAACAATGTTCGTGATGGAGCCGAAGACACCTTTGTTCGTGTTGTACCATAACGATTCAGCCACTTCGGTGAGACTGAAACCGGTGTGGGCCAAAATGCCGGGCAGATCCATACCAAAGAGAAGGTAAAGGACTGCGAGCGATCCCACCAAGAAAAGGCCCAGGCCCCAGAGCCGACGGCAAAGTTCTAAGAAGACGATGAGCCCGGCAAGGGCTGGCCACGCATCGCGTTCGGAAACATCATACAGCGCAACTTCCATCTCGGTTTGAACCGTAAAGAACGCCCAGATGGACCACAGGCCTGCCAGGAGGAGAGCGACGTCGACCCCGTCCGCGAGTGCGGCTCTGAGGCCTGTGTGCTTCCGGCCCCGACGCGATGCGGCAATCGCCACGATAAGGGCAAGGGCAAAGCCGGCGGCACGGTGGATTTTTGGATCGAGTAGCCCGATCCCCGAGGTGTAAAGGGCCATGATGCCCAACGCGAGGCAGGCGAGCATGGACACCGTCGCCACCACACGGGTGAGCACCGACGCGGGCGCTTGATCACCGCTCATAACTCCCCTCCCCAAATTTTATATCTGTTTTTATGTGGCCGGCCCCATCAGCGGGGCCGGCTTGGCGCGGGCTTAGCTCGCCGGGCGCAGCGCCTCGGGGATGTCGAAGCCGGCTTCCTCGTAGTAGCGCAGAGCACCAGGATGAAGCGGGACATTGATTGCGGTAAACGCTGAGTCTTTCGTGACGTCTTTCAGGAAGAAGGCTGTGGCTTGAACGTCATCAATGTTTTCCCAGAAAGACTTGGTGGCCTCGTAGACGACATCGTCGTCCACTCCAGCGTGGGTCCCGATCATCTGGAAGAAACCGAGTGCGGTAATATCACCATCTGTGAGTTGACCTTTATAAAGGTCACCAGCGAAGGTCGCCATTCCGCGGCCTGGGCGGCCGAACAGCTCCTGCATCCCTTCAGACTGCAACGCTTCTTCCGGGATCGACAGGACACGAAACTCACCAGATAGCCCGAATTGTTCGATGTTGGCCGAGCCGATTTCAGCCGGACGCACCATCATGTCGATCTTACCGTCAGAAAGGGCCGCGTAGCCCTCACCCCATCCAAGGCGGACGGCCTGATAGTCTTTGTCTGGCTCATAGCCGGTGATGAGCTTGATGAGCGCTTCAGATGTTGCAGCGGCTGATCCTGCAGGGGGGCCGGTGAAGACCGTCTTCCCCTTAATATCCTCCCAGTTTTCGATGCCAGAGCCCGACAGCGTGACCGGATGGTAGGCGCCGGCCCGGAAACCCAAGATTGCGCGAAGGTTTTTTGACAGTTCTGGCGCTGCGTCAATGTTTTGGTACATGGCCCGCTGGCCAGCCATCAAGTTGACGAGAGAGGGGACGGAGGAAAAGAAAGCAATGTCCCCCTTAGCGCCTTTCAGCATGGAGCGCGTCAGCGTTTGGCCAGCGTTCACCTGGATCTGGACACCCGCCTTACCGGCCTGATTGGCGAAGGCCACAAACATGGTGTGGACCGGGTCTCCGACCCCTGCCGTTTCTCCCTTAAAGATTTGAGCTGATGCTGCTGTGGCGACGAGGCTGAATGCAGCCGCAGCGATGACGGTACGCAAGATATTTTTCTGATTGCGCATCGAATCCTCCCTTTGAAGCCATGGAACATAGCAATCGAAACATATTCCGTATAATCAATTTATGGCTTTATCGCATGAGCAACTGGTATGAATCTGGACCCGAGGCACTTGATCCAGCTGTCGATGATTGTGGAGGCTGGATCGTTTCAGATTGCGGCTGACCGGCTGGGGCTGACGCAACCTGGCCTTAGCCGAAACATGGCAGCACTTGAAAAGCGCATCGGTTCTCCCGTTTTTCGCCGCGACGGGCGACGCTCGATCCCGAACGCTCTTGGCCTGCGCCTCGCGCGCCATGGGCTC
>JBCDLN010000123.1:0-10889 GCA_038745295.1 Pseudomonadota bacterium | reverse complement strand
GTGCCCAGCGTCGGCTCATCGGCTTCTTCGGGATAGCTGGAGACGCGGTCGAGCCGGTTGGCCACCAGGAGAAGCGCGCGGTCCATGTTGGTGCCGATGGCAAACTCAAGCGTAATCTCTGCGTTGCCGCTTCGGGAGGCGGAGGTCATGGATTCAAGGCCCTCAAGGCCTTTCAACTCATCCTCCTGCGGGTTGACGATCTCCCGTTCCACTTCGGCTGGCGCAGCGCCTGGCCAATCAGTCTCCACTGTGATGACGGGTTTGCGCACATCCGGCGTGAGCTGGATGGGGATGGTGGTGAGCGCGAGATAGCCGAACAAAATCGCCATGAGCACCGCGGCGACGACGGCAATCGGCCGCTCAATCGATGCTCGGATGATGTTCATTGCGTGGCCTCCGCACCGCTCTGCGCAGCCGCTTGGGTGCCAGGCGTGCTCGCCGACCCTGAGACGACCGAACCGCCAGGATCCTCAAAGGCAATGGGCTGGCCGGGCCGGAGCCGCTCATTGCCCCGCACCACAACAAGATCGCCGGGCTGAAGGTTGCCGCGCACCTCAAACCGATCGGCAATGGCGGTCCCCAGTGTCACCGGGCGCGGCGTTGCACGGTCTTCCACCGCCGCATAGACAATCCAGCCGCCCACCTGCTGCACCAGAGCATCCTTCGCCACCGACAGCACATCGCGCGCTGGGCCAACGGGAGCGAGCACAGTCACCGTTTGGCCCGAGGCCAACGGTTTGTCGCTATCGGTGGTGTCGATCGTAAAGCGCACGGGGCGCGTGCGGGTGGACTGGCTTTCGGCCGGCACCAGGGCGCGCACTGTGGCGAGCCCCGGCGCGCCATCGTCCATCACGATAGAGACCTTGTCCCCCACACTGAGCGCCGCAACCATTTCGCTCGGCACGTCAGCTTCAATCTCAAGGTTGAGATCGTCCATGACGCGGGCGACCGGTCCGCCCACGGTCAGATAGTCACCGGGGTTTGCGGAGCGGGCGAGCACAACGCCTGGGAAGGGGGCGCGGACCACAGAATTCGTCATCCTGTAGCGGGCGGATTGGACCTGTGCCATGGAGACCGCCAGTGCCGCCTCCGCCCTGGCAAGCTCTGCGGTTGTGCGGGCAAGCTCCTGGGCCAAATCGTCCGCCCGGCCGGCGCTATAGGCTGCCGACCCGCGCAGCCTTTCGGTGCGCTGGAAGACCTGTTCGGCCAGATCCTCGTTGGCTGCGGCCACCTGAAGGCCGGCGTCCGCTTGGGTGAGAACCGCCTGCGCCCCTTCAAGCTCAATCAACAAAAGCTCCGTATCGAGCTTGGCGAGGGGGTCACCCGCCTCCACCCGGTCGCCGACTTTGACGTAAACCTCTCCCACAATGCCGGGGATGCGGGTCGCCACGACGCTTTCATCGATTGAGACAAGCCGGGCGATGATGGGCTGGGTTTCGGCCACTTCTACCACCGACACCGGGTCCACCTGAACCCTTGCGGGGCCCCTTTGTGCCTGTGCCGAGCCCATCAGGGCTGCGAAGAGCCCCAACACCAATCCGCTGCTCACCAGGGTTTTGACGCCACTTTGATGGACCAACATCCACACCCCTCATGCGCCGATGGCGACTGCACCACACCACATGGCGCATTGCTGACAAAAATCCCATCACGTGCCCAATATGCGGCATTATGCCGTCACACGCACGCCATGTCTTGGTCTGTCAGCCGCCCGTTCTTTGGCGTTCGCTGTTGCGGCGGATCAGCTCCATCGCGGTCAACAGCCCGATGGAGAGCGCCACCAAGATGGACGCTAGGGCCAAAATGGTCGGACTGATTTCTTCGCGCAGGCCCGAGAACATGCGCACCGTCATAGGCGTCTGTTCAGGTCCTGCCAAGAAGAGCACTACAACCACCTCGTCGAGCGATGTGATGAAGGCAAAGAGGGCCCCTGCAATAATCCCCGGAAGGAGCAGCGGCAGGATGACTTTGAAGAACGTGGTGGTCTGATTTGCGCCTAAAGACTGGGAGGCTCTGATGAGGTGATTGTTAAAGCCTGCCAGCGCCGCAGTCACCGTGATCACCACGAACGGCGCCCCCAACACCACATGGCTCAAGATGATCGCAAGGTAGGTCTGCGCAAGATTAACGCGAGCGTAAAACGAAAAGAGCGCCGCCGCCGTGATGATGAGCGGCACGATCATCGGAGAGATGAGAAAGGCGGTGATGGCAGCCCGGGCCGGCATTTCACGGCGCGAAAGGCCAAGGGCTGCAAGGGTGCCAAGGGTGGTGGAAAGGAGCGTTGAGATGATGGCGATAAAGAACGAGTTGCCGATGGCGCTCAGCCACTCTTCGCTCCCCAGCAGCGTATTATACCATCTGAGCGAATAGCCCGACGCGTCGAGCGTCAGCATTTCTGGCGTAAATGTGAAGTAGGGCTCGGCATTGAAGGACAGCGGGATGATCACGATGATTGGCGCAATCAAAAAGAAGAAGATGAGCCCGCAAATCACAAGGTAAGTGCGGTGCCAGATGCGCTCAAGGCGGGTCGCATGTTGGGGAAGCGCCATGATGAAACCTGACCCCGCTAGCCGAACTTCAGCCGCTCGACACCGACGAGCTTGTTGAAGATCCAGTAAAACACCAGGACCCCCACCAAAAGCAGCGTCGCGAGCGCCAGAGCCAGCCTCAATTGCGACAGCGATCCTGTCATCCTGTCGGCAATGAGGTTGGAGATGAAGACGCCCGACTCGCCCCCCACAAGAGCGGGCGTGATGTAATAGCCGATCGCCAAAATGAAGACGAGGAGGATGCCGGCCGCAAGACCTGGGATGGTGAGGGGGAAATAGACGGTGAGATGGGCTCGCAGCGGCGTTGCCCCCATCGAGCGTGCCGCCCGGGTGAGCGTCGGTGGGATGGTCTTCATCACCGAGTAGAGCGGCAAGATCATGAACGGCAGCAGGATGTGGGTCATCGCCACAATGGTGCCGATGCGGTTGTAGATCATCCTGATGCGTCCATCATCGTCCACCACGTTGAGGAACACCAAGACGTCGTTCACCACCCCCTCCTGCTGGAGGAGAACGATCCAGGCGGACGTGCGCACCAAAAGCGATGTCCAAAACGGCAGGAGAACCAAGATCATCAGGAGGTTGGCGTGCTTGAGCGGTAGCGTCGCCAAAAGGTGCGCCACGGGATAGGCGAGCACAATGGTGAGCGCTGTGATGAGAAGGCTCATCCAAGCGGTTTGCCAAAAGATGGAGCGATAGACCTGCAGCTCTTCGGGCCGCGGGACGATGGCGCCGTCGTCGCTATACTCATAGTCGAGCGCGCGCAAATAGTAGGCGGGCGTGATGGTGCGGGTTTCCCGCTGGATCAGCGTCCATAGCTCGCGCTCGCCCCAATCTTCGTCTTTGGCAATGAGAGCGTCTTTAAAGGGGGGCGTAAGTTCGTCAGCGCCGCGCATGGAGCGCATCATTGTGGACCGGGCGCCGGCAAGCTCAGCGTTGAGCCGCGCGGCGACACGGCCGATCGTTGCCCGTTCGCCTGCTTCAAGATCGGCGGCCATCGCCGCAAAGACAGGCTCATCGGGAAGGCCCGACCCGTCCCACTCGGCAATGGCAAGGGAGGTGTTGGGCAGGTATGCCGCCACCTCGGGGTTCATCACCGAGCGCGCCATCATCTGCACGATGGGGATGGTGTACGTGATGAGAAGAAATGCCAGCAGCGGCGCGACCAACAAGAACGCATTGCGCCGCGCGCGCCCATTGGCGGCCCTCAGCGCTGCCTTGAGGGGCTTGCCATCAGCGGTGGTGAGGGCCGCGCCGGCCTCACTCTTTTGGCCGGCGCGGGCGACATCACCGGGCGTTCCGGTCACACTCGACACGACGTTGCCTCAACTGTGTGAAGTCGGCGCAAGGTCGGTGTCATCAAAAGGATCCTTGGCAAGGGATAGACCGGACGCGACGCAGGCGGCCCGCGTCGCGAAAGTGCCTGCCGCGCCAAAGAAGGTGCAGCAGGCACGGACCAATCGCCTTAGGACGACAGCCAGGCGTTGAAGCGCTCTTCCAGGGCGTCGCCATAGTCGGCCCAGAACTCCACATCGAAGCGGATCGCGCTTTCGAAGTTTTCAGGCGCTGTGGGCATGTGGGGCATCATATCCACACCAGTAGCCTCATGGGTGGAGACCAGCGGGATGGATGACTGGCGAGCCGGGGCATAGGCAATGTACTTGGCCTGGTCGGCAAGACGCTGGGTGTCGGTGGAAAAGGCCAGGAAGTCGATGGAGGTCTTCTCGGCGGGGTTGTCCACAGGGATGACGTAGCCGTCGGCCTCGAACATCTGCCCGTCCCACATGATGTTGAAGGGCTGGTCCTCGTTCACCTGGGCGTTGAAGATCCGCCCATTGTAGGCGGTGGCGATGGTGGCTTCACCATCGGCCAAAAGCTGCGGAGGTTGCGCGCCAGCGTCCCACCAGATGACGCTGTCTTTGATTTCATCAAGCTTGGCAAAAGCCCGGTCTTGGCCTTCGTCGGTGGCCAGAACCTCGTAAACGTCAGCCGCCGGCACGCCATCAGCAATCAGCGCCCACTCAAGGTTCTTTTGGGGGATCTTTTCCAGCGCGCGGGTGCCGGGGAAGCTTTCCAGATCCCAGACATCAGCGATGGTGGTGGGGCCACCGTTCGGGAATGCCTCAGTGTTATACGCAAAGAGTGTTGCGTAGAGGATTGAGGGGACGAAGCAGTCGCCCAGCGTATTGGCGATGAAGTCTTCTGAGGCGGGTGTGCCATCTGGCGCAGCGGGCAGCATTGTGTCGTGGTCGATCTCCATGATGAGACCTTCATCGCACGCACGGGCTGCATCCGCCTGGAGCATATCCACCACGTTCCAGGTGACGTTACCCGCTTCCACCTGGCTTCGGATCCCGGCAAGCGCTTGGTTGGACTTATCCTCTTCCAGGATTTTGACACCGGTCTTTTCGGTGAACGGCTTATGGTAGGCTTCCCGCTGGCTGGTGGAATAAGCGCCACCCCAAGACACCACGGTCAACGTGTCCTCAGCGATCGCTGATCCCACCATCGCAATCGATAGAACTGAACCCAACAGTACTGATTTGAGCATCGTACTCCCCTGCAGTTGCTCATGGGGCGTCATCGCCCCTCTCCCAAACCCATGGATCGTGCGCATCTTGCCCGAGATCGGACGCCGGTCCCGGTGACGGGCGAGAGAGGCCAAGGGGCCACCCTTCGCCCAACGCGCCTGCGTCTGATGCCCAACCCATCAACACCGCGCAACAGAGCGGGGGGCTGCCCGCTTTGCCAAAGTGTCACGCCGAGACCGGGTCGAGGGCATGGCAGTCCTCAGCGCTGAAGCTCACCGTCACCTCTTGGCCATCGCGCACCGCATCCTGATTGCCCTTGTTGGGCACCTTCACGATGAAATCATCGTTTCCGGCAACAATGAGGCGCAGGCGGATCGTTTCACCCAAATAAATGGATTCGGCCACTACGCCTGAGAGGCTTCCTGCTGCGTCCGGGTCGTTGAGCCTCACCCGCTCGGGCCGCAGCGACAACGTGGTGCGCGCCCCAGTGCCCGCCACATTCACCGCGCTTGCCGCTACGATGTTTCCGTCATCAAGGCGGACTTGGCAGCGCCCATTGGAAAGCTCAGTCACCGTGCCGGAGAGCTTGTTGTTCTCACCGATGAACTGCGCCACGAACGAGTTTTTAGGATGCTCGTAAAGCTCCTCAGGTGGGGAGAGCTGCTGGATGACACCATCATTGAAGACAGCCACCCGATCGCTCATGGTGAGAGCCTCGGTCTGGTCGTGGGTAACGTAGACCACCGTGACGCCGATGTTTTCGTGTATGTGTTTGATTTCGTACTGCATCTGCTCACGCAGCTGCTTATCGAGTGCCCCTAACGGCTCATCCATCAACACAAGGTTGGGCTCAAAAACGAGGGCGCGGGCTACGGCAACCCGCTGCTGCTGCCCCCCTGAAAGCTGCGCTGGGCGCCGGCCGCCATAGCCAGGGAGCTCCACCATGGCGAGCGCCCGTTCCACCCTGCCCTTGATTTCCTCTTTGCCCATGCCCCGCACTTTGAGCGGGTAGGCAAGGTTTTCCCCCACCGTCATGTGCGGAAACAGAGCGTAGTTTTGAAAGACCATGCCGATGCCGCGCTTATGGGGCGGCAACTGGCTGATTTCTTTGTCGTCCAGGTAGATATGGCCGTGGGTGGGTGGCTCGAACCCGGCCAGCATCATCAAACAGGTGGTCTTGCCCGATCCGGACGGGCCGAGCATTGTTAAAAACTCGCCCGGGGCAATGTCGAGGTTGAGGTCTTTCACCACAAGGCTCTCGCCGTCGTAGCTTTTTTGAACACCATCGAATTTGACGGTGGCGCCGACGGTTTCGCTCGCGTGCGCGCTCAGAACGCCCTCCCCTGCGGTTGACGTAATATAAGGCATGCCTAAGCTCTGAGCGTCAAGCGGAGCAACACCCATCGCCGTGCCCTGTCCGGCTCGTTCAGTATGCCGTGCGCACCGACACAAGTGGGCGACATGGGGCGGCAGTGGGCGCTCGCCGAACCCGTAGGTGCGGTTTGTTCGCGACCGCGACGGCGGGGCGGACGTTTCGGAGTGTGGGCGGCTGGCGGCGGATAACCACCCTTGTCATGCCAATATCCTCGATCCATGCGACGGCCAATTGCGCTGCTTATGTCGATGAGATCATGCAAATGCCCCTGTTTGAGCGGATCGTTCGGCCCGATCCAGACGACGTCGGGGCTTTACCTCACAATGTGCTTGGGTCCGAGGTCGATCGTGCCGCCGCTGTTGGACGTCTTTGGCATTGGCCATAGGCTTCGCATTACAGATCTTTGAAGGAACGTTGGATGAAACGAAGCTGGGCCATCTGTGCCCTTCTTGCTCTTGGACTTAGTAGCCTGGCTAATCCTCTCCCCGCCCAGCATGGGCACAAGGCTTTCGACTCAGATCGCGTCCTCCAGCAGACACAGATCCCAGTCTACGGCTATAAAATCCATGCCACTCACCCGCACGACACTGCTTCGTACACTGAAGGTCTGGTTATGGAAGATGGTGCGCTCTACGAGGGCACCGGGCTGTGGGGTCAATCAGCCTTAAGGCTCAACGATATTACAACGGGGGCTGCCATCAAGTCAGTTTCGTTGAGTTCAGACCAATTTGGCGAGGGTGTCACTGTCCTTGGTGAACGGATCTACCAGCTCACGTATTTGGGCAATATGGGCTTTGTCTATGACCGGGAGACGCTCGAACGGGTCGGAACATTCCGCTACCCGGATCAGGGCTGGGGCCTTACGACTGACGGCCGCTACCTCATCAAAAGTAATGGATCCAGCGCAATCTTGTTCATCCATCCTGAGACGCTCGCGGTGGAACGCACGATTTATGTCTCTGATGCGACCGGGCCAGTCGGTTTTCTCAATGAACTCGAGTGGGTGAACGGGCTCATCTTTGCGAATGTGTGGCGCACGCCATTCATTGCTGGCATTGAACCGTCGACGGGGAGTGTATCGGCCTGGATCGACCTGACGGGCCTTAACCCTGATCCAGAGACACTCATCTATCCCAAGGTGCTGAACGGTATTGCCTACGATGACAGAACCGGGCGTTTGATCGTAACGGGTAAAATGTGGCCCAAACTGTGGGAAATCGAACTGGTTCCGCGCGCTTTAGCAGGCTCCCCAGCGGATGCAGTACTAGACCACTCCGATTAACTCAGCTGAGCAGGACGCGAAGATGTGCGATCTGCTGGGGCGTTTTTGAACCTGTCCTATCAGTTTTCCCAGGGCCTTGACCGAAAGGCCCGCCATCAAGGACCGATCCCTCTTCGGTGGGATATGGGCTTTGATCGGATGAGAGGCGGCTGACCGCACCAGCGTGGTGGCATTCCCCCCCTCGCAGACCGTGGCGCGTCGAGCGGATCGCCCCCAGCGTTTGCGCCAGTTGCGTCCTCTAACCACAACACAGGCATAAATAAACGACAAAATTTGTAAGCAGAATTTTGGCTGTTTCGCGCTTTTAACTCAATTCTTCTGAAAATTTAGACGCCTGCGATACTGACAAGGACGATCAGCTAACTTCCGCAAACCATTGTGCTCTATTAGTGCCGAACTGTTGCACAACTGCGGCAGCTTTGTGACGGGAAAGACCTTATGCTGGAGCTTTCGCAGCCAGGTGCTGGGCAAGAACATGATTGCACTTCTCTTGCGGCTGTTGGTGGCTGCCTCCGTCCTCATGGTCGCCGCCTGCGGTTCCGTCCCGAAAAGGACGCCCTATACCGTGGCCGACCAGGAAATCGCGGTGGTGGTGGGGATGCCCGCCAACATCCGCGTGTGGGCCGATGCGCCTGAGGAGCGGTTTCAAACAGCAGGCAATCGGCTGGTGTCCCAATTGCGGCGGGAGGGTAAACCCCTTCGGGTCCTGGCTCTTTCAGCCGGCGCCGATAAGGGGGCATATGGGGCAGGCTTCCTCTACGGGTGGAGTAAGACCGGAACGCGCCCGCAATTCAACGCCGTCACAGGGGTGAGCACAGGCTCGCTTATCGCGCCATATGCGTTTTTAGGGCCTGACTATGATGAGCCTCTCAAGGCCATTTTCACCCAGATTGACGCGCGGGATGTGTTTTCCGTCAGGGGCATTGTCGGGATCTTCGGCAGCGGGCTTGCGAGCAATGCGCCGCTGCGCCGGATGATCAACGAGCATGTGACGCCTGAACTTCTAGAGGCGATTGCGCAGGAGCACCAAAAGGGGCGCATCCTCCTCGTCGCCACCACGGACCTTGATGCGCAGCGGGGCGTCATCTGGAACATGGGGCGGATTGCCGAGGTGGGGACGCCGCGTGCGCTTGAGGTGTTCCGCGAGGTGTTGGTGGCGTCAGCCAGCATACCGGCGCTTTTCCCGCCGGCCCTCATTCCGGTGGAGGCCGGCAGCCTCCGCTACGACGAACTTCACGTGGACGGGGGCGCCATCAATGAGGTGTTCACCTTGCCGGACAGGGTGCTCCTATCACGCGGCATCCAGCGGGCCCTTCCAGGCGGTGAATTCACCATCATCATCAACGATACGTTCGAGCCCGATTTTGAAGTGGTGAAGGCTGGCACCATTCCCATTGCCGCGCGCTCACTGGCCACCCTTGCCAAATCCAACACGCAGCGCACCGTCGCTCAAACGTACGATTTCACCCAGGACCGCAAGTTCGACTTCCAGCTCACCTTCATTGGCGAGGATTTTGACAAGCCCTACCCAGGCCCTTTCAACCGCGCCTACATGAACACGCTTTTTGATTATGGCGTTGAGCGCGGCAAAGCCGGCGCCTTCTTTGACGAACCGCCCGTGCTCACCGATCGGATCAGCGGCCCCAGGTCTTAGTGAGCCGTTAGAAAACGAGCAGCCTTAGACCGACTCAACAGCGCGCTCAGCCCGCTTACGCTCATGGGGGTCGAGGTGGATTTTGCGCAGGCGAATGTTTTTGGGCGTCACCTCCACTAGCTCGAAGTCGTTGATGTAGGAGAGCGCACGCTCAAGGCTCATCCGTATGGGCGGGGTGAGCTTCACGCTGTCGTCCTTGCCGGAGGCGCGCACGTTGGTGAGCTGCTTGCCCTTCATCACGTTGACCTCAAGGTCGTTGCCCCGGGTGTGCTCGCCCACGATCATGCCGCGGTAGACCTTAACGCCGGGGTCGATGAACATAGGTCCGCGGTCTTCCAGGTTGAACATGGCGTAGGCCACCGAATCGCCATCGCCATTGGAAATGAGCACCCCCGTGTGGCGGGTGGGGATCGCCCCTTTGTGCGGCGCATAGGTGTGGAACACGCGGTTCATGATCCCCGTGCCGCGCGTGTCGGACAAAAGCTCGCCCTGGTAGCCGATGAGCCCGCGGGTGGGGGCGTGCAAGATCACCCGCGTGCGGCCAGCGCCAGAGGGCTTCATCTCCACAAGGTCGGCGCGGCGCTCTGAGAGCTTTTGGATGATGGTGCCGGAGTGCTCATCGTCCACGTCGATGATCACCTCTTCGATGGGCTCCATCAGGGTGCCAGTCTCGTCCCGCTGCATCACCACTTGCGGGCGCGATACGCCAATCTCGAAGCCTTCACGGCGCATGGTCTCAATCAAGATGCCGAGCTGCAGCTCGCCGCGGCCCGCCACTTGGAAGGCTTCGCCCGATTGGGTCTCGGTGACTTGAAGGGCAACGTTGCCCTCCGCCTCGCGCAGCAGCCTGTCGCGGATGACGCGGGACTGCACTTTGTCGCCTTCCGTCCCGGCGAGCGGGGAATCGTTGACGCGAAAGGTCATCGCAAGCGTTGGCGGGTCGATGGGCTGAGCCGGAATGGCGGCGGTGACCGACGGGTCGCAAATGGTGTCGGCGACAGTCGCCTTTTGGAGGCCAGAGATCGCAACAATGTCGCCCGCTCGCCCTTCATCGATGGGGGTGCGCTCAAGCCCGCGGAAGGCGAGCACCTTAGAGACGCGGCCTTGCTCCACCATGGTGCCATCGCGGGAAAGCGCCCGCACGGTCTGGTTGGGCTTTACGGTGCCCGATGTGATGCGGCCAGTGAGGATACGGCCCAAGAAATTGTCCGCCTCAATGGTGGTTGCCAGCATCTTGAACGCGCCCTCTTCGGTGCGCGGCTCCGGCACGTGGGAGACAATGAGATCGAGAAGCGGCCCCATCCCTGCATCAGGCCCAGCGGCGGGGTCCATCGCCATCCAGCCCATTTTGGCCGAGCCGTAGACCACGTGGAAATCGAGCTGCTCATCGGTGGCGCCCAGCGCGTCGAAGAGCTCGAACACCTCATCCACCACCTCGGAGTGGCGCTCTTCGGGCTTGTCGATCTTGTTGATGGCCACGATGGGCCTCAGCCCCATG
>JBCDLN010000122.1:0-10905 GCA_038745295.1 Pseudomonadota bacterium | reverse complement strand
GGCACGTGGTTCTTGCAGGACATGGGCGTTTCCATCGCGCCGCTCCCCACCGCGCTTCTGGCCCTTCCCTTTGCCATCCTCGTCACCATCCTCGTGGTGCTCGGCACAGACCGCCTGGTCTACCGCTTCTACCGCGAAAAACGCTCCGACCAGGTGATCTTCATCATCGTCTCCATCGGCGTGATGTTCGTGATGGCAGGCCTCATCCGCTTCATCATCGGCCCCAACGACCAAATCTTCACCGATGGCTCGCGCTTTGTCCTCTCCGCGCGCGAATTCCGGTCGATAACGGGCCTTCGGGAAGGTCTTGCGATCCGCACCACGCAGGTCATCACCGTGGTGACGGCAGCCATCGCCGTTGCCGCGCTCTTCTGGTTCTTGATGAAAACGCGCACCGGCAAAGCGATGCGCGCCTACGCCGACAATGAAGACCTTGCAACCCTCTCCGGGATCGACGCAGGCAAGGTGGTGATGATCGCTTGGGCGTTGTCGGCCACCCTTGCCGTCATTGCCGGCACCCTCTACGGGATCGACAAAAGCTATAAGCCGTTTGTCTTCCAAGAGCTTTTGCTGCCGATCTTTGCGGCCGCCATTGTCGGCGGCTTCGGCTCGCCGCTGGGCGCCATTGCGGGCGGCTTCATCATCGCCTTTGCCGAGGTGCTCATCACCTACGCGTACAAGCGGTTCCTGGGCCACATCGTGCCCGACGCCTGGATGCCAGAAGGTCTCGTTCAACTTTTGGCGGTGGAGTACAAGTTCGCCGTCGCCTTCGTGATCTTGGTGCTGACGCTCCTCCTGCGCCCCAACGGGCTCTTCAACAAGCGACCGTCATGATGGCCGCCACCACACAACGCTTGCAGCCCCACCGTTCCATCAAGCGCCATACCGCAAGGAGGGCCTGCCCATGAACCTGCGGGCCGTGGTGCCGTTCGTCATCTTCTTCATTCTGATCGCCCTCACTGGCGAGTTCCAAAGCTGGTCGCTCGCCCTTTCCATCCTCAATCTTTGCTTGGTCTCGGCGGTGATGGCGCTGGGGGTGAACATCCAGTGGGGCTACGCGGGGCTCGTGAACTTCGGCGTCATGGGCTTTACCGCGCTGGGCGGTTTGGCGGTGGTGCTGGTGGCGGCCGATCCGGTGCCCGAAGCCTGGCAGGCGGGGGGGCCTGGGGTTGCCCTCGCCCTCCTCATTATCGTGGCGGCTATCGTGATTGCGCTCGCGCTCAGCCGCTCTTTTGAGGGGATCGCCCGAGCCCTCCTCATCGCCCTGACCGCCGTTGCAGGGTTCATGATGGCCTCTGCCGTCCTCGGCCCCTCCACCAAAGCCATCGAAGACGTAAACCCCTCGCTCCTTGGTTATCTCGGCGGGGCGGGGATGCCGGTGCTCGTGTCTTGGATTGTCGGCGCGCTCTTTGCCGCTGCCGCCGCTTGGGTCATCGGCAAAATCGCACTCGGTCTTCGGGCCGACTATCTCGCCATTGCCACACTCGGCGTGTCTGAAATCATTGTCGCCATCCTCATGAACGAGGATTGGCTCGCCCGCGGGGTCAAAAACGTTGTCGGCCTGCCGCGCCCTGTCCCGTACGAGGTGGAGCTGCGCGAAGAGGCCTGGTTTGCCGACCTTGCAGCAAGCCTTCCTGTGGGGCCGGTGGAGCTCTCATCCCTTGTGGTGAAGCTTGGCTATGCAGGGCTCTTCGTCGCCGCCCTCGCGATCATCTTGTGGCTCGCCCAAAAGGCGCTGTGGTCGCCCTGGGGCCGGATGATGCGCGCCGTGCGGGACAACGAGACCGCCGCGGAGGCCATGGGCAAGGACGTCAAGCGCCTCCATCTCCTCGTCTTTGTGATGGGCTCTGCGGTGATTGGCCTTGCCGGCGCCATGCTCACCACGCTCGACGGGCAGTTTACGCCGGGGTCTTATCAACCGCTGAGATTCACCTTCCTCATCTGGGTGATGGTGATCGTGGGCGGATCGGGCAACAACTGGGGCGCCACCATCGGCGCATTCTTTGTATGGTTCACCTGGGTGCAGGCCGAGCCCTTGGGACGCGCCCTCATCGAAAACGGGACAGCGTTCTTGGGCGAGGAAAGCCCCATCCGCGACCATCTCCTCCAGAACGCGCCCCAGATGCGCTATATCGTGATGGGCGTGGTGCTGCTTCTGGTTCTGCGCTTTGCCCCCCGCGGCATCATCCCAGAGACGGACCGGCGCTAATCCGCCCGTCTCCCGCAGGGCCGTCTCAGGCCGAGGCGCTGGCCCGATAGGTCTCCAAAAAGCTCGCCGACGGCAAGTAGCCGGTTCCAGGCGCGTCAGACACCTTCACCATCCCATCGTCGATGGAGATCACATCGCTGAGCGCCTTGTCCCGCAGCGGATGGGGATGGACGTCCACCTCAAGATAAGCGCCGCCCAAGGCCGCGGTGAGATGGCTTGTGGCGGCCAAGCCAATCCCGCCGGCCACGGCATGAGGCGCCCATAAGACCCCGGCTTCACTGGCCGTTTCGGCAATGGTTCGCGCCCCGCTGAGGCCGCCCCACACCATTGCATCAGGCTGCACCACAGCAGCGCCAGCATCAATTGCATCGTGGAACGCGTCGGGTCCCCGCAAATTCCCCCCCAGCGCAATGGGCGGGCCGATCGCGGTCAGCACAGACCACTCATCCCAAGACCTATCGGCCGCGATGGGGTCTTCAATCCACGACAAGCCACACCCAGCGAGCGCCGTGATTTGCCGCTCGGCGGTGGCAAAGTCCCACGCCTGATTGGCATCCACCATAATGCGCCCCTCCGGCCCTATCAGGGTACGCAGGCGATCAATGTTGCGCCGGTCGGTCTCGGCATCACCGCCCACCTTCAGCTTGAAGGCGCGCCAACCCGCCTCGATCAGCGGCGGCACCAGTGTTTCAAGATCGGCCGCGTCGAGCCCACTGGCATAGGCCGGCAGCGTCGCTGGGCGCGGCTCCGTGGTGAAGAGGCGCCATAACGGCAGGTCTAAGCGCCTGGAGACGCCATCCCAAGCGGCAATATCGAGCCCTGCAATGGCATGGGCGAAGGGACCAGGCTCTCCCGATTGCACAACGATGGCATGGCTCTGCGCCTCCAGCATCGCTGTCATCTCTTCAGGGGAACCAAACCACCGCCCCACCAGCAGCGGAGACAGGATCTCATCAATGATCCTCGCCTTGTGGAACTGGCTGAAGCGGGGCAGCGTGCAATGGACTTCGCCGTAGCCTTCCGCGCCATCGTCAAACCGCAGCACCACAATGAGAGCGGGCACCCCGTCCATCGCATCCTCACGAGAGGCTGCTGTGTGTTTTGAAACCGGCACGCGAAGGCAGTGGGTCTCCACAGCTTCAATCTGGAACGCGAGTTCGCCTGTCAGCGCGAGCATCGTCGCCTACCCTAAAAAGCGTGCTTCATAGACGTGGCTGCAACGCCGTCCGTGGCGACAACGGCCGCCCACCCAGCGGCCACCACAATGGCGCCAATGACCGAACGTGCGCCCGCGCTACTCACTGGTGCAAAGCCGCACATCACCTTGGAATGGGTCAAACGTCATGGTGCCTCCCCCAACCCGCTCGCGTCTGCCGCGCGATACGTGAACGCCGGTAAGCTAAACGCCAATGGCCTATCATGACAACTGGTTCGGTGCCGCAGCGGGCCAAAAGAGCGGTCCGTCACCGAACGCCGGTCAGCCCGCACTGCCTTGGGTTGAAGCAGCCAACTTTTTAAGGCTCACCCGGTCCACCTTGCCGGTGGGGTTGATGGGCATGTCGTCGAGCACCACCACCTCCTCCGGTGCCTTATAACCCACCCGGTCAAACGCAAAGGCAATCAAATCAAGCGTCGAAGGACGCTCTTCGCCAGGCTTGAAGCAGATGTAGGCCCGCACGTTCTCCCCATGCACAGTGTCATGGATCCCAATAACCCCCGCTGACGAAACGGCAGGGTGCTTCAGGAGCGCCTCCTCCACCTCCTGCGGGAAGATGTTGGACCCGTCGTGGATGATGATCTGCTTCTTCCGTCCGCAGAAATAGAAGAAGCCCTCTTCGTCGGCGCGCACAATGTCGCCCGTGTCGAACCAGCCATCCTCGTCATAAACTTCGGCCGTCGCCTCAGGCCGGTTCCAGTAGCCAGTGGTGGTGCCGGGAAACTTGACCCAGAGCTTACCCTCTTCGCCCTGCGGCACAGGCTCGCCCTTTTCGTTGCGCACCTCGCACACGTAGCCGCAGGAGACCCGGCCGATTGACCCCGATGTCGCCAAACCGCTCGACGGGTTGACGTGAGACAGGCCGATCTCCGTCATCCCGTAAACCTCATGGATCGGCAGGCCGGTGAGCGCCGTAAACTCGCGCTCCAACTGCTCAGGCACCTTGTCGCCACCTGAGCCCACAAAGCGCAGCGATGCAAAGTCTTCCGCCGTTGCCTGCGCGGTGCGCTCCAGCTCAAAGAGCGCTGCCGGCAACATCACCACCATCGTGGGCCGCCACTTGCGCATCATCTCAAGCTGAACAAGCGGCTTGCCCACCCTTGGCGACAACGCCATCGCCCCCTCCACCCAGGTGGCAAGCGTGGTCATGAACCCGCCGATATGGGAGCACGACGAGCCAGACATGAACCGGTCCGCAGGGCTGATGGCATAGCCCTTGGCAA
Source organism: Pseudomonadota bacterium (assembly GCA_038745295.1). Classification (GTDB taxonomy): domain Bacteria; phylum Pseudomonadota; class Alphaproteobacteria; order Rhizobiales; family Amorphaceae; genus Acuticoccus. The sequence goes on along the minus strand of JBCDLN010000122.1, from coordinate 6,257 downwards.
CGCTTGAAATCACCCAATTGAGCGTGCGCGCCGTGTGGGTAACGCCTTTGGCCGCCCCCGTACTGCCCGAGGTGAAGAACATAAAAATCGGCGCATCAAGGTCGCGCTCAGGAAAGGCCACAGGCGCTGCTTTGAGAAGCGGGGCAACATCGTCATCACCAGGACACGTACCGGGATCGGCGATGATTTTCACCGGCAACCCACTCACAAGCTGTGTCGCGCCGATGATCTCGGAGCGGTTGCGATCGTAGACAATGCCCTTTGCGCCGCTCACCTCAAGCGCGTGGTCAATCTCAAAGTGAGTGTAGCGATAGTTGAGAGGAACGGCGACAAGCCCTGCCTTGATCGCACCGAGATAGTGGATGAAGAGCTTCGTCGAATTGGGAAGGTATGAGGCGACGCGATCACCAGGCTTCAGCCCCAACCCCAAAAGGCCTCCCGCATAAGCATTGCTCATGGTCTCAAGCTCTGCCCAGCTCCACGACCCGTCCTCGGTGACGAGAGCGGTCTTGTCAGGAAACAGCGACAGGCCCCTTGAAAGGAGCTTGGTCACGTCAGTGGGCGCTGGAAGGGTCGCACCGTAATACTTCATTGTTCTACCCTTTTACTATGATGCGCAGCCTCGTTGAGGGTAATCCTGCTCCAGCCTCTAACGCAGCGCAAGCCGTTCGCCCGATGCGGCCGACTGATAGACCGCGTCTTCAATGCGAAGGTTAGCGATATAGTCCGCCGCGCTGTTTTCCACCGGCGTGCCATCCAAAAGATGGCCCACAACATGGCGCTGAAGCGCCGCCACGGCGCCACCGGCAAACTGCGAGGCGTCGAACGGCTCTCCCACCATAACGCTTTCATTGTCGCCGAACTTTCGCAGGAACACCCGGCCATACCCGTCAACGCTCAAACTGCCGGCGCTGCCATCCACCATCAGCTCACCCATGGTGAGCCGCTTGTTATCAGCCACATGATCGGCAAGGCGGTTGCCATCAAACAGCGCCCGCTGCCCATCGGGAAAATTAAGAAGGATGTGGCCAGCATCCTCACCGCAAATGGCTGGGTTCAGTTGCCTCAAATCGGCATACACCGCGCTCGGCTCACCGAAAAGATAGCGGAACGTGTCGATGAAATGGATCGCCGTCTCGTGGACCAGAAAGCGCTCCATGGTCTGAAAGTACGGCTGCCGATCGAGATAGGCTTTGGGACCTTGCCCGTCCCCAGGCCGCAAACGAAAGCTTGCCTGATAAAGGGTGCCAATCGCGCCCTCATCCATCAGCCGCTTCACGGTCCTGTACCAGGGCGAAAAGCGGAAATTCTCATGGACGATCAGCGGCACCCCGGCGTCCTGTGCAGCACGCGCCATCACCTTAGCCTCCTCCAGCGAGCGGCAGAACGGCTTTTGGCAAATGGTGGCAACCTTTGCCTCAAGGCACAGCGTGATCAGCGCGGCATGGCCGGTGGGCGGGATGATGAGGTCCACAAGGTCGGGCGCTTCGTCACGCAGCATACGCGCCACATCCCTGTAGTAGCGCGGCGCCCTGTAGACGCGCGCAAACGCTGCAGCTTTGTCCACGTCTTGGTCGCACACGGCCACCAACGTCGTGCGCGGGTCAGCCGCCCACGCCGCGTGATGGAACTGGCTGAAGTAGCCCGCGCCCACCGTTGCGACCTTGAGCGCCCCGACTGCACCCACGCCCGCCGCCTGCTCCGCCGCCGGGGTGTCAGCCACGGCCAGCGTGCAGCGCGCTCAGAACACCGTCCGTCACCTCACGCACGCCGGCCGTTCCGCCAAGCTCGGCCGTCAGCAAGCCGCCCCCCGCGAACGCCCCATCGACGGCATGTTCAATGAGGCCAGCAGCATCCACCATCGCAGGGATGTCATGGCGCATCCCCAGCCATTCCAGCATCATTGCGCCTGACAAGATGGCCGCCGTGGGGTTGGCCTTACCGCTGCCGGCAATATCAGGCGCACTGCCATGGGCGGGCTGGAAGACCGCATGCCCATCGCCAATGTCGGCGGACGGTGCGTAGCCCATGCCCCCCACAAGCCCTGCAGCAAGGTCCGACAAGATATCGCCGAACATGTTTTCGGTCACAATCACATCAAAGAGCCACGGCCGCCCCAGGAAGGCGAGCGTCGAAGCGTCCACATATAGCCGCTCCACATCAGTGGTGCGGCCGGCAGCCACCTCGTCGAAGACTTTTCGCATGAAGGCGAACGAGGCAAAGACGTTCGCCTTATCAATTAGTGTGACTTGCGAGCGGCGCGTCGCGGTGCGGCGCGCGGCCCGGTGGTCGGCTAAGTCGAAGGCAAAGCGGCTGAGCTTTTCTGTGGTGGCACGGGTGATGACTTGTGTGTCGGACGCCCGCTCATCGTTCTCCACAACACCCTTGCCCACGGACGCAAAAAGCCCCTCTGTGGATTCACGCACCAGCGCAAAGTCGATCTCAGCCGCCCTCGGGTCCGCCAGCGGGGTGGGGACGCCGGGGATCGCCCGCGTCGGCCGCACACCGGCATAAAGGTCGAGCAAAAAGCGCAGCTCCACTTGGGGAAAAATCTCTGTCCCGTTGGCTTTGCGCACACTGGGAAGCCCCATGGCGCCAAGGTAGATGGCGTCAGCGTCCGTGGCGACTTGCTTGGCCTCATCGGAAAAGTCAGTGCCTGTATCAAGGTAGGCCTTCGCGCCCACATGGAGCGGACGATGGTCGAGCCCCGGCGCTCCGGCAAGGCTGAGCGCCTTGTCCACAACAGCAAGCGCCGCTGGGGTCACCTCAAGGCCGATGCCATCCCCCGGCATCACAGCAATGGACAAACGGTTGCTCAACGTCGCCTCCCTTTCTTGGGGCTACCGGTGATCTGGCAGCCCGGGCGATACCGGGCACAACATGCGCTCAGATGCAAGCCGAGGCGGTCCATCACCAGCGTGCTGCCCGTTTGCACCGCGCCGCCGCGCTCGTATACACCCTTGCCCAAACAAAGGGGCTGCCATGGATGCCATGACATTACTGGGGCGCAGTGGCCTCAAAGTTTCAAAACTTGCTCTCGGGACCATGATGTTCGGCGGCCGCGCCGATGAGGCAGCGTCCGCCGACATTTACGCAAAGGCGCGCGAGGCCGGCATCAACTTCGTCGACACGGCCGATGTCTATAACGGTGGCCGCTCAGAAGAAATCACCGGCCGTCTTATCAAGCCTGAGCGGGACCGCATTATCCTGGCCACCAAAGCCGCCAACGCCATGAGTGATGATATCAACCACGGCGGCCTCTCCCGGCGGTGGTTGATGGAGGCGGTCCACGCCTCTGTGCGCCGGCTGAACACAGATTATATTGATGTCTTCTACCTTCACAAAGAAGATCTCAGAACACCACTTCAAGAAATTGTTCGCACGCTGGAAGACTTGGTGCGCAGCGGCGCCATCCGCTATATAGGCGTCTCCAACCACAAAGCGTGGCGGGTTGCCGAGCTGGTGCGGTACTGCGATGAAGCCAACATCACCCGCCCGGTGGTGTGCCAGCCCTACTACCACGCGCTCTATAGGGTCATCGAAGAGGAGCTTTTGCCCGCCTGTCACCACTTCGACATTGGCGTCTTCAGCTACTCCCCCATTGCCCGCGGCGTCCTCACAGGCAAGTACGCCGGCACCCTGCCGCAAGACAGCCGTGCCGCCGCCCAAGACCCCCGGATCTTAGAGACAGAGTTCCGCCCCGAAACCATCGCAGCTGCCCAAAAATTCGTTGAGCGCGCCAACGTGAGAGGCATCGCACCCCCCGCCTACGCCACCGCCTTCGTGCTCGCCAATCAGATGGTGAGCGGCGCCATTGTCGGTCCGCGCACGGTCGAACAGCTCGAAGCCTACCTCGATGCGCTCAACGTCACCTGGACGGCTGAGGACGAAGCCGCTGCAGACGCCATCGTCCCCAAAGGGTCGACCGTCGTCCATCACTATGTGGACCCGCAGTATCCCATCGAGGGCCGTCTAACCTCCTAGCGGTCCGGGGGAACACAAAAACGTGCTATGCCCCCCATTGGCACAAACCCTGCGCGGCTCTAAACCGACCTCAGCCGCGAACGGCCGTTCGCACCGCCCATGCGCCGATGGAGGCCCCGATGATCCGCTTTTACTTCCACCACACACCCAACCCCATGAAGGTGGCGCTCATCCTGGAAGAGCTTGGCCTTGAGTATGAAGCGATCGCGCTTGATACGTTCAAGGGCGAGCAACACTCAGATGAGTTCCGCAAGATCAACCCCAACGGCAAAGCGCCTGCCATCTTGGATGGCGACACGCGGGTCTTCGATTCCAACGCCATCTGCCTTTACTTGGCCGACAAGCACGGCGCCCTCACCGGCGCGCCAGACGAGCGGGGCGAACTCCTCTCTTGGCTTTTCTGGATTGCAAGCGGCCTCAGCCCCTTCTCAGGCCAATGGGTCCACTTCCAGACCGCCGGCGCCAAGGAAGGCGGCGATTTCGCGAAAGCCCGCTATAAGTACGAAGCGCACCGCCACTACAAAGTCCTCGACGATCATATGAGCGGGCGGGAGTACATCGTCGGGAATGGCTACACCCTCGTTGACGCGGCCGCATGGGGCTGGGTGGACCGTCACGTCCGTGTCCTAGGCGAAGGCGGCATCGACCAGTACCCCAACATCAAGCGCTGGTTTGAGATGGTGGACGCGCGCCCCGCCGTGGCTCGCGCCCGCGCCATCCAAGAGCGCCTCTCCTTCAAGACCGATTTCGACGAGGAAACGGCCCGCGCCATGTTCCCCTTCATGTTCGAAAAGTCCTAACCCACACCTCTCCTTGGCGACGGCCCACCGAAACGCACGGCGGGCCATTTCAAGACAAGGCGGAGAGCCCCGGGCTCAACGCCTTTTTTTCACAAGCAGGCAAGGGCCACTCCCCATCGCCGCCACAGCCGGCAGCGGAGGCGATAGTCGTCCGGCCTCGTGTTTTTCCTTTCCGCGGCGGAGGCGTTACAATTGAAACATGTCGCCGCCTCGCTGAAACCACGCTGATACGGGCCAGCCCTAGGACAGGATGATGCCAGTGCCCAACCTTCTGCCGCGCGCCAGCGAGGCTGGCGCCCATAGCGCCCCGCCCACCGCGCGCGCAGGGCCGGCCAACATGTGCATTGCCGCGCGCAACGACACCAGGGTCATCCGCCAGTCGCCGGGCAGCCGCGCGCTGTTCGGTGAACTCTCCAGCATCGCTGACCAATTCATCGATCCCACCGATTGCGCTGACCTTTTGGTGGATTTTGACGCCACCGGCGCCATCGACAATCGCCGGGCAAACGGCCGCCGGCATGACGGGACCGCCTTCCCCGCCCTCTTTTCGCTCCGCGGCGCGCGCTTTAACGGCGAAGAGGTGCTGGTGTTTCGCGTCATGGACCTCACCGATGAGCGCGCCGCAACCGACGCCCTAGAACACGCCAGCAAGCGGATGCGCGATGCCATTGAATCCCTCGACGAGGGGTTCGCGCTTTATGATGCTGCGGGCCGTCTCCAGCTCTGGAACCGGCAGTATGACGCGCTCAACCAACCCACCGCCGGCGTCTTACGGCAGGGCTTGCGCTACGATGATCTGTGCAACGCCTCCATCGGCACAGGCGAACTCACCGAAGAGGGCGAGCGCCTCAGCAAAGACGCCACACGCCCCACCCAAGTTCCGCGCCGGTTTGAAATCGAGTATCGCGACGGGCGCTGGTACTCCATCGCCAGAAGCCCCACCTCCGATGGCGGCTTCGTCATCACCAAGCTCGATATCACCGAGCGCAAACGCGCCGAAGCGCTGGAACGCGATCTTGATAGCCGCATCCGCAGCGTTTTGGACGCCTGCCCCATCGCCTTCACCATGACCCGTGCCGCCAACGGCGAACTCGTCTACCGCGGCGGTGCGGCCGATGATCTTTATGGCCCCAACACCCACGGCGAACAGTATTGGATCGATCCAGCCGAACGCGCCCAGTATCTTGAGCGGCTCGAGCGCACCGGCCGCGTTGACGGGATGGAGGTGCGCCTTCGCCGGGAAAATGGCAGCGCCGTTCCCACCCTCATCTCAGCACGCCGCACCGCGTTTCGCGGCGAAGAGATGACCGTTGCCTACATGTACGATCTCACAGAACGCACCGCGATGGAGGCTGAACTGGCCGCCCATCGTGAGATGCTACACCAGAGCGAGAAACTCTCTGCCCTTGGCGAACTCCTGGCAGGCGTTGCCCATGAGCTCAACAATCCGCTCTCTGTGGTGGTGGGTCACGC
>JBCDLN010000121.1:0-10908 GCA_038745295.1 Pseudomonadota bacterium | reverse complement strand
GCGCATTTTGGAACTCGGAGCTGGAACTTTCCGTCATCCTCAAAGACACCGAGGAGATGGTTGCGCAGTTCGCCGCCATGTCGGCCGCTGCTGTCACAAAGTTCGGGGCGCCCGAGGCCCTTTCCACAGGGAGCGATCCCCTTCAGGCGGTGTGGCGCACCCGTACCGGCCGGCCGGGCCGCGCCCTCGTCTTTATCCATGGCGGCTATTGGCGAAGGTTTTGCGCTGCGGACTATGCGTTTGTGGCCAACCTCGCCCACCACGCCGACGCCACCTTCTATAATGTTGACTATCGCTTGATGCCGGATGTGCGCATGGCTGAGACGGTGGCCGATGCGGTGAATGGGGTGACGCTGGCGCTCGCTGAGGTGGATGAGGCGGTTCTCGTGGGTCACTCTGCCGGCGCCCACCTTGCCATTGAGGCGGCGCTGCGGGCGCCCAAACCGCCGCAGGCTGTTGTGCCCATCAGCGGGCTCTTCGAGCTTGCGCCCCTGCGCGCTGCCTTCCTGCAGGATGAGTTGACCTTTACGCCGGCTGAAATCCGCAGCTTTTCGCCCCAAATGCGGGTGGCCGACATGCCCTGCCCCGTCAGCCTCATGGTGGGCGACGACGAGACCACAGAGTTCAAGCGCCAATCGGCGCGGCTTTATGATGGGCTAATGGAAGCTGGCCGTCCCGCGTCACTCAGCTTTGTGAAGGGGCGACATCACAACGAAATTGTCGCCGATTTGAGTGATCCGGCCACAGCCGCCAGTCGCGCAGTCTTATCGCTGATGACCCAAACGCCGACGCTTGACGCCGGCCAGACCTCACCTGCCTAAATGACAACGCCAGAAGAGGGGACGATCCGTCATGGCTGCCTCCACCGTTAACGGCTCCCATTCTTCAACTGCCAAAACGTCAGGACAGGCTGAGGGGGATACGTTTCCAAAACTCCTCCTCGATAATGCCCGCCGGCGCGGTGAGCGGCCTGCCATGCGCCACAAAGAGTTTGGCATCTGGCACACCGCCACTTGGAGCGAGGTTCGCCAAGAGGTCATGCATCTTGCGCTGGGGCTCAAGTCTTTGGGGTTTGAGACTGGCGATACCATTGCCATTATCGGCAACAACCGGCCCCGGCTCTACTATACCTTTATGGCGGCGCAGTCCCTCCAAGGGATCCCTGTACCAGTCTATGCTGATGCCATTGCCGAAGAGCTTGCTTACGTTCTGGCCCACGCTGAGGTGACCTTTGCGCTCTGCCAAGACCAAGAGCAGGTGGACAAAGTCATCGCAGCGCAAGACCAACTCCCGGGGCTGAAAGGCATCATCTACGATGAGCCCCGTGGGATGCGTGGTTACGACCACACCCACCTCCACAGCTTTCAATCCGTCTTGGAGCGTGGCGCAGCGGTCTTGGACAAAGACCCGTCGCAAGAAGCGACCTGGGAAGACGATATTGCTGCAGCACCGGGCGATGCGGCATCCACCATTCTTTATACGTCAGGCACCACAGGGCAATCGAAGGGCGTGGTGCTGAAAGCATCGGGGGCGGTGCAGGCCGCCCGCGACACCGTGGCGTTCGATCACCTCACCGATGCTGACGAAGTGCTCGCCTATCTCCCCCTTGCGTGGGTGGGCGATCACTACCTGAACTACGCTCAAGGCCTGGTTGCCGGCTTTGCGACGGCTTGTCCGGAAAGCCCGGACACCGTCCAGCACGATCTGCGAGAAATCGGCCCCACGTTTTACTTTGCACCCCCACGGGTGTTTGAAAGCCTTCTCACCCGTGTCCTCATCCGCATGGAGGACGCTGGCGCGCTCAAACGCTGGCTCTTCAATGCCTTTTTAGCCCACGCCAAGCGCCATGGTGAGGCTATCCTTGATGGCAAGTCCGTCCCCATCCCCGCGCGGCTCACCTACGCGCTGGGGGAACGTTTGGTCTATGGCCCGCTGAAAAATGTGCTCGGCTTTTCAAGGATTAGAACCGCCTACACCGCCGGAGAAGCTATCGGGCCTGAACTCTTCTCGTTCTTCCGGGCGCTGGGGATCAACCTCAAGCAGCTCTACGGGCAGACTGAAGCCTTCTTGTACATCACCGCACAGCCCGATGGGGCTGTACGCGCCGATACCGTGGGTCCCGCCATGCCCGGGGTCACCTTGCGCCTTGCGGAAAATGGCGAGGTCCTCTTCAAATCGCCAGGAATGTTCCTCCACTACTTTAAAGCGGACGAGAAAACCCGCGAGGCGCTCACCGAAGATGGCTTCATCAAAACCGGTGACGCCGGTATTTTTGAGGCCGACGGGCAACTCAAAATTATTGACCGCGCCAAAGATGTGGGCCGTCTGTTAGATGGCGCACTGTTTGCGCCAAAGTACTTGGAGAATAAACTTAAGTTCTTCCCCGAAATCCGCGAGGCCGTCACCTTTGGTGATGGTCACCCCTTTGTCACGGCAATGCTCAACATCGATCTTATCGCCGTGGGCAACTGGGCCGAGCGCAACAACATTTCTTACGCCTCATACCAAGAGCTTGCACAACATCCGCAAGTGGCTGAGATCCTGGCGGCGCACGTGGCAACCACCAACCGCGCACTGGCAGCCGAGCCCCAAATGGCGGGGATGCAAATCAAGCGTTTCCTGGTGCTCCACAAAGAGCTTGATGCCGATGACGGCGAACTCACCCGCACGCAAAAAGTGCGGCGCTCCTTTGTGTTCGACCGGTACGCCGCGCTGATTGATGCCCTTTATGGCGGCGCGCAAGACTGTTTTGTGCGGACGGAGGTGACGTTTGAAGATGGACGACGGGGCCTCATAGAGGCAACCGTGGCCATACATGAGGCCGAACGCGTCCCGGCTCAACCTGCCACGAAGGCGGCGGCGTGATCCCTTCGCTCCTCCCCTCAGGCGTGTCCTGAGCGCGCTGAGGATAGAGCCGCCGAGGGCGCTGTTTGTCCCGGTTGCTTTTCTGGGAAGATACGTTGGCGTGAGCGGGCTCTTCCACCAGCGCCGCGGCGTTCGCCCCCGCGTCGCTGCCGGCCACTGCAGCAATGCTTGCCTCAGCCGAGATGCTTGCCTCAGCGGTGATGCTCGACTGGGCTCGATCGAGCTGCATGCCGGCCCCGTTTCCTGTCTTGACGTCAACCGCTGGCAAGGTGGGAGCCACAGGGTAACCAAGCGCCTGATGCTCAAGTGCAGGTTGGTGTGGTTCAGGGTGGTTGGATGCGGGTTGATCTTTGTCTGGTGCTGGGTGACCGGGCGCTGCAGTCTTGTGGACGGCTGCAGGGTTTACGTCGGGCCTTTCCCGCACGTCATCGCAGGGCGCGTCGCGCGGCGGAGCGGTGTGGAACGCCTCGCTGCCCAGCAAAGGCCCGGCAACGTCGGACGGTGTATTGGCACCGCCACGATTTGGCGCAGGATTATCATCAGCATCACCGTGCGGCCTACCTGCGCCTCGCGCCAACAAAAGCGGGGTGTGGCGCGCGACATAAGCAGTTCTGGGCAAAGCGTCCATCGGCCCGAGCGAACCTGCTTGAGAGGTGGCAGCGGCAAGCTCTGCAGCCGAAAGGACGCGGTAGCCTGGAGGCTTGCTCACCGTCACGGGCAACGGCAGCTCAACAGGCTCCACGTGTTGGGGGGCAGGGTCTTGAACGGGCACAGGCGGAACACTGAGCCCATGGCCGCTGCCAACAGCGCCCTGATGTTCACCAGGATTGGTGTTGCACGTACACGCACCCTCGTGCCCGCACGAGCCGTCATGATGATGGGCGGCAGCGGCGGCCTCAGGGACGCCAACAGGATGGAGCTCCCAAGACACTGCGACGTGCCCAGTAACATCGCGCTGCCACGAGACGTCCGTCTCCCCCGAAACATGGCGTTCCCAAGGGTGAGGGCTTTCCCAAGGGACATGGCGCGCGCTGGCGAAAGACGCGGCATGGCGCCGCATGGCCTCCACAAGCTCGTGGGCGCGAGTCTTGGGCAATCTGCGGCGGGCTGACAGTGTCTCCAGTCGTTCTTCCACCCCATCTCCATCCTCCAGGATGTGATGCAGCTCTTCGCGCCATGCGGCAGCTTCAGCCAGTTGGCCTTTTACCCCCGCCATCTCTCCGTCATAACTGCGCTGGATGGCGATCCATCGCCCAAATTCGGATTGCCAGATGGCGCTAATAACTTCGTCAAGTTCTTCGTGGTTTCGGCTTAAGATGATGCTGGTGTCACCATCTATGAGCTTTTGCGCGTGGGGGCACAGAAATGCACTCTCCGCCTCGTCGCATGAACATTTGACAGAAACGAGCCGTGGGCCGAGCGATACCCGCACCACGTGGATATGACCACCTTGCCCTCTGACGCTGAACCGGATCATCCTTGTGCCCATGGGCAGTCCTCCAAGTTCAACAACAGAATAACAACTCAGAGTTGATATGCAAGAATTATCAACCGAAGCGACAGCTTCGCACAAGCCTCCGGCACACGCCGCAAGCGAAACACTCCTCAGCGTGGAGGATGTTTCGCTGTCTTTTGGCGGTGTTAAAGCAATCCGCGGTGTTTCATTTGACATCCGCCGCGGCGAAATTCGCGCCATCATTGGCCCCAACGGCGCGGGCAAAACCTCGATGCTCAATGTCATCAACGGGTTTTATCACCCTCAAACAGGCCGCATCACCTATAAGGGTAAACCACGCCGCAAGATGAAACCACACGATGCGGCAGCATCAGGCATCGCCCGGACCTTCCAAAACGTTGCCCTCTTTAAGGGGATGACCACGCTCGACAACATCATGTCTGGCCGAACCCTTAAAATGCGATCGAATTTCTTTTGGCAGCTCATGCGCTTTGGGCCCGCGTTGGAGGAAGAAGTCACCCATCGCAAACGGGTCGAAGACATTATCGACTTCTTGGAAATTGAATCGATCCGCAAAACACCTGTCGGCAAACTTCCCTATGGGTTGCAGAAGCGGGTGGAGCTTGGCCGTGCCCTTGCCATGGAGCCCGAACTTCTCCTGCTCGACGAGCCCATGGCCGGCATGAACCTTGAAGAAAAAGAAGATATGTGCCGGTTCATCCTCGATGTGCGCGAAGAGTTCGGCACCACCATTGCCCTCATCGAGCACGATATGGGTGTCGTGATGGACATTTCCGACAGGGTGGTCGTGCTCGATTACGGACAGAAGATCGCCGATGGCACGCCAGAAGAGGTGCGCGTCAATCAGGACGTGATTGATGCCTATCTGGGCGTCCCACACGGCTAAGCCTGCCGCCTGCGGCGCGCCGCTGATCTGGCGGAACGCATGCATCCCCAGCACCACACCGCTCCTCGACAAAGTGTGACGCGCCACACAGCAAACAGCGCCCGCACCACCAACATCTCCACCACACACGTTGGAGGACAATCGTTGGCTAGGCGTCGTCGCACCCCTCAGGAGAAGAAGGCACTCGCCTACGCCAAAGATACGCGCGGTCACTACACAGATTCGCCAAACATAAAATTCTCGCGCAAACTCAACCCCTTACGCAACGCGCAAGAAAACCGGCGGCGGCGGCGCGTCTTCAACGCCCGCACGCAATCCCTCGCCCTGATGGACGATGACGCGGCCGACATCGAAGTCATCTATGGCGACTTGGAACAAGATCTTGGCCGGCTTGGCAAGCGGATCCCCTCAACCTACGGACCGTGGCCGCTGGGCGAGCATGTGGCGATGCAAACTAAAGAGCGGGAGCGGCGCCGGCGGAACAATTTGCTCTGGCAGTGGGTCACCTGCCCCAAATGCGGCAGACGTTATAAAGCTTACAGGGGCGATGATCCTGCGGTTCAAGAAAAGCTCGGCCCCCCACCCGAAGCATGAGAAGGGCGGGCCGCGCCAATGCGGCGAAAGAACAATGCTCGCCCCTTTGAAGTACCGCCTCAAAGCCAGCGGCGCACACGTCCCGCATAGGCTTTAAACCCATCGCCAAACGCTGCCTCCAGCTTGCGCTCTTCAGGTTCTGCAAACCGTCTATCAAGCACTCGAAACAACGGGTAGACAAGCACCGCGGCAAGGGGCTGGCCCACCACAAAGGTCCAGCCCAAAACAATGAAAAGGTCGGCCAAGTAAATGGGGTTGCGGGTGAGTTTAAAGGGCCCGGCCGTCACCAGTGCCGTTGGCTCAGCACCTGGAATGACCGTTGTCTTGGCCCGCGCCATCACCATCACGGCAAAGCCAGCAAATATGAGCGCCGCAAAGATGATAAGCCATCCCACGGCGCTTAACAGCGGAAGATCGAACGACCAAACCTGCGAAAACACCCATGCCAACACCATGTGGAGGAGGGTCCACGTGGGCGGAATGTCCAAGATCCGCATCTCCAACCCCCTTCCGAGCGCGAGAGCCTAGAGCGGGTCACAGCCGCACATAATCATCAGGCGTGCGGTGCACCCTCGACCAACAAGTGCAGCCTGAGCGTGGCGCGCTTCCATGGCGGCGTGACGCGCTCTAAGCCCTTCAGATAGCCGCCAGCAGCGCCATCAGCTTTCACCCAAAAGCCGGCACACATTGTCCAGCTGATCAAGCGATGAGTAGCGGATGGTGAGCGTGCCACTTTCATCAGCATTATGGCTGAGACCCACCTTGAGGCCAAGGCGCCGAGAGAGCCTGCGAACCAATGCGCGAGTGTTGGCATCCTCCACCGCCCCGCCCTTTAGCGCTTCTTTCTCCCCAGCACCTTCAGCCTTTTGAGCAGCGTGTGCCACCAGCGTTTCTGTCGCCCGCACCGAAAGGCCCCGCCTGATGATCTCATCGGCCAGCGCCTCGGCATCATCAGCCCCGATGAGCGCCCGCGCATGGCCGGCGGACAACGAGCCATCGGCCACGCTCGCCCTGATCGACGGGGGCAAGCTCAAAAGCCGCAACGTGTTGGCCACATGGCTCCGGCTCTTGCCGATGAGCTTGGCAAGATCTTGCTGCCGATGGCCAAATTCATCCATCAAGCGCTTATAGCCTGCTGCCTCTTCGATGGCATTGAGGCCTTCGCGCTGGACGTTTTCGATAATCGCCATCTCAAGCGCTTCGCCCTCGGAGACGTTGCGCACAAGGGCTGGCACCTCGTGGAGCTTGGCCCGCTGGGCCGCCCGCCAGCGCCGCTCACCTGCAATAATTTCATAACGGTCGCCCACCACGCGCACGATGATGGGCTGCATCACGCCATGGGCTTTGATGGATTGGGTCAATTCATCGAGCTGTTCGTCGTGGAAGCTCGCGCGCGGATTGTTGGGGTTGGGGGTCAGCGCTTCGATGGCCACCATTTTGGAGCCCCGCTCGGGCCCGGATGCGGCCAGTTGAGGCTCAATGTCACCAAGGAGGGCAGAAAGACCCTTGCCCAGGCGCTTTTTGGTGTCGGGCATGGCGCTCATCAAGCAGCTCCCAGCTTCTGTTCCCGGTCGATCAGCTCAGAGACAAGGCGCAAATAGGCTTGGCTCCCAGCGCACTTGAGGTCGTAAAGGAGGGCAGGCTTTCCGTAGGACGGCGCTTCGGACAGGCGCACGTTGCGCGGGATCATCGTGTCGTAGACAAGGTCGCCCATAGTGGCGCGCACATCCGCCACCACCTGGTTGGCAAGGTTGTTGCGCGCATCATACATCGTCATGACGATGCCGTGCATTTTAAGCTCTTGGTTCACACTCGTGCGCACCTCAGCAATGGTGCGCATCAGCTGAGACAGCCCCTCCATGGCAAAGAACTCGCACTGCAGGGGGCACAAAATCGCGTGGGAGGCAGCAAGGGCATTCACCGTCAGCATGGTGAGCGAGGGCGGGCAGTCGATCACCACATAACGCGGGCGCTTTTTCTTCAGCCCAGCAATGGCCTGCCGCAGCCGGAGCGCCCGGTCGGAGGATGCAGACAGTTCAATGTCGATGGATAGGAGATCCATCGTCGCCGGCGCGATGGAAAGATGCGGCACTTCGGTCGGGCGGATTGCCTCTGACAGGCTGTTGGTCCGCGTGAGCACGTCATAGGTGGACACGCCCCGATCGCCAGCGTCCACCCCAAGGCCGGTGGAGGCATTTCCTTGCGGATCAAGGTCGATCAGGAGGACATCATCACCGAGCGCTGCCAGGGCGGTGGCCGTATTGATGGCCGTGGTGGTTTTGCCAACGCCGCCTTTTTGGTTGGCAACAGCAATCACACGGGGGCGCTTGGGAAGCATATCAAGCCCTCACGAGGTTACGCACACGCAAAATCACGCCGTCGGGGTCGGTGCGGCTTGGCGTAATGTCCACATCGAATCGGTAGCTTTGATGGGCCATGGTCAATTCGGTGGCAGCCTCTCGCCCTTTTGGAAAGAGGCCGACGGTGGTGTCCCCGAAAAACGGCTCTGAAAGGGCCAAAAGCTTGTGGAGAGGTGCAAGTGCCCTCGCCGACACCACATCAAAAGCCTTGGGCGGCAGCGCTTCAGCCCGCCGTGATTCGACCCTGAGCGCCACCTTGCACTCCGCTGCCACCCGCAACAGGAAGGCGGCTTTCTTCTTGTTGGATTCCACCAGCGTCATCGTTGTCTCCGGCCGGGCGATGGCAACCACGAGGCCCGGGAAGCCAGCGCCAGCACCCAGATCAATCCAGTGACCGCCGAGCCCGTGCGCTGCACCAACAAGCTGTAGGCTGTCCGCCACGTGCCGTGACCAAAGCCTTTCCTTGTCGGCGCTGCTGACAAGGTTCGTCTTCGCGCCCCAGCTCTTACAAAGGCCGACAAAAGTTTCGAGAGTCTGAAGAGTGGCCGGATCGACCCGTTTGGCGATGGCGTGGTGCGCTGCGTCTTCTTCGCCCATCGGACCGGACGGCGCAGCGCTAGGCGGCCAAGCGCCGCGCGTGCGCTGCGATGAGGGCGAGGCCCGCCGGCGTCATTCCCGAAATCCGCCGTGCCTCGCCCAAGGTTTGGGGCCGCCGCGCCACAAGCTTATGCTGAAGCTCATTGGAAAGCCCTGGAATGTGCCGGCTGATCAGGTCAGCGGGGATTTTGAGCGTATCGGCCGCCGCCTCTGACGCGGCTTCCCTCGCCTGCCGCTCCGTGTGGACACGGTAGAGCGCGTCTGCGGCAATTGTCTCGCGCACAGGAGCGGACAGCGCCTGGAGCGCGGGTGCCAGTTGGTCGATCACCCGCCAACCCCCATCGTCGTGGGCGAGAATATCGAGCCCATCGCGCTTGCGGCCATCTTCCTTGAGCCGCACCCCATATTTCACGGCCTGCTGCGGGCTGAGGGCAATGCCTTTGAGCACGGTCATGGCGGTGCGCCGCGCCTCGGCCCGCGCCTTGAACGCTGCTGCCCTCTCAGTTCGGACCAACCCTGCCGCCTCGCCCCACGCGGTCAGTCGGTCGACGGCATTGTCAGCGCGCAGGCTCAAGCGATGCTCTGCGCGCGATGTAAACATGCGATAGGGCTCATCAACACCGTTGGAGACGAGATCGTCCACCAACACGCCGATGTAGGCGTCCTGGCGCGCAAACGTCAGCCCGTCGCCGCCTGCCGCAAGGCGCGCCGCATTGAGCCCCGCCAAAAGCCCTTGCGCGGCGGCCTCCTCATAGCCTGTGGTGCCATTGATCTGCCCCGCCAGCAAGAGACGCGGCATGGCCTCCAGTTCCAGCGTCGGCGCCAGCGCCCGCGGGTCCACATAGTCATACTCGATGGCGTATCCCGGCTGGGCAATCTCAGCCTTCTCGCAGCCTGGCATCGAGTGCACAAACGCCAGCTGCACATCCTCCGGCAGGGAGTTGGAGATCCCGTTCGGATAGATGAGCCCGGACGTGAGGCCTTCGGGCTCCAGAAAAATCTGATGGCTGTCACGGTCCGCAAAGCGGACAATCTTGTCCTCGATGGAGGGGCAATAGCGCGGCCCCACCCCAGAGATTTGACCGCTGTACATGGACGAGCGGTGAAGATTGTCGCGGATAATGGCGTGGGTCTCAGCGGTGGTGCGGCTGATGTGGCAGGGTCGCTGGTCCAGCGCAGCCGCAGTGGTGTCCTCGGCAAAGAAAGCCGGCTCAGCATCGCCCGGTTGCAGATCGAGCGCGCCAAAGTCGATGCTCTGCGCCACAAGCCTTGGCGGCGTTCCTGTTTTCAGCCGGCCAAGGGGAAGGCGCGCATCAGCAAGGCGGGCTGCCAGCGCGGTGGCGGCAGCTTCGCCCATCCGCCCAGCCGGCCAAGTCCGCTCGCCAAGGTGGATCAATCCGCCCAGAAAAGTCCCCGTCGTCAGCACCACGGCCCCAGCGCTCACCGTGTCACCAGCGGCAAGCTGAACCCCTGCCACAGTCCCGCCTTCCATGAGGAGATCAGCCACCTCCCCTTCCACAACGGTGACCCGGTCTTCCGCAGCGATCATCGCTTGCATCACATCGCGGTAAACGGCTCGATCCACCTGCGCGCGCGGGCCCCGTACGGCCGGCCCACGGCTACGATTGAGGAGACGGAACTGGATGCCGGCCGCATCCGCCACGCGCCCCATCACACCATCAAGGGCATCGATTTCGCGAACCAGATGGCCTTTACCGATCCCCCCGATGGCAGGGTTGCAAGAGAGCCGGCCGATGGCGTCAGCATCAAGCGTGACCAGCGCGACGCGCGCGCCAACCCGCGCTGCAGCCATGGCGGCTTCGCACCCTGCATGGCCCCCGCCGACCACCACCACATCGTGTTTCACGTGAAACATCCGCCCAAACCGATCCGACAAAACCCCTCGCTATCAAAGGTGTGTCTCCGACGAGCCATGTCCATGTCAACCGCGGCGATAGCGCTTGGTTTCCCTCAACATGGGTGGGGCCTTAGCCTGTTCCCCGGAGCCCGTCCTCGCTGATGCCCGGAAAGAGACGGCTGGGGCGTGGGGGGAACTGCGAAAAGGGGAGCCTGGCCTGACACCCCCCCCCCCTGGGCACAGGGCGAACCACACAGGAGGGCGGCGCCCG
>JBCDLN010000120.1:0-10918 GCA_038745295.1 Pseudomonadota bacterium | reverse complement strand
CGCGGTGTGGCAATTGCGGTGTCGGTTTTGGCGGCGGGGAGCGCATTCGGCCAGAGCTTTCAAACCGCCCTCCCGGTGAGCCCTGCCGAACGCCGGGCGATGGAGGCGCGGCTCAGCACCATCTTGGACTTTGGGGTCGCCGACACGCTGAGCGAATTCACGCTGCCCAGCGGGCGAACCATGACGGTGCGCCCCTACCCGCTGGTGAGGCGGACGGGCAGCCCCCCCTGCCGCGGCTACCGCATCGATCTCTCTGGTGCGCGCAGCAGCACCGCTGTTGATGGGTTTCGGTGCAAGCGCAGCAGCGACAATGTGTGGGTGATCGTCCAACCGGAGCTGGTTTTAGCGCAAGACGGTCCCATTGACTTGCGCCAAGGTGATCAAAGGGGCGATGCCGCCCGCACCGCTGACGAGCCGCTCTACCCGTCCGATGACTTATTTGCCGTCAGCCCCCCACCGCCCATTCCTCGACCTGCGCCGCGCCGGGTGGCCCCTGCCAAAACCGCAGCCATCGCACAGACGCCGCCGTTTGAGACCCCACCAGAGGTGCTTCCCGATCCTGAGCTTTCCAACCCCCCGACGGCGACGGATTTGCCGACACCGGTAGCGGTCGTCTCAGCGCCGCCTCGCCTGATCGACAAGCCCGCCCTCATCGAAAATGGCCCCGTTGTCAGCCTGCCTCAAACCACCTCATCGCTCACCTCAGCAGCTGAAGACGAGGCCGGGTCGACGCTCACCAGCCTCAGTCAATCGGTGAACACGTTACAGAGCGTTGGCGATGATGGTCCGCTCAGCAGTCCAGCCGGCGGGGAGAGTGCGTTGGTGCGCGGCACTGCCAGCCTGCCTGCCGATGAGCCCCAACGGGTGGTGAGTGTGGTTGACCCGGCTGGGTCAGGGTCGGCGGCGCGCCCTGCCGATGGTGAAGCGGCCGACGATGAAGGCAACGGATTAGGGCACTACCGCGCGGTGGTGGAGGCGCTTCAGGACCTTGCTTATCTTGAAGACGCAACGCCGACGACCGGCGCCACGCTCAATGAGGCCATCGGGGCCTTTGCGCGCGATGAGCGCTTTGCGCTTCCTGTTTCCGATGACGTTTTGATCCAGAGGCTTGATGCTGCCTTAGAGCGCAGTGAGACCTTGCCTGACTGTGTGGATGAAGCCATCGGGGACCTTTGCCTGGAGCTTTGAAGCGCGCGGCTGTCCCTTTCATTGCTGGCCGCGCTGCTACTCGTCGCCCAGCGAGACCACCACTTTGGTAGGCGCGCTGATGACAAAGATGGCCGCGTCAGCATCGGCGGGGACGCGCACCTTCCGGGTCCCGTCGAGCGTATAGACCCTGCCGCCCACGCGCAGGCGAAAGGCACCGTCTGGCGATAAAACGCGGGCATTCTGCGACGGGTTCAGCACCACCCACTCCCCAACGGCCTCCACCACAAAGGGCCGCTGGGCTGCACTGAGCGGCCCCGCTTTGATCCGCTCTTCCAGCGCATAATAGCCCACGCCGATGACACCCATCAGGATAAGGGCCGAGGCGATGGTGCCCGACAGTCTGCGCGCCCAGCGGTGCGACCGGCGTTGCCGTGCCACAGCGGGAACTTCGTGCGCTTCAAAGACGGAGGCAACCCGCTCCTTTTGGGGGCGCACAGACAGACTGACTGCCGCGCTCGTGCCGCCATTGGCGGGCCGCACGTTGAGCTCTGTGGCAGGAACTGCCACCCAACCATCGTCGCGCCGGGGGGCAAAGTCGAGGTCATCATCATCGTCAGGGGACGGTTCGGCATCGGGCGTTGCCTCGATGTCGCGCAGCATCTCGTCATCGATGACGTCGTCTGTGCGCGGTGTTCCTGGCATGCCAGCTGGAAAATCAACACCGCAGACCGGGCACCGATAGGCGCCGGCCACAACAGGTTCACCGCAAGCGCGGCAGCGGAAGAAGGCTCGCGACGTCAATCAGTCCCCCTTCAAGCAATATGCGGCGAATGCCATGGCGCCCGTCAGTCGTCAAATGGTGAGGCGTATCAGGTGGTATCGACCTGGACGAACCTCTGCTGGAAGGGGGAGTGACACACTGGAGCTGAACGGAAGCGGAAAGCTTGTGACGATGACGGCATCGGGCCGGGCCACCGCCTCGATGGCGGGGGCGAGCCACGCGGCGGTTGCAGCATTGCCCACCGCGTCAGCCGAGCCAAGATCGTTGTGGACGAGGGCTGCGCGCGCACCCAGGCGCGGCAGGGCGTGGGGCAGCGTGTCGCGGATATCGCCCATCACCATACGCTCCGGCGGCGGCAACACATCAATGGCGGAGTGGATGAAGTTGTCGAAGGCAAACACCGCGCGGTCAGGAAAGAGCGCTGCAAGGTGGTCGAATGTGCGGCCGTTTCCGATGCCAAGGTCAACCACGGGCCCATCGAGTTCACCTATGAGGTCTGCCGCCTCATTGAGCAGGAGCCGTTGGGCGCTCATCCGGCGGATGAAACTGTCGAGCCGGCTCATGGGAACGCCTGGCGTTGGCTCACAAGACGGGCGCGCGCTGAGCTAAGCGGCTTTGCGGTAAAGCCAATAGCGGCCCAATTCAGCATCGCCCGTGCGGGGCAACGCTTCAAACCCGTTGAGGTCAAGGGCAATGCCTGTGGCCACATAGCCGCCGGGGGCAGTGCGCTCATCAATCAAAGGCCCCAGCCAGTGGGCTTTTGCAAGGTCGGCTGTAGGGTCGCCCGTTCCAAGATCACAATGGATGAGAGCCGCTTGGCGTTTTACTCTGGGGCCGCAAAAGGCCAGCGTGTCGCGAATATCGCCAATGATCATGTGATCCCCATCGGGAATGGACGCGGGGTGGGCGGTCACCGCGCGGTCAAACACGAAAATCTCACGCTCCGGCAAAATTTCGCGCAAGTGATCGAAGGTGCGGCCGTTGCCAAGGCCCAGTTCTAAAACGGGGCCGTCGATCCCGGCAATCTTCCCGGCAACGTCCTCCAGGAAGTGTTTTTGCGCCGTCATCCGCGCGATGAACACATCGAGGCGGCTTTTGCGGCGCACCGCGCGTTCAGCCACGGCGCTCACGCTCGAATGGCAGTGCGCAGACGCTGCGGGTCGGGAAGGCCTTTTTGCACAAGCTCAGGCTGGTCACCGGATGTGTAAACTTTGAGCACACCGCAATTGAAGACGCGATCGGCGAAGGTTTGGTCGATCCGCACCGTCCGCACCGATTCCAATTCAATCTCCATCCGCCGTTTGGCGAACACTCCGCTTGAGAGCAAGATCCGTTCATCGTTGACGGTGACGAGCGTGCATCTGATTTTGATGTACCACACCACAAGCCAGATAATCCCAACGACCAAAGGGATCAGCAAAACGGCGAGCACGAAATAGCCAGGCTCGTCGGCGAACATTTTGGGATGCTCTTCGTAGCGCGGCTCAAGGTCGGGGGCGTCGCTCATGGGATCCTCAAAACGTACTGCGGCGCAGGCATTAAACGTCGCGCGCTTGGCGAAGGGCGCGGGTGAGCTTGGCTGGATCAGGCAGGCCATGCTGATCAATGTCGGGCAGATCGCCGGCGGTATAGACCTTTAAGATGCCGCAATTAAAGATCCGATCGAGGAAGGTTTGGTTCACTTCCACAGCGCGGATGGAGGTGATTTCCACCTCCACACTTTCCTTGCTCAAAATGCCCCGTCGCAGCGTGACCCGCTCGTCATCGACCGTCAGCACGGTGGAGCGGTTGGTGATGGCCCACCAGCCGAGCCAGACGATGCCGATCAGAACCGGGACCAAAAGGCAGGCCAGGAGGAATTTGCCAGGTTGGTCGGCAAACATGGTGGGGTGGGCTTGATAGAGCGGTGTCATCGGAGCCTATCGCATGGGACGGTGGGTGCGCTGCACCCTTGCCACCGATATACGGTCGTTTCGGCTTGCCCGCCACCCTGCGTTTTATCAACAAGGGCGAAAGCTGAGGAGGCGCCCGCCTCCACCGCGCTCGGACGGAAGTGATAGAGCCTAGCCGCTTTGGCCGCCGCGACAGCGGATGCATGCGGACGGCCGGTCGGACGCTGGGCTTTCGCCGCGCCGTTCTCTGCCCGATGAGAGCCCTAACCAGGCCCTTGTCGCTGCCGGCCCCTTGTCGCTGCCGGCCCCTTGTCGCTGCCGGCCCCCTGTCGCTGCCAGGCGTTTGTCGCTGCCGGCCGCTTGTCGCTGGTTGATGCATGCGCCCGGTGGACGGCAATGCCCGTTTCGCGCGCCGTTCTCGCCTAGTGGAGATGCTCAAACTTGATGAGACGTACCTCGTTGGGGGCGATGAGTTTGCGGCACATCACATTGACGGAATGCAGTGGCCCCTCCAAGTCTCGTCGCCAAAAGTCCAAAAACCGGGAGAGCACCGGGAACTCCGGCGCCTGGTCATAGTCTTGCCAAATATAGCTTTGGATCAAATTGGGATGGTCTGGAAGGTGATAGTATATTTCAGCGGTGGTCAAGCTGAAACCTTGTAGCTGCTTCATAAGTGACGTCGACATGCGCTCAAGTCTCCCCGCTCACACTGACACCGAAAGTGTGCCACAGAGAATTCAAGTTGCAAGCCAACAAAGGATTTTTCCGCAATCCTTACAACAGCTTGGTAAGCAGCCGATGGTGCAGAGTGCTAACGATAGGTGTCTACACCGTCCCATCTGCCCACTCGGCACGGAACATGCAAACCCAAAAGCCGCGCGGGGATTGCTTGCTAATATCGCTTGCGGTCACCCCAAAACATGGCTGAACACAACACGCTGCGTGTCCTATATATGATGCGGGCACGCGAATGCTGTGGGACGTCTCAAGGGATACGTGGATGCACAAGGCAACGGGAGATCACCGGCGCCACTCTATATACTTGGAACGTCCAGCGCTTCGCCGCGATGACGGGCCAGGCCGCGCGTGCGCGACGGGCCGAGCGCGCTTGACGCACGATAAAATGAATAAGGACGCTTGCTGTGCGGCCCGATTCGGGGTTTTGAACGCCTGAGGAAAAGCGTGGCGTTACCGATGGATATCCGGCGCACAAGGCAGGTCACCCCAACGATGGCACCCGATCAGCTCATCTGCCCCGCATGGGGTCTTGCTGCGCTGCGAGGCGGCGGCGAGCATGGCAACGATTTACCCACGCCCTTGCCACGCGCTGCAGCGCTGCGCATTCGGCGGGCACTCACATCGACGCCTAAAAGGGTGTTCGCGGCGTTGCCATTGTTGCGCCCCCTTCCCCACCATCCCGTCTCGTGCCTCGCCGGCTAGAAGGCTTGATCATGCTTCGCTTCGCCTACAACACCATCGGCTGCGCCCATCACGCACGTCGGGATGCTTTGGACCTGATCGCTGAGGCGGGCTATCAAGGCGTCACCCTCACGCTCGACGTTCACCACATGAACCCCCTCGATGAGGACTATGAGGCCGCTGCTGAACGTCTGGCAGCGGACCTGAAAGCGGCTGATCTTGCTGTAGCGTTTGACGCCAATGCGCGCTTTCTCCTCGACCCGCGGGATCGGCAAGAGCCTTCGCTGCTGAGCCCCCAAGAGGACGGGCGTGCGCGGCGGGTGGACCTCATCAAGCGGGCGATCCGGATCTGCAAGATCTGCGACGGCGAGGTGGTCTCGTTTACCGCGGGGCGCGTGCGGCGCAACGTGAGCCAAGCCAATGCCGGGGCATGGCTTCTGGATGGCCTCACGCAGATTGCAGACTATGGCGTTAGCGAGGGCGTCAACGTCGCTCTAGAGCCCGAACCTGGGCACATCGTCAGTACCCTCGATGACTTCACGCTGGTGCGCGACGCCACCAAACAGATGACACAGAGCCCGCTGCGCCTCTCCCTTGATGTGGGTCACACGATGATCACCGGGGAGCGCTCGCCGCACCAGGCGGTGAAGGAGTTTTCCAGCGTGCTGGCCTTAGTCTCCATGGCCGATATGCGCACCGGTGTACACGCCCACCTTCCCCTCGGCGAAGGCGACATGGACCTTCCCCTCATCTTGGCGACACTGCAGGATGTGAGCTTTGGTGGGCTTGTGACAGTGAAGTTCCCGCGCGACAGCCACCGGGCAGACGTGCTGATCCCTCGCTCGTCGGACTGGCTGACTGAAAACCTGCCGAGTGACTAAAGCGGTAGGCTTGCGCTGGCCGCTAGTGGCGCACGGGCGCAACACGAGCCCGGCTGGGCGACAAGGGCAGGCAATGGCGCCATGGCGACTTTGCTGATTCGCCGCCGTTCCATGGGCGTTTGAACGGCCGCTGGAACGCTCATGGCGCGCTGTTGATTGCGATGTGGGACATGTCGGTGCTCACCCCCAACGAATGACCTGCACAGCCGCAGACCCCCCGTTGGAGGCGTGGGTCGCGCAGCGCCTGGACTGGGGTGCGAGGCAACGCCGAACCGGGTTGGCGGCTCGGCCGACACGGACACCGATCGGTGGCTAGGGCGGCGGGGACATCGGCCAGTGGCTAGGGCGGCAGGGATCGCGGTGGGGCCAGTCGGCACAGACCCCGTCGCGAGGCCCGGGCGCGGGGCTGGGCTTGCGGGTTTTAGGCGGCGCGGAACAGGCTTTTGCCGTCCTCCAACAAGGTGCGTAGCGAAGCGTATGAAACCGGCGGCGTGTAGTGGTGACCCTGCACAGTTTGGGCGCCGATGGCGTGGAGCTGTGCGGCCTGCTCGGCAGTCTCCACGCCCTGTACCACCACCTTGATCCCCAGTGCCTGCGCCATGTCGAGGATGCCACGCAGCAACTTCGTCTTTTGGCGGTCGGCAGGAAGCCCTGCTGTGAGCGTGCGGGCCACATTCACGGCACCAATGGGAAGGCGTGTCAGATGCAAGATGGAGCCAAAGCCATCGCCAAACGCATCCAAAGCAAAGCCGATCCCGGACCGAGCGCGCGCCTCATCCATGAGGGTTGAAAGGGCCGCTTCATCGTTTTCGCGCATCATCTCTTCGCTGATCTCAACGGTGACGCCACCTTCAAATCCGGCTTTCGAACATGTCACCTGCAGCCAGCCCAGAAAGTCTGCCCGCAGGATTTCGGCGGCAGTGGCGTTCACGCAAAGGGCAAGTGGGGTGGCGCGCCCGGCGTTGAGCGCGGCCATTTCGCTGATCGCACGGCCAATCACCGCGCGGCCGATGAGAGGTCCGGTGTCATCATCGGTGAGCGCGTCTTTGAAAGATTCGGCCTCGATGATCCGGGGAGGCTCCATCCACCGGGCCAGCACCTCCACGGCGACAACCTCGCCGGTGCCTATGGCGATGTGAGGCTGGTAGTGAGGGACGAATCGGTCCTCCTTCAGCGCTTTGCGGGCGCCGGCAATCTGGGTGGCGCGCGCGGCGGCCGCCCGCCCATACTCGGCCTGATAGATGCTGAGCCCATCGCCGGGTTGGCCTTTGCTGCGGTAAAGGGCAAGGTCGGCCGCCACACTCAGATCGCGATCAGTCATGCCATGGTCGGGTGCAATGGCAACGCCGGCACTGAGCGTGCCTTCCAAATCGTGCCCTTCCCAGGTGAAGGGCACCGTGAGCGCCTTCTTGATCCGGCTGAGCACGGCATCAAGCGCGGGAAGGCCAGCGATGTCTTCAAGGAGAATGGAAAACTCATCCCCTCCCGTGCGCGCCACCGTGTCGTGCCCACGCACGGTATCGCGCAACTGTTTAGCAATCTGGCGCAAATACTCATCGCCTGCGCCGTGCCCATAGGTGTCGTTCACGGCCTTGAACTTGTCGACGTCCAACAAAATCAGGCCCACAAGCTGTTTCGTCCGGGCCCGGCGCTCCAGCGCCCGTTGGAAACGGTCCGCAAAGAGTGCGCGGTTAGGCAGTTCAGTCAGCGCGTCATGGTTGGCCATCCACCACAGCCGCTCGGTGATGATCTGCTGCTCGGTCACATCTTGGATGACCCCGTAGAAGCGGTCAGCCTCATCAGGCTTTCGGGGGCTGACGAAGATCCGCACCGTCCGGGGCTCGCTGCCGCCAGGGGTGTGAATGGGAACGGCAAGACTGTGGGACCCTTGGTCGTGGGAGAGCGCCATAAACGCTTCAACAAGCTGGCGGCGGGCCTGACGGGGGAACGACACCAGCGCCTGCGAGATTTTGATGGGCCCACGCGGAGGGCAGCGGAACATCCGGCGCACCTCGTCCGAGACCCAAAGCTCGCGATTGGCCACATCAAGGTCCCAAAGGCCGATTTTGGCAGTTCGTTCCAGCGCCCGAAGCATGCCGATATAGTGCTTCAGGTCGGTACGGTATCGGTCAGTCAGCGCCCTTTCCGCCATTCTGCGCTCGATAAAGCGGATGAAGCGCTGGAGGAGCGGCTGAGCGATCCCTTCCTTGCCGGGAAAAATAATGACACGCACCGCCGACGACTTATGGAGTGCCCGCACAGAGAGGGCTCGGTCGTAAGGTGAAGGGGCGTCAATGGTCTCACCGTGGAGGATGGCGGTCTCACCGTGGAGGATGGTCCCCTGGCCCTCATCATCCACGGCGGACGGAGCAAGGCGTGCAGCAAGGCCAATGGTCTTGAGGTCGAGCGCTTCGGCCTGCGGGCTGAGGCCGACAATCTCGTCGAAATTATCATCTTCTATGGCGACAATGGCGGCAGCGCCCAGCAAATCCTCAGCAATGCCAACCCATTGGTCCAACGACCGTGATCGTGCCGCGCGCCGAAGCGCACCGTTGAAGGACTGAAGCATGAAATGGCGCTCTGTTCGCAACTGGCCTCACGCTAGCAAGAGGCGCACGCGCCAAGCTTGCCGGCACGGGCGCCTCAGCGCGGGGTCTTTGTTGCGAAAGAGCTGCTACGTGCTCGGCCGCACGAGAGCTCACAAGGGCCTGCGGTCGTGGCCAAGGTGAGCTGCTCGCTGGCAGCGAGCCCATTTTGCCTTGCGGTGCTCAGTGTCTGGCGCAGTGCTCAGTGTCTGGCGCAGTGCTCAGTGTCTGAGCGGTGCTGGGCGTTAGGCTTGGACAAGCGAGATGATGTTGCCGTTTTCGTCCACGACGCAGGTGGCAGCGCCGGGGCTGAGCGTCAACTCCACCTGATACTGCGCTGAGGAGATTTGTGCCGAGCTGGTGGGCAAGACTTCATTGGGGTTCGCGCTGAACCGGGTGGCCGCTTCTGAGGCGCAGAGGAGCTGGAGGTCAGCCGGCGCGGTGACGATGGTGGCACGCACCGTTTCCGTGGTGGGCTGGGAGCCGGACCCCTGACACGCTGCCACAATCGCCCCGAAAACCACCACCGTTGCCAAACGCGTCCATAACACCCGGTCCATCCGCTCATTCCCCTTCAACAGATCCCTCCGGCAAGGGGACGAACACCCTTGCCGGCCAGTTCAAGTCGTTGATCTGCTACGGACCTTGGACGAAATCTGAGGCCGCCTCAAACGCCACGATAAAGCGCAGCGCCCTGCATCAACACGATCACCTTGGCGCCTATTTTGACCCGATTGTAAAGATCGGTGACGTCATCGTTGTGCATCCTGATGCACCCTGACGAGATATCGAGGCCAATTGACCACGGTTCGTTGGTTCCGTGGATCCTGTAGATGGTGTCGCGATTGCCCTCGAAGAGATAAAGGGCGCGTGCACCGAGCGGATTTTCAGGGCCGCCGGGCATGCCGCCGGCGTACTTGGCAGCTTTGGGGTCGCGGGCGACCATTTCGGGCGGCGGTGTCCAGGTGGGCCATTCAGCCTTGCGGCCCACATTGACAATGCCGGCCCAGCCAAAGCCTTCACGCCCCACCCCGATGCCGTAGCGGATGGCGGTGAAGTTCTCTTGGACCAGGTAGAGGTAGTGCCGGTTGCCGTCGATGATGATGGTGCCGGGCTTCTCGGCAGTGCGGAATTTGACCACCTGACGTTTAAAGTCACCCGGGACTGATCCGTGAGCCCGGTAGTAGCGCATGGCTCTGTTGGGGTCATATCGAACCCAGGTCTTCGTACGCGGATCGAAAATCTCGGTCGCCTGTGCGGTGCCTACCGCAACAAGAGCTGCCACTATTGCGGCAATGAAATAAAATGCGCCTCTCACTCAACCCACTCCTCAATACGCGTTTTGTTGTTTGCGACCCACGTCTGCGCGATTTCCTGGGGATCGCGCCGCTCCACATGGACCGCATAGCTCATCGCCTCAGCGTCCTCACCCGATATTTGCATCCGATCAAGCAAAGCAGCAACGCTTGGTGCCTCTTCTTTGAGCGAAGCGGCATACCCGATGTGGTAACGGGCGGGCTGCCACGCCGTCGGCGCTTTGGAAAGGCTCAGCCAGGCGGGGTCTTCGTCGGCTGTTACAATGGTCCACGCCGCCGGGTCATGAGCCGGCTCTGCCAAGGTGACAATGTCGTGAAGGGCAAAAAGAAAGTGCGGCGCGTAGCAGTAAAAGACGATGGGCGCGCCCGTGGCAACAGCCGCATCCACTGAAGCAAGGGCCTGGTCCTCAGGCATGGTCAAAAGCATCATGGTTTGGTCGTAACCGTAGCTTTTGGCCCGCACCCGTTCGATGCGGGTGGAGGACCATGACCGCGCGCCGATCCAAATTTCGCCGCGTCCATCGTGGTCGGTGTCAAACTGGGCGGCGATATCGGGCTCGGCAAGCTGGGCAAGATTTTGAAGCCCGGTCGCCTCTTGGGTCTCTACCGTGGTGCACACGTGCTGGGACGCACCCACGCTGAGCGGGCTCAGCGCGAGGGTGCCCCGCACATTTTGATATTCATCCACCACCGCTTCTGAGTTGGGCAGCCAAACTTCGGGGTGGACATCCACTTCACCCCTGTCGATGGCGCCAATGATCTGGGTCGTTTCCACAGGCATCAGGCGGGCATCTTCGCCCAGTTTTTCTTCGATTACTTCGGCGATGATATGGGCCGTGACCTGGGCAGACGGCCAATCGGGCAAGCCGATGATAACTGTGGCGCCAAAGGCGGG
>JBCDLN010000119.1:0-10939 GCA_038745295.1 Pseudomonadota bacterium | reverse complement strand
CTGATCAGGTGCTCGTTCGTCGCACGCATCCCATACGCCGTGCGCCAGCCAGAGGACAGCGCGGTACCCGCAAGATACTGGGACGTCAAGTGAGGGGAGCGGTGACGTCAAGCGGGCCGGGCGTTTGGGGCGAGCCAGGCAGGAGCCTGGCCTGCGCTTTGGTGCGTTGCTAGGCCCGTTTGCCTTGAACAATTCTGTCCAAGATCATTGCACAGAACAAAATCGCAAAACCCGCCAAAATTCCTTGGCCAACGTTGGCGTACTGCAAGGCTTCCAAGACGTCTTCACCAAGCCCTTTTGCGCCAATAAGCGAAGCCACCACCACCATCGCAAGGGAGAGCATAATGGTCTGGTTAATGCCGGCCCGGATCGATGGCGCGGCCAACGGTAAATCGACCTTTGTGAGGAGGTACCATTTGTTCGCACCAAAGGCGATGGCGGCCTCACGCACGCTTTCCGGAACGCCGCGCAGACCAAGCACCGTCAGCCGAACCACGGGCGTGCCGCCGAAGATCATGGTGGTGACCACCGCGGCAGGTTTACCGGTGCCAAAGAAGGCAATCACCGGGATCATGAAGACAAAAGCAGGCATTGTCTGCATGAAATCCATAATCGGCTGAATGAATGAGTAAAACTTAGGGCGCCGTGCAGCAAAGACGCCAAGCGGGATGCCAATCACAATGGATAGGCATGCTGCTGTGCCCAAAAGGGCAAGGGTGGTCATGGCTTTGTCCCAAAAGCCCAATAGACCCATGTAGCCGAGAAAAGCGGCGGAATAGATCGCCATGCGCACACCAGCAGTCAGCCAAGTGAGCAAGATGATCAAGCTTGCGATCACGATCCACGGTGTGCTCACAAACACCAGTTCCAGCGCGTCGAGAATGAGCCGGATGACATAGGTGATGGCATCAAAGAACGCTTCGCCATTGATAATGGCCCAGTTGAAGAATGCCTCAACCCCTTCAATACTGGTCAGACGAATGATGGGTTCTGTGGGAAATTGGCTGAGGATTGAGAAGCGGTCTGGAAAACTAAAGTGCACCATCGCGGTGAAAACAATCAGCACGCAAAATGCGGCTGAGAACGCAATGTGAGGCACCGGCATTCCAGATCGAATGCTCTTGTCCGACATCCATTCCGAAAACCGCGCCTCAAGCGCCCAGTTGGCCACCATCGCTTCGACCGCTTTGACGATGACGAGCAGCGCAGCACCCACAGCAGCAATCCATACCCCTTGTTCGGCAAGGGCAACGGCCTCGGCGCGGATGCCACCGATATTGGCCTCCAACGATTCCACGGTGCGCCTGTAGACTTCGATTTTGTCTGAGCCGCTTTCGATGGCGGCCTCTAACTGCCGTCGCCGCAGCTCCAGCGTGCCTTCGATGGAGGCAATGCGCGCGTTGGCCTCTGCGGCAAGGTCACCAAACA
Source organism: Pseudomonadota bacterium (assembly GCA_038745295.1). Lineage (GTDB taxonomy): Bacteria > Pseudomonadota > Alphaproteobacteria > Rhizobiales > Amorphaceae > Acuticoccus. The sequence continues at coordinate 9,511 of JBCDLN010000119.1, read as the reverse complement.
GACCCCGCGCAATCTGCACAAACGCCAGCGCTTCAAGGATGAGGAACGGCAGCGCCCAGGACCATAGTCCCCGCGCCCCAAACCATATGGGCCCGAAGAGGCCAGCCATGGCGTTGAACGTGGGGGTAAAGCGCGGGCTGGCGCCAATTCGTTCAAAGTTGCGGATGTAGTAGTCGCCATTGGTGCGCACAAACGTGGCAATACTGTCTTCGCGCTCTTTGGCGTAGGCGCGGGCCGCTTCTGTATCTTTTGCGTCGAGGGGATTTAAGACGTCGTCCTTCATGAAACTTCCGTCCCTTCGATCACAGTGCGCAAAATATCGGAGCGGGTGATGACACCGACATCGGCGCCGCCGTCCTCCACGAGGATCGCTTCATCAGTGTCCACCGCCATGTTGATGAGGCTGCTCAGCGGCGCCCCCTCGTTAATGCGTGGCGCGTTGTCGGCGATGGGGCCGTTCGCGGCGGTAAACGCTTCAAGGCTTTGCATCACCGCATGCGCGCGCACCACCTTGAGCCGCGAGATGCCGGCCACAAAGTCAGCCACATAATCGTCCGCCGGCTGGGTGACGATTTCCTCAGCGGTGCCGATTTGGACAAGTTTGCCATCACGCATAATGGCGATGCGATCACCGATACGCACAGCCTCATCAAGGTCATGGGTGATGAAGACGGTCGTCTTCTTCAAGATCTTCGACAGGCGAATAAACTCATCTTGGAGCTGCCGTCTGATGAGCGGGTCGAGCGCTGAAAAGGGCTCATCCATCAACAAAACATCGGGATTGGCGGCGAGGGCACGGGCAAGGCCAACCCGTTGTTGCATCCCGCCGGACAGCTCGTGCGCAAACTTTGAACCCCAGGCCCCCAGCTCCACAATGTCCAAAATGGCAGCGGCTTGGCGCATGCGCTCGTTCTTGCTGATGTGTCGGATTTCGAGCGGCATAGCCACATTGTCGAGGACCGAGCGGTGCGGCATCAGCGCAAAGTTTTGAAAGACCATACCGATCTTACGGTTTCGGAAGGTCTGCAAATCGCGTGGGTTCAGGGCCATGACATCAACGCCCTCAATCTCGATTTTGCCGGCCGTGGGCTCAAGCAAGCGATTGAAGTGGCGCACCAATGTGGACTTACCGCTGCCCGATAACCCCATCACACAAAAGATTTCGCCACGGTTGATGGAAAAGGTCACATCAGCAACGCCAACAACGGCATTGAATTCGTCCAACACCTCTTTCTTGCTAAGGCCGCGCTCTAAAATCGCCGCAAGCGCGGGCTTGGCGTTGTGACCAAAGACCTTCCAAACGTGGGAGATGTCGATCACGGTGTCGTTCTCCATAGCCCTCACCACGTGTGTTGTTGCTCACTGACCCGCCGTGCAAAGCCCCGACTCGCCAAATTCGGCTGGCGTTGAAAACGAAGCGCGGCCCGCTGGTCATGGGCGGCCGGTTTCAATGTAAACCGGCCGCTTCTTTTCTCGTTTAAAGGCCGAGCCAGCTGTCCACGCGGTCAGAGTTGGCGTCGATCCATTCCAACGCGACCTCGGCCGGCTCCCGCCCTTTGCCGCTGATCTCGTAGGCGAAACCGCTCACATCGTCCGCCGTGAGCGCGAAGTTCGCAAAGAACTCAGCAATGGCCGGTGAGCGATCCTGAAGAGACTTCGACCAGGCGATTTGAACGTTCTTCAACGCGTCTTTGGTCGCCACCGAAGAGTTTTTGTACCAGTCCGGATCGTCAGACGGTTGGACCATCACGTACTTTGCAGGATCGTAGGTGGGCTCGGTGAGCATTTGCACGTCGAACATGAACCACACCGCGTGGGGCTTATAGCAATAGAACGCATAGCCCTCATCTTTGGCGATGGAGTCCTTCACCCGTGCCGTTTTGACGCTTTCCTCCGCGCGGATGGGCTCGATGAAATCAAGCAGGCCATAGTCGCGGACTTTCACTTCGTTCACATTGGCGGAGGCCCAGCCAGGCGCACCGATCCACATCTCGCCTTTGCCGTTGCCGTCGCTATCCATCATGGCCGCGACATCGGGACGGCCAAGGTCAGCGATATCGGTGATGTTGTTGGCTTCGCCAAAGTTTTTCGAAACGCAAAAACCTTGGTTGCCCTCGTATGGGTTGGAGGACAGGACAACAGTTCCAGCCTCATCCACGTATTTCTTGGTGAAGCTTTCCTGGTTGGGCAGCCACACATCGGGGTGGACGTCAATGTCACCTTTGCCCTGATCCATCGCCTGGAAGATGGTTGCGTTGTTGCCGGGCACATACTCCACCTGGCCACCGATACGCGTTTCCACCACTGAACCCAGAAGGTGGGCAATGGCCTGGGCGCCCGTCCAAGATGGAACGCCGATTTTGACTTCTTCTGCCGCGAATGCTGGCACCGCCATCATGACGGCTGCCGTTGCAGGGATCATGGACCGAAGCTTGTATTTCATGAGTCTCCCTCACTCAGACTGTGTTTGTTGGATACTTGCCCGGTGTGATCGACGCCAATACCGCCCGGGCAATTTAATGGAGCATCAAGGGACCCAGCATGGCGCCAGGTCCCTTGCGTATTTCTTCGGCGACGCTGGGCGTGGGCCAAATCCTGCGCCGGGCTCAGCCCGCAGAGCCAACGCCAACGCCAGCGCCAAGCAGTGGTTAGAACCGCCCTTTCCAAGGCACCAATGCCCGTTCAGCCATACGCATCAGCACATCGATTGAGTAGCCGATGATTCCGATCAGGATTATGCCCATAATGACAATATCGGTCAGCTGGAATTTGGACGCAGCGATGATCATCATCCCGGCGCCCTTTTGCGCTGCCACCAGTTCGGCGGCCACGACAGTTCCCCAACACACACCCATCGCCACCCTGGCGCCAGTAAAGATCTCCGGCAAAGAGTTTGGAATGATCACATGGCGCAGGATCTGCCACTTCGATGCGCCCAATGAATAGGCCGCATGCACCTTGGTGATATTGACCCCCGAAACGCCGGCCCGTGCCGCAATGGTCATGATCCAAAGTGCCGCGAGGAAGAGAAGCACAATCTTCCCAGTTTCCCAGATGCCAAACCAAATAATGACCAGCGGGATGAGGGCGAGTGGGGGAACCGGGCGCATGAATTCCACGATTGGATCGAACCAACCCCGGAACCAGCCCGAGAGCCCCATGGCATACCCAAGCGGGATGCCGATGATCGCCCCGGCCACAAACCCTGCAATCACCCGCAGCAGGGACCATCCCAAATGATCAAGCAAGGTGGAATTTTGATAACCCTCTGACGAGATCTCGAAGAACCGCTTCAAAACGGCCTCAGGGCTCGGCATCCAGATCGGCTCCATTTGGAGGCCTGGGTCGGGCGCAAAGTTGAGCGAGCCACGGGGCGTCATGGTGACTGAACCGCCGTTCACGGTCACAGTCTGGTTGGGGGCGATGGGCTGGCCATCCACCTCGGTTATCTTGAAGCCATCCTCCGTGCGTCCTTCATCGTTTCGGTCCACCCGGATAAGAGTTGAGCGCCACGCCCCGGTCACATCGGAATCGTTTTTAGCAAAGCCGTCGCCCGGCTCCGTGGCGGGCGCTTCAGCTTCGGCACCCACTTCCGCAACCCGCACACTCACTTGCGCCTGGTCGGTCTGACCGGCCGCGTTAACGGCTGTGTAGGTGAACGATGTGTCCCCCACAAATGGCCCAGGCACATGGAATGGCGTCCACGACGAACCGGTGAATGCGGCCCAAATCAAAAAGATCACCGCAATGGAGATGATCGAGGCCCAACGGTCAGGGCGGATGGCGCTCTCATCCCCGAACGTGACGGTTTTGAGCGAGGTAAAGTCGTGAACAGCTTCCCGCCGCGACTTGATGAGGCTGATCATCCCCCACGCCACAACAAAGAGGACGACGTAGGCAACAAGGATGAGGAGACCGGTCATTGTGCTGCCTCGGCGCGTCCCATGATTTCCTCTTCCATATCCCAAATCATGGACAGGATTTCTTCGCGCCGTTCAGAAAAACCGTCGGACTTTTTCACCTCGCGCAGATCAGCCGTCACCCCTTCTTCAGCAAAGGGCAGGCGGTACTCTTTGTGGATGCGCCCGGGCCGAGGCGCCATCACCAAAAGCCGCTCGCCCAACAAAAGCGCCTCTTCCACCGAGTGGGTGATCAAGATGATCGTCTTGCCGGTTTCTTTCCAAAGCTTCAGGACAAGCCCCTGCATCTTCTCGCGGGTTAGCGCATCGAGGGCGCCGAGCGGCTCGTCCATCAAAATAACGTCAGGGTCGTTGGCAAGGCATCGGGCTAAGGCCACGCGCTGCTGCATGCCGCCTGACAGCTCATAGACCGCCTTTTCTTTAAAGTCCTGGAGGCCCACCACCTCAAGAAGTTGGTCAGAGATCTTGTCCCGCTCGGCCTTGGGCATTCCTTTCATGCGGGGGCCGAAGTCGACGTTTTCGCGCACATTCATCCACTCGAACAACGCGCCTTTCTGAAACACCATTCCGCGCTCAGCATCAGGGCCGACCACGCGGTGCCCGTTGAGAATGACTTGGCCCTCTGTGGGCGCCAAGAATCCGGCAATGATGTTGAGAAGAGTGGTCTTACCGCACCCAGAAGGGCCGAGCACTGACATCAGCTCACCTGCGGCAATGTTCAGTGACACGTCTTTCAAGGCTTGGACGTGGGTGCCGTTCGGCAAGTCGAAGCGCATCGAAACATTTTCGATGGATAGGCCTTCCATACATCCTCCTATGAATACTGCCGGCGGTGCATGGCTGAGGCCACTTCACCGGTTTAACGGTGGAGGGGGCGAAGGAGAAACGGTCTCCGCCCCCAAAACGTGGCTTAGAGGCCTTTGGTGGCTTCCAGGTGGCTCATGTCCACATTGTCCTCATAGCTGCCCAGAGCTTGAGGGATGGAACCGGCATCTTTGAAGACGGTCGCAACGCCGCCCATGAACTCAGCTGCGCCGCCATCAAGCCATTTGGCTGACAGCTGCTCGTCCACCGACGGGAACACGAATGTGCCGATTGTCGCGGCCGTCGCATCAAGGTCCATACCGGCGTCTTTGGCGATCACCGGCAGCATCTCTTCGGTATGTTCGCCAGAGTTCCACATGTCGTTCATATCGGCGGTCACCTTCAAGAACTTGGAAAGGAGCTCGCTGTTTTCGGCTGCAAAGCTTGCCGTTGTGGACGTGACGTCGAAGACGAGGATGCCAAGCTCTTCTTTCTCAGCACCGGTGAGGAGCACGTTGCCATGCTCTTTCATGCGCCGCAGCGCACCACCCCAGCCGCACACCATGTCGAGCGAGCCTTGGGCGAACGCAGCTGCACCCTCAGGCGGGGCCATGTCCACAATGTCCATGGTCGATGTGTCGACGCCGAAGTGGCTCATTTGCTTCAAGAAACCAAAGTGCGCTGCGGTGCCGATGGGAACAGCAACGCGCTTACCTTCAAGGTCTTTGGCGGTTTCTTTGTCGATCTCAAGGGTTTCGGCGACCACGCAGTTGTCGTTCTCGGCGTAGGTGACCGCAACATCCACAATCTGAAGCTCTTGGCCTGCAGAAGCCGCCACCACGAACGGCGGGACGCCCTGGCTCACGGCGATCTGCACATCGCCTGAAGCCATTGCGGCAGACATGGCCGTCCCAGTGTCAAACGCCACCCAGTTGATCGGGACACCCAGCTCTTCTTCATAAGTGCCGTTTGCTTTGCCGAACTGGAACGGCATCGGCCACTCTAGGAAGTACGCGACGGTCAACTCGTCTTGCGCTTTAACTTGCGGCGCTGTCATGAGAGCAGCAACGGCTGTTGCTGCCAGGATGATAGCCTTTTTCATCATAGATCCCTCAACTCCGATATTGGCGTTCAGCTGCCCTCAGACCGAAGGCATTCTGGCTCGGTGCGGCAGCATGCGGTGGAAATTCCCTGCTTGCCAACAGGCTTCATGGGTTGGATATATCGCACGCTATTGACTGGCCCTATCTTGCTCCCCAGAACTATGCGGTGTGACGCTATCCAACGCATTGATCGCCGCGATCAGGCATTTTCTGTGCCATCGTTCAGGCCCGAGGAGGTCGATATGAACTACGCTGTTGTGCCGAACAATTTCGAAGACGTTATCGCGCAGGACCGCGCCCACGTCTGGCACCATCTGGTTCAGCACAAAGCGTTTGAGACCACAGATCCCCGCATCATTGTGGAGGGCAAAGGCCTCAGAGTCTGGGACCAGACGGGGCGCGAACACTTGGATGCGGTGGCCGGCGGCGTGTGGACGGTCAACGTGGGCTATGGCCGGGAAAGCATTGCCAACGCAGTGCGCGATCAGTTGGTGAAATTTAACTTTTTCGCGAGCGCCCTCGGCTCTGTGCCTGGCGCCCAATTTGCTGAGCGCCTCATCTCCAAAATGCCTGGAATGAGCCGGGTTTATTACTCAAACTCGGGCTCCGAGGCCAACGAGAAAGTCTTCAAAATGGTGCGCCAACTGGCGCACCGTCGTCATGGTGGTCGCAAGCATAAGATTTTGTTCCGCGACCGGGACTATCATGGGTCATCCATCGGCACGTTGTCGGCGTGCGGGCAGAACCAGCGCCGCGATGAATACGGGCCGTTCGCGCCAGGATTTGTGGAAGTGCCCCACTGCCTGGAGTACCGCAATCAATACCCAGACGCGGAGCACTATGGCGAGGCCGCCGCGAACGCCATCGAAGAGGTGATCCTGCGCGAAGGCCCCGACACTGTGGGCGCACTTTGCCTTGAGCCCGTCACAGCAGGCGGCGGTGTGATCACGCCGCCCGAGGGCTATTGGGAGCGGGTCCAGGAAATCTGCAAAACCTATGACGTGCTCCTCCACATCGATGAAGTGGTGTGCGGTCTTGGGCGCACCGGCGAATGGTTTGGCTACCAAAATTACGGCATCAAACCCGACTTTGTGACCATGGCCAAAGGCGTCGCGTCGGGCTACGCGGCGATCGCGGTGACGGTCACCACAGAAGAGGTGTTCGATCTCTTCAAACAAGACGCTGACGACCCGATGTCCCACTTCCGCGACATCTCGACGTATGCCGGCTGCACCGCAGGGCCTGCCGCAGCGCTGGAGAACATGCGCATCATCGAGGACGAGGAACTCCTCGATAATACCGTCGTCATGGGTGCGCGTTTGATGGATAATCTTCGTGCTCTCCAAGAAAAGCACAAAGTGATCGGCGATGTGCGCGGCAAGGGCCTCTTCTGCGGCGCTGAGCTTGTGGCCGATCGCACCACCCGCGAGCCGCTTGATGAGCGCACCGTGAAAGCTGTTGTGGATGACTGCATGGGCCACTCTGCCGTGATCATCGGAATGACCAATCGCGCCCTCAACGGTCACAACAACACGCTGTGCTTCAGCCCGGCGCTCATCTCCACCGCTGATGATATTGATGAGATCACCACCGCGCTTGATGGTGCGTTCACGCGGGTGACCGGCCACTAGGCCGGCGTAACCCGTTTGCGTGCGTTGGACCGATGGCGATCCCCGCGCAAAGCTTTTTTCTGGATCCTGCCTTCCGCGGCACTCTGCAACAGCAGATCAGGCGGATGGTGGTGGATGGCGTCCTCAGCGGGCGGCTCAAACCTGGCGAGCGGATGCCCTCAAGCCGCACCCTCGCCAAACACCTTGGCGTCAGCCGCCTCACCGTCACCATGGCCTACACAGACCTTGTGGCGAGCGACTATCTGAGTGCAAAGGGCCGCTCCGGGTACTTCATTTCCCAGTCAGCGCCCACGCCCACAGGGCCGCTGGAGCCCCCAAAATGCGCCAAGAGCGGGATCGACTGGTCTGGAAAATTTGCCCGCCGCTTTGGTGCGCCGCCGGCAATTCCGCGGCCGGCCGATTGGCAGCGCTATCCTTACCCGTTCATCTACGGCCAGACGGATCCGCGTTTGTTTGACCACCAAAACTGGCGCACCTGCGCACTCCAGGCCCTCGGCAGGCGGGACTTTGATGCGCTGAGTTGCGATTCTTATGAGCGCGATGACCCAATCCTCATCGAGTACATCTTGCGCCACATCTTGCCGCGCCGGGGCATCTACGCCCGGCCGGAAGAAATTCTCCTCACCCTCGGCTCCCAAAACGCCCTTTGGCTCAGTGCGCAGCTTTTGCTGGGGCCCCAAAAGACAGCGGTCATCGAACACCCGTGCTATCCGGGGTTATCGCGCATTTTGGAGACCGTGGGCTGCAAGGTTTCGGCCGTGGATGTGGATGGTGACGGGCTTCCGCCATCTGACATTCCGCGGGGTGCTGACGCTGTCTTCGTCACGGTGAGCCATCAGTGCCCCACCAACGCCACCATGCCTGCCCATCGGCGACGGGCGCTGCTCAGTCGTGCCGAAGAGGACGGCTTTGTTGTGGTGGAGGACGACTATGAGCTTGAAATCTCGGCGGAGGCGGCACCTGCACCCTCGCTGAAGGCGCTCGATGAGAAGGGCGTGGTGGTCTATGTTGGCTCCTTCTCAAAGTCCATCTTTCCGGGTCTGCGGCTTGGTTACCTCGTGGCGCCGGAGGCTTTCTTGGCCGAGGCGCGTGCCTTGCGCGCTGTGGTCTTGCGGCATCCGCCTGGACACGTTCAGCGCACGGCCGCCTACTTTTTGTCGCTGGGCCACTACGATGCGCAAGTGAACAGGCTCGCCCAGGCATTCCGGCGGCGCCGCGCGGTGTTGGAGCAAGCCATCGACACCCACGGTCTGGCCACAGAAGCGCCCGCCCAGTTCGGTGCAGCAAGCGCCTGGCTTTCGACGCCAGAAGGTGTCGATGCACGCCAACTGGCCGACCGTCTGCGCAAGCGCGGGGTCCTCATCGAACCGGGCGACGGGTTCTTTGGTGCTGCGCCCAATCCAGACGCCGTTTCGCGGCATTATAGAGTCGCGTTTTCATCCATCGGTTCGCGGCGGATCAGCGATGGGATCGCCATTATCGGCGAAGAATTGAGGCAGATGGCGCCCTCGGATCTGGATATAGCCGTAGGGGCGGCTTGGACCTAAATTTACGGGTCCGTCAGTGTTTATAGGGTGTCTGGCGGAGTCTGAGCGGCTACACCACTAACGCCAGCGTTTGCGGGGGAAACGATCATGCGCATGACCACTGAAGAAGCATTCGTGAAGGTACTCCAGCGTCACGGGATCGAGCATGCTTTTGGTATTATCGGATCGGCATTTATGCCTATTTCCGATCTGTTCCCAAAGGCTGGCATCACCTTTTGGGACTGCGCTCACGAAGGCTCCGGCGGCATGATGGCCGATGGCTACACCCGCGCCTCTGGCAAGGTTGCCATGATGATCGCCCAAAACGGCCCGGGCATCACCAACTTCGTCACCGCCGTAAAAACCGCCTACTGGAACCACACACCGCTTCTTCTGGTGACGCCCCAAGCGGCCAACAAAACCATCGGCCAAGGCGGCTTCCAAGAAGTGGAGCAGATGAAGCTCTTTGAAGACATGGTGTGTTACCAAGAAGAGGTGCGCGACCCCGCGCGCGTTTGCGAGGTGCT
>JBCDLN010000118.1:0-10966 GCA_038745295.1 Pseudomonadota bacterium | reverse complement strand
GCGTTGAAGGTTTCGCCAAGGTGGGCAATGTCGCCATCAAAGAAGCGGACAGGGACCTCAACGCTGAGATCGCCTTTGGCCACCGCATCAGAGGCACCGATGAGTTCGCGGATCGGGGCCACCAAGCGGTTGGCAAACCCAAACCCCAGATAAACCGCGCAAACGAGGAGGACGAGCGTCACCCCTGCGTAGACGAAGCCAAAGGCCACCGAGACCCCAAGCCGCGAATTTTCAAGCTGGATATACTCTTCCGCATTGGCTCGCGTCAGGCGCAAGAAGCCGTTCACCTTGGGGTCCATCAGGCGGGCGATGTAAAGGTAGGTGTCGGGGAAGGCATCGAGTTTCAAAATCCCGCCCACCTGGTCGGCCTCTCCAGGGGCGATCAGCACAGGCTCGCCCTTCAGCGCTTCGCGCATCGCATCGGGGGGCGGCATTTTAAGGTCAATCTCGGTGGCGACCACGGCGCGCGTCACCACATCGCCGGCCCCATCCAGCAAAAAGGCCGATGGGAGTTGGCGCAGCGTGGCTTGGTTTTGAAACAGCGCGTCAAATCGCGTCGGTTGATAGTCGTAAATGGCCTTGAGCGCATCCACATCGTGGGCCATGGCCACAAGATCGGAGCGTAAAACCCCGGCATGTTCGGCCACATAGGCCCGCGCCACCGCAACGGAGTTGGCAACGATGGCTTGGGTGCGCTCCTCGAACCAGCGGTCCAGACCGCGCGACAGGGTGAGCGTCGCCACCACCGCCACCAACGCAGCCGGGAGGACCGCCATCACCGAAAACAACGCCACAATGCGCACATGAAGCCTTGCCCCGGCCCGTTGTGCCGACCGTGCCTTCCAAAGCTTCAACGCCTCGTAGGTGACGCCGGCGATCAACGTGCCCACAAGCACCCCGTTGATCAAAAGCGCGGTGAGGATCACCTCGCGCGTCGGCGCAACCGGCGTCTGACCCGTCAAAATCAAGAACGTGGCCGTCACCGCCAGAAGCGCCAGAGTGATGACCACCACGCCCAGGCTACGCACCGGAGAATCAAATGGCGGCCGGTAGGGGATCGCTGCTTCGGCCATGGACGCACCTCCCGCGTCAAACTTACTGTTCAAGCGTATGTGACTGTGGGATGACGCGGTCAAGTTGGCCAGAGGCCGAGGGGCGGCGCGTGTGGACAGCGCCCGATCCGGCCAAGGGTCTGCCGTGAGCGGGTCGCGGCCGCACATTGTCTTTGCTGGCGCGGGCCATGCCGCGCTGCTTGCGTTGCGGGCGCTGCGGGGGATGCTTCGACAAGAGGCCAAAATCACGCTGATCTCAGAGCGTGCCAGCGCGTCCTACTCGGGGATGGTGCCGGGGGTCATTGAAGGGATCTACGAGGCGCCGGCGCTTCAAATTCCCCTAAAACCCTTCGCACGGCACCACGGGATCGACCTTCTGGTTGAGAAGGTGGTGGGGGCGAGCGCACAGGAGGTGATGACTTCATCCACCAGTGTGCCCTTTGATGTGCTGATATTGAATCTAGGCTCCAAAACGCGCCTGGGCGGTGCGCTTCAGGGGAGCGGGGTGATCCCGGCAAAGCCTGTTCCAGCACTCCTTGCGGGCATCGACGGGGTGAGCCCCAACACAAACGCGCCGCGCTACACCATTTTAGGCGCTGGGGTCGCGGGCATTGAGGTGGCCTTTGCCCTGCGCCAACGCCATCAGCGCAGCGAGATCACCGTGTTGGAGCAAGGGCCAGCACTCCTTCGCGGCTTCCCAGAAGGCTTTGTGCACCGCGTTACCCGCCATCTGAACCGTGCACGGATTGATGCGCGGTGTGGTGTGATGGTGGACAAGGTCGCCCCTCAGGCCGTGTCATTGTCGGATGGATCAGATATCGCGAGCGATGTCACCCTGGCGTTTACCGGTGCCGCTCCTCCCGGTGCTTTGGATCACATGCCCTTTGCCCGCGCCTACGATGGTTTCTTGGCAGTGGAGGACACGTTCCAGACCCCATCTCACCCCAACGTTTTTGCCGTTGGCGATTGCGCCACCAATCCCACCAACAAGCGGCCCAAATCGGGGGTTTTTTCAGTGCGCTCAGGTCCCCTTGTGGCGCAAGCTGTGGCCGCCTTTGCGGCCGGGCAAGCGCCTCAGAAGGTGGCGCTTCAGAACCAGGCTTTGGTGCTTCTTGCGACGGGGAACCGCAGCGCCATCGGGGTGCGCAACGGCCTTGTTGTGGAGGGACGGCTTGTTTGGCAGCTCAAAGACTGGCTCGACCGCAGCTTCGTGAGCAAATTGACCGTGCCCCCGAAAGGCACGGCTTAACCTTGGTGCGCACCTTCGGGGCAGGATGACTCCCTCTGAGCGGCCGCACGGGCTATCACCCAGCATGACCACTGCCCTTCGCGTCTTCTTGCCCTTTGCCCTCACCTATCTGACCGCCTACGCGATGCGCTCGGTCAACGCTGTGGCAGGCGAATCCATCAGCGCTGAACTCAACCTCACCAGCGCCGATTTGGGGTTCTTAACGTCAGTCTATCTGGCAGGTTTTGCGCTTTGTCAGCTACCCTTCGGCGTCCTTCTTGACCGTTATGGCCCACGGCGGGTTGAGGCGGCGACGCTCATAATCTCAGCGGGCGGATGCGCCATCTTCGCCGTCGCGAGCGGGCTGAGCGAACTGGTGGTGGGCAGGGTGATGATGGGGGTGGGCTCAGCGCTGGTGCTGATGGCCCCCTTCACAGCCTATCGCAAATGGTTCTCGCCCGAGCGGCTCCCCTTTGTGGTGGGGTGCATGATGGTGTTTGGCGCCAGCGGGTCCGCCCTTGCCGGTCGCCCCGCCGAAGCGCTGATGATGGCCATAGGCTGGCGTGGCCTTTTTGTCATGTTCGCGATTGTGACGTGTGTGGCGGCGGCCTCGATCCTTTTTGTGGTGCCGGCCCGTCGGGAGCCGCCCAAGGGCCAATCCATGGCAGCGCTCACCCGGGAACTGGGCACGGTGTTGAAATCGCGCGCTCTTTACCGGTTGGGGCCGCTTTCGGCGGTCTCACAAGCGGGCTATCTCTCGGTGGTGGGGCTTTGGGCAGGGCCATGGCTGCGCGACGTGGCCGGCCTTTCCCCGGCGGCGGCCGCCACGTGGCTTTCTGCCACCGGCGCGGGGCTGATGATCGGCTTCTTTAGCTATGGGGCGCTTGCCAGCCGAGCAGCCCGGGTGGGCCGTACCCTTGATGTGTTTGTGGGTGGGACGATTTTGTTCACCATCTTGCTCGCCATCATGATTGTGCTGCCGCCTTGGGCTGCAACGCCCCTTTGGGTGCTGATGGCCGGCCTCAGCTCCGGCGGAATTTTGACCTACGCGCTGTTATCGAGTGCGTTTGATGAAAGCCTAGCGGGCCGGGTCAACACCACGCTTAACTTCCTCGTCTTCTTCGTCGCTTTTCTGGTGCAATGGCTCTACGGCGTGGTGCTGGAATGGGGCGTAGGTGCTGGCGGTGACGCTCTGCGTTGGGGCCATCAGCTTGGGCTGATTATGCTGTTGGTGCTTCAGCTCCTCGCCTACGTGCCGCTCGTTCTATTGAAGCCAGATTCAAACAATGCGCCCTCCACAGAGAGCGCTTAGAGCGGGTCGCTGCCAGATGGAATCATCCGGCGTCACCCGACCCGCGACCGGCAAAGAACGCTTGGGCGCGGTGCGTTCCCGTGGAAGGCGTGACGCGCTCTAGGTTTAGAAGCTTTGAAGGTTGTTCACTCTAAGCTCCGCCAAGACTCAGTGGTGCCGCCCAAAAACCCTTCACATGTTCCTTTGGTGGGACACCAAACAGCGACGTTCCTCCGGAGCCGACACGGTCAGAAGCCCGCGGTGGGCGTGATGGGTCAACCCCGAAGAGGCGAAGCCGTGGGTTGATGCATCAGGCCCACCGCGGGACGATTGACCACAGGCGGGAGCAGTGAGGCACGGCCCCCTGCGGCGGTTCCGCCATGAACAACATTGATGGCACCGACGTCGAGAGCGCATCACGCCCCCATGGAAGCGCGCCGCACTCAGGCTTCACTTGTCGGTCGCGGGTGCACCGGACACCGGATGATTCCATCCGGCTGTGACCGGCTCTAGCCGCCCAGAAGCTCGCCCACCGCAGCGCCCAGGGCGAGTGTAGCCCGTTCCAAATCCTCCAGCGACACCCACTCATCGCCGCTCATATCAACGCCTTCGCCAATCACCGGCGGGCCGACCCCATAAAGTGCTGTGGGAATGCCGGCGAGCGCGTAGTGCCTGGCGCCCGAGACCACGGGCGCTGACCCCACAGGAATGGCCTGTTGGAACACCGCCTCAGCATGGCGAGACAGAGTGTGCGCAAGGCGCATGCTTGGCGCGGTGGGGGTAACCGGCTCGGCAAGCAGTGTGCGGCGGCACTCCACGCTGACCCCGTCCACGGTGTGGCTACCTTCGATAAGGGCTTGAAGGGCCGCTTCCACCGCATCGCCTGATTCATCGGCCGCGATGCGCCGGTCGATGGTGAAACGCATCCGGTCCGCCACCAGGTTGCGACCACGACCGGCACCAATGGTGGTGATGGTGAGCGCCATAGCACTCTTGTCAGCCTCCACGCTGAGCGCCTGGAGAATGGGCAAGGACGCCAGAATAGCGTCTGATCCATCGCGTGGGCGCGAAGCATGGGCCTGACGTCCCCGCAGCACCACTTCAAGGTGAAGGACCCCCTCCTGCCCCACAATCACTTGATAGGCTGTGCCTGCTGCAATCACCATGTCCGGCGTTGTGAGACCTTGGCTTAAGAGAAAAGCGGGGCCTAAGAACCCACCGCTTTCTTCATCGGCGGTGATGTGAAGTTCAAGTGTGCCCGATCCATGGCCGGTGGCGGTCAACGCCTCCAAGACAGCGACATAGGCCGCAAGATCGGCTTTCGAATCGCGGGCACCGCGCCCATAAAGCCTTCCCTCCCTAATCTCACCGCCAAAGGGTTCGCGGTTCCAGCCAGCGCCCGCGGGGAGCGTATCCAAGGGAGCGTGGAGGGCGATGGTGGGCCCTTCCCCAAACACGCGCCGCACCACGAGATTTTCAAGGTCGGCGCGATTGTGATGGCGGGCAAAGGGGGCCGGCACAGGATGGCGCTCCACCATGTGCCCGCGCCCCTCAAGGTAGGATGCGAGCCAGGCGGTGGCCTCCGCCACATTGCCGGGCGGGTTTTCTGTGGGAAGGCGCACCAGCGCGGCAAGCAGCTCTTGGGCCACCGGTTGCGCAGCTAAAAGCGCCGAGTTGAGCGGCGTTACCATCGTGAGCCAGCGCCGTTTACGCAGCCGCGCACCAAAACCTCAACACCGCGCATCACGGCAAGAGTACGGTGGACCCGGTGGTCTGACGCCCTTCAAGGGCGCGATGCGCCTCGGCAGCATCTGCCAAGGGAAAGGTGCGCCCCACGTCGATGGTCACCCGGCCAGATGCCACCGCCTCAAAAAGGTCGGCCGCGTTCGCTTCCAGCCGCGGCCGGGTGGCGATGTAGGTGAAAAGCGTCGGCCGCGTGGCAAACAGGGAGCCTTTTTGCGCCAGATCCTGAAGGGAAAAGTTCTGGATGGGGCCAGAGGCTTGGCCGAACGAGGCCCAAGTACCCAAAGGCTTCAAGCAATCGAGCGAGCCTGGATAGGTGTCTTGGCCCACCGAATCGTAGACCACATCAACCCCTTCCCCGCCGGTGATTTCCTTCACCTTGGCGACGAAGTCTTCCTCCCGGTAGTTGATGACGTGGGTGTAGCCATTTTGGCGCGCGAGCTCAGCCTTTTCCTCGCTCCCAACCGTCCCAATGATCGTGGCCCCCAGGGCGTGAGCCCACTGGCCAGCAATGGAGCCGACCCCACCCGACGCGGCGTGAAAGAGGATGGTGGTGCCCGCTTTGAGTTTATAGGTCTCGCGCAGAAGGTAGCGCACGGTCATGCCTTTGAGCATCATCGCTGCGGCCGTCACATCTTCGATGCCTGCTGGCAGCTTCACTGCTGCTTCAGCCTTCATGACCCGCCGCTCACTGTAGGCGCCGATGGGGCCCGCATAAGCCACCCTGTCGCCGGGTGCGAAGAGATCCACCCCCTCGCCCACAGCATCCACAACACCCGCCCCCTCGTTGCCCAAGATGAGAGGCAGCCCCCCAGGCGGCGTATAAAGGCCACTGCGAAAGTAGGTGTCGATGTAGTTGAGGCCTACGGCGGTGTGCCGCACCACAATATCGCCGGGCCCTGCCACAGGGTCAGCCACCTCACGGAAGGACAGGACCTCGGGCCCGCCGGGCTCATCAAGCACAATGGCGTGCGTCATAATTCCACTCCGCGAATTGAGCGCGCACGTTAGGTTCTGGGGGTGGGCCAATCAAGGCAAGCGCGGGAGAAGGTGACGATAATGGTGGCACACAGCACAACCGATGTGGATGTGGCCGTTGTGGGGGGCGGCCCGACCGGGGGGCTCGCCGCCCTTGCTGCGGCGCAGGCCGGCTGGCGCACTGCCCTCATCGCCCCTGATGCGGGCCATGATCCGCGCACCAGTGCGCTTTTGATGCCGGCCATCAACGGTCTTGCCGCATTTGGGATCTGGGAGGGCTTGGAAGAGGCCTGTCAGCCGCTTGCCACCATGCGCCTCATCGATGCGACGGGACGGGTCCCCCGCGCCCCTGAGGTGACCTTCGATGCCCACGAAATCGGGCTCGACCAGTTCGGCTTTAACGTGCCCAACGACGCACTCAATGCAGCGCTTGCCTCCGCGCGGGAAGGCAGCATCACGTTCATCAATGCACCGGCCGACACAGTATTGGCGAACACAGCGCCGACGGTCACGGCGGGTGATCACACCGTCACAGCCAAGCTGTTGGTGGCGGCCGATGGCGCGCACTCCTTGGTGCGGGAGGAAGCGGGACTAGGTGTGCGGCGGTGGCAGTATGACCAGGCGGCGTTTGTCACGACCTTGTCCCATGAGCGGCCCCACGGCGACACCTCCACCGAGTTCCACACCCCGGCAGGGCCGTTCACGCTGGTGCCGCTTCCAGGCGAGCGGTCATCGCTTGTCTGGGTGGGCCGGCCTGACGATATTGCGCGGATTTCAAAACTTGACCCCGGCCCGTTGGCGCGCGCCATTGAAGCCCAGGCCCACAACATTTTGGGCCGGATGGCAGTGGATGGACCGCGTGGTGTGATCCCGATGGAGGGGCTGATCGCCAAAACGCTCGGGAAAGGCCATGTGGTGTTGGTGGGTGAGGCGGGGCACCGTTTCCCACCCATTGGCGCGCAGGGGCTGAACCTTGGCCTGCGTGATGTGGATGTCCTCCACAAGCTCTTGGGCACGGCACGCGAAAAGGGCCATCTTGATGGGGTGGCCGACGCCTACGGCCGCACCCGCAAGCTTGACGTTGTGGCCCGCACGGTGGGGGTCGATCTCCTCAACCGGTCTTTGTTGAGTGCGGCGATGCCGGTGTCGGCACTCAGGGTTTTGGGGGTCGCCGCTGCCCGCAATATTCCGACCGTCCGCCGGGCGATGATGCAGTTCGGACTGGGGCGCTAGCTCGGACTGGGGCGCTCACGCAGACTGGGGCGCTAACGCCTCACAGCACGCCGATGGAGATGGCGTAAAGGATCGCCGTCACCGTGATGGCTGAGGCCGCCGTCCCCACCAACACGGCGTTGGACGCCCCCTCCCGGTAGGTTCGGTATTGGGTGGCGAGCACAAAGACGTTGGTGGCCGGCGGAAGGGCTGCCATCAGCACCGCTGTGGTGAGCCAGAGCGGGTCCGCATCCACCAACCCCACAATCAAGAACGCCATGATGGGGTGAAGGATGAGCTTGAGCGATAAGAAGATGGATAGATCACCGATGGCCGATTTGTTCGGCGGCGGCTGAAGCGCGACGGTGACCCCCATGGCAAAGAGCGCGCAGGGGGCAGCCGCCGCGGTGAGCATCGTCAGGATCCGGTCCACCGCAGAGGGCGGCTCCCACTGCGTGGCGGCCGCCAATGCCCCCGCCATCACGGCGAGGATGAAGGGGTGTGTGAAAATCTTCACGGCAATTTTTCCCACAATCCGTGCCGTGTTGCCTTCTCGCTTCCCGCCGATCGCCATCAAAATGGGGGTAAGGATGAAAAACATCGTGTTTTCGAACGCGAAAATGAGCGCCACGGGCACTGCCGCAGGCACCCCCAGCGCGGTGATCGCAAGGACGGGGCCCAAATAGCCATTGTTGGAGTAGGCGCCCACAAGGGCCTGTATGGATGAGCGCTGCACATTGAACCGACTGAGGCCCAGCGCAATCACAAAGCCCACAGCAAAGACTGTGTAGGTCGAAGCGACAACCGCGCCGATATAGCTCAGATTTGAAAGCTCTTCGAACGGTGTTTGCGCAATCAGTTGAAAGAAGAGTGCTGGAAGCGCGAGATAAAGAATAAAAATATTGAGCCATTCGAGGCCAGAGGCTGGGATTTTCAGAACCTTACCGCACACGAAACCAAGGAAGATAAGGCCAAAGAACGGTGCGGTGAGGGAGAGAACGTCGCCCATGGCGGCTAAATCCTTTGTCGAACCCTGACGGCGATAATCAGGACGTGGGCGTTACAGCGCCGAACAATGGGCACAGCGCTGCACGGGGACCCATGGGTGCTGTAGCGTTCTGCCCGCGCCCTCGCTATCACGACGCTTGAGAACGGGGCAGAAGGTGCTGGGGTGAGGTGGATCAAAACTTAGACGTTGAAGACCGCGTCACCGCCCCTCGTCAACGCCGGCGCAAGGGCGGCCGCACCCGCCGGAGCCGCGTCCAGAACATCGCCGAGTATGTGGCGGTGCGCGCCCTTGGGCTGATTTTGCGGCACGCGCCCATCGATATCACCTCCTGGGCCATGGGTGCCCTGATGGGCGCGATGATGCCGCTTACGTCGCGCCATCGCCGTGCGTTGGACCACTTGGCCTACGCAATGCCAGAGCTCAGCGTGCAGGAGCGTGGCAAAATTGCGCGAAATATGTGGCATAATCTTGGCCGCGTGATGGCAGAAGCGTTTCAGATCGACAAGTTGATCGCACACACCGAAAGGGTCAGGCTCCCTGCCGATTTTGACGCGCAGAGGGCCCGCGCCCAGGATGGCTTGATTGCTGCAACAGCACATTTAGGCAATTGGGAAATTGCCGGCGTATTGCCTCGGCAAGCGGGTATCCCCTTCGTCGGTGTTTACCAGGCGTTGCATAACCCGTACGTGGAAAATTACCTGCGCGCGATGCGTGAGCCGGCCTACCCTGGCGGGTTGTTCTCCAAAGGCCCGAAGGTGGGGCACGAGCTGGTCCGCTTGGCGCGCTCTGGCGCAGGTATTGGGCTGGTTGCTGATTTTCGTGAACTGCGCGGCGTTTCGGTGCGCTTTTTCGGGCGCGAGGCAACGGCGACACCGCTTCCTGCCATGCTGGCCCGCTTGACCGGGAAACCATTGATTGCAGGCGCCATTATCCGAACGCAAGGTGTGCGTTTTAATGTGATGATGGAGGAAATTAACGTCCCGATCACCGACGACCGCGATGCTGATATTTTAGACGCTACACAGGCTTTGCACGATGCTTATGAGCGGTGGATTCGGCTGGCGCCCGACCAATGGATTTGGACCCATCGCAAATGGGCACGCGGTCCAGACGGGTCTTCGCCCAAGCCTCGGCGCAGTCCCATGCCAGATGATAGGAAAGATCACGCGCACGTGATCCGTTAAACTTCGCGCTAAGCGTGAATCGTCAAAAAGCATTTTTAGGCAATTGGAGGTGGGCTTTTTAATGTCCACCGCGAGGCAGTAGGGTGCCCACGGTCAAAAGTCGGACCTCGGGAGACGGTGCATGGCTGCGATGCCCAAACGGCATAACGGCTCTCAGCGGACCCCAAAGCCGGGAAAAGCCGGCTCATGAGAACGGTGATTGACCAATCTGGGCTGAGGCTTGCCCGCGGGAGGGAGCGATTGTGCGCGCAAGTCGTTTTTATGTCAGGACCGGTTGTCGAAGGCTTCGCACATGGAACGCGAAGCTATGTGACACGAACACAGTGAGTATGCGCAAGTGGGATATCATGTCAGCGCCTCGCCCGAAGGGTGCAGATCGCCTAGCGATCATGATTTAGGCGAGAAGATGCCGAACGTGAAAACTGCAAAGTTTCAATTGGGGCAGGTCGTCCGGCACCGCGTGTTTAGCTTTCGCGGCGTTATATTTGATGTCGACCCAACGTTTTCGAATACCGAAGAATGGTGGGAGGCGATTCCAGAAGACATTCGGCCCAAACGGGACCAACCGTTTTATCATCTGCTCGCTGAAAACGAGGAGACTGAGTATATTGCGTACGTCTCCGAACAGAATCTGCTGCCTGACGATACCGGTGAGCCCGTGCGCCATCCGCAGGTGAACGACATGTTTGACCGTCGGGACGGCTCCTACGCCCCCCGAACCGAAAACTTTCACTAACCGCTGCCGAACCTGACGTTAGTAACTCGTGAAATCACAGTCACACCGATGCGAACGTTTGATTTATGCAATTCACACACGGACGGCGTCTAGCAGTTAAGTGTGAAATGCAAGGGCGTTCGCGTCGGGGTCGACAATGATAGGTTTTATCGAGCGCACGTCCTTTGTTGCGCTCCCCATTTATTGCTGCCCAGCTCAATGCGTTGCTAGCTCACGCGCCGCTCGCTCTTTATCTCGGAAACAAGGCTCGCTTCACCGGGCACGCGCGGCGCCATATGCGCGCCAGCCATGATTGGCGGCGTTGCTTCTCGCAAAGAGCGCGGCGCTTAAAAAAAAGCCTCCCGCCCCCATGGGCGAGAGGCTTTGTCGTGAGATTGTGTCGCTACTGGCTGGCTTCTTCCAAAGCTTTCCGCTGCTCAGCCACCAAGCGATCCCGGGCCTCTTTGGCTTTGTCTTCCAGCTGGCGCTGCAGATCAGCCTGTTTTTCTTCCAGCTGTTTTGGGTTCATCCCCTCACCGTCATAAGTGGCGGTG
>JBCDLN010000117.1:0-11043 GCA_038745295.1 Pseudomonadota bacterium | reverse complement strand
CGGGTGAGTGTCGTCATGTCGTCTGCTCCGATGGTGTTATGGTTGGAAACGCAAAGAGGTGGTCAGGGTCGAGCCGCACACTGACGCTCTCGCCAGCCGACCGTCCCGCCTCTGAGGCTGGGAGGAATGCGCTCAACGTGGCATCGCCGAGCGCGGGAACTGTGATGAGGGCGACGACCCGGTCGCCTTCGAAAATCACCTGAGTGAGCGTGCCGGACACCACGTTGCCGGCAAGGGCCGCATCTGGCGCACACAGCATCACATGCTCAGCGCGGATGGCACACTCCACAGCCGCCCCGGCCGCAGCATGGCCGCGGGCGCTCAAGGTCAGATCGCCCCCGCCCGCGCCCACCGTGAGTTGCTCCCCGTCGGCGGAAATCACCGTGGCACCAAAAAGGGTGGTGACGCCCAAAAAGCTCGCCACAAAGCGCGACTGCGGCATCCCATAGACGGTTTGAGGGGTGTTGGTCTGCTCGATCCGCCCATCGTTCATGACGATGATCTGGTCCGACATCACAAGCGCCTCCCTCTGGTCGTGGGTGACGTTGATGGTGGTGACCCCCAGGTCCTGCTGGATCCGCCGGAACTCGAGCTGCATGTCTTCGCGCAGCTTCTTGTCGAGCGCTGAAAGGGGCTCGTCGAGCAGGAGGAGGTCCGGCCCGAACGAGAGCGCCCTTGCAATGGCCACGCGCTGCTGCTGACCGCCCGAGAGTTCATGGGGCCGGCGGGCGCCAAGGCCATCAAGCCGCACCAGGGCAAGCATCTCCTCCACCCGGCCAGCGATTTTGTCCTTCTCATAGCCGCGCCGACGCAGGGGATAGGCAATGTTGTCCGCCGCAGTCATGTGCGGGAAGAGGGCAAGGCGCTGAAACACCATGCCGATGGAGCGCTTGTGGGCGGGAAGGGCCGCAACGTCGACACCGTTGATGGCGATGCGGCCTTCCGATGGGGTCTCAAACCCTGCAATCATCCTGAGGAGGGTGGTCTTGCCGCAGCCTGAGGGGCCGACGATGGTCAAGAACGCGCCACGGGCGAGGGTGAGCGAGGCCTCCCTCACAGCGTAAAGGCCGCCGAACCGCTTTGACACGGCATCGATCTCAACCATCGTGGGGGCGTCCTGGGTGGAGGTGTCTAGGCGGGCGTCCATCGCTCAAAGGGATGCAAGGATGCCGCCATCCACATAGACAATTTGGCCGGTCATGTAGGCCGAAGCGTCGCTGGCGAGAAAAATGGCGGCGCCCACAAGGTCGTCGAGCTGGCCGAAGCGGGCCATGGGGATTTTGGCTGCCATCGCCGCCTGCCATGCGTCATCCTGATAGAAGGCTTCGGTCATGGCGGTGCGGAAGTAGCCGGGGCCGATGGCGTTGACGCGGATCTGCGGTGCCCACTCGGCGGCGAGCGCCCGCGTCATCCCCAAGATGCCGGACTTTGAGGCGGTGTAGGGGACCGCTGTCGGGATGCCGACGGCAGAGGCGAGCGAGCCGAGGTTGATGATGGCGCCGCGCTCAGTCTGCCGGGCAAACGCCTGCGCCACAAAGAAGGCGGCCCGCAAGTTGGTGCCCACGATCTTGTCGAACTGGTCCTCGGTGACGTCGCGCGATGGGGCGACCTCTTCGGTGCCGGCGTTGTTGATGAGGACTGTGGGCTTGAGACCGCGCTCAGAAAGGGCGCTGAAGAGGCTTGCGATCCCGCCGCTTTGAATGAGGTCGGCTTCGACCACGTGGCAGGTGCGCCCCAACACCTTGATGCGCCCGGCCGTTTCATCAAGGCCCTCAAGAGTACGGGCTGTCACCACGACATCGGCGCCGGCCTCAGCAAGGCCCACGGCAAGGGCTTGGCCGATCCCTCGGCTTGCCCCGGTCACAAGGGTAAGCGTGTCCGTCATGGCGAAGCGGCTGAGAATGTTGGCGTTCCTTGCGTCTCACATGGGCAAGGCACGTTATGAAACGAACTCTTGAGACGCAACGCTGCGACACGCCGCTTATGCACAGCACCGCGGACCTGACGTTCACACGCCAACCATCGGCGCATGCTGACAACGGTCCTTGGCCATGCCCGCGCGTCAGGAAACGACCTTCAAGGCAAGGCAATCAACCATGCCGCGGCAGCTCAGTGCCAAGCGGGTCGTAAGGTGGCAGACTTCAGTGCTGCGAGGGGCGATACGTGATGCTGTGATGCTCGCCCTTAAACGGGATGACACCCCTTGGAAGTCCCACAGGAGACGCCGCTTGATGCTCCCAGCGACGGGCGAGGCTCTCCACGCTGCGCAACAGGGATTTAAGCGCGCGGGAATCGATGGTGGTGGCAATTTGGCTGTAGTGGGTGCCGGCCGCGGCATTGATCTCTTCAATATCGTTGGCGCTAAAGTGGACTTGCGCTTTACCGCTTTCGCCAGCGCACACCGCCGCTTCGATGGCGCTGATCGGTTGGCGCAGATGGTGGACCCCAAACTGCCGCAGCCTGATGCGGTCTTCCATGAACACCGGGATCCAGCCGTTGAGCGGGTTAAAGCCAAAGGGCGTGCCAATGACGCGACGGTAGGGGGGAGGCTCGGTTCGGTACCCGTCCAGCTCGGAGCAGGCCCAGTCCACCACATCCATAAAGCCCACATCGTGCGCGGCCGCCTTGAGATAGCGTAGAAGCGGGACGAGCGACGCCGCGCTGTTGTCGGTTGTGGTGTTTTCCATCGCCAAAGCGGCATCCTTCCATGAAGCCGCTCATACGGTATCCAACCGAGCCTGCAGGAAGCTGGCATGGCTTGCAGAAGGCTGGCATGGCCTGCGGGTCCGGCAGGCCTTGCCCGTCGGGGAGGCGCTTGTTCCCGCTCAGCCGCCAAAGAGGCGGCGGAAAAAGCCTGACCCCGGTGGGTTGGCCCAACCGCGGGCGCCGCGGGCAATGCCTGTCTCCGGATCGGGTGGGACGATGCCGCCCCGCTCACCATTCCAGGGCGTGTCAGCGGGAATGTTGCCAGCTGCGGCGAGCGCAGTGCTCTCATAGGCATCGGCACCTGGAAGTGGCGAGGGCACCATCCCCTTGTGGACATTTTCCATCAACGTTCGCCAGAGTTTGGCGGGCAGCGTGCCGCCTGTGGCGCGGGCCGTGGGGCTGTTGTCATCGTTGCCGAGCCACACGCCGCCGGTAAAGAAGGCCGTGTACCCAACAAACCAGGCATCACGCCAGTTCTGGCTGGTGCCCGTCTTGCCGGCGGCCTGCCAGCCGGGCAGCTGTGCGCGCTGCGCCGTTCCGGATGTGAGCGCGGCTGAGAGCATCGCATTCATGGCGCCCACATCCTCAAGCTCGGCCACCTTGCCGGGGCCGCCTCCGCGGCGCTCATAAAGGAGCCGTCCGTCTGCGGTTTTGATGCGTCGGACCACGTGGGGGTAAACGCCAACACCACCGTTGGAAAATGGCACATAGGCGGTGGTGAGCTCCAGGAGTGTGACTTCGCTGGTGCCAAGCCCAATGGAGGCGTTGGGTGCAAGGGCGGAGCGTATCCCCAGCCGCCGGGCAACGTTTGCCACCGCCTCAGGTCCCACTTCGGCGGTGAGCTGGGCGGCGATGGTGTTGAGCGAATGGGCAAGCGCGCGGGTGAGGGACACCGGCCCATAGTACTTGCGCGTATAGTTCTGCGGCGTCCAATCGCCGATGGTGGTGGGTTGATCAAGGCGCATGGTCTGCGGCGTCAGCCCGTCTTCCAACGCGGCAAGGTAGACGAAGGGCTTGAAGGCAGAGCCCGGCTGCCTTGCGGCATCGACAGCGCGGTTATACTGACTGGAATCGTAGCGTTTGCCCCCGACGAGCGCTTTTACGGCACCGGCCGAATCCAGCACCACCACCGCGCCCTGGGTGACGTTCTTTTCAGCGCCCTCCGTCTCCAAGAGCGACTGCAGCGCCTCCTGCGCAAGCTCCTGAAGCTCGAGGTTGACGGTGGTCTCTACAATCACGTCCTCTTCCACAGAGCCTGCAAAACCGGGGAGCACGTCCGCCACCCAGTCGGCGACGTAGCCGCCTGACGTCGCCACCTTGGGCTTGGCAAGCGTCGCCGGGTTTTGCCGCGCGATGAGGCCTTCCATCTCGTTGATGAAGCCTGTGTCGACCATGGCAGCAAGCACCGTGGCTGCACGATCATTGGAGCGCTGCAAGTTGGTAGTGGGCGCGTAGTAGGTCGGTGCTTTCAGGAGCCCTGCGATAAGCGCAGCCTCTGCAATGGAGAGGTCTTCGGCCGGCTTATCAAAATAGCGCCTGGCCGCGCCATCCACCCCGTAGGCTCCTGCGCCCAGGTAGACCCGGTTGAGGTACATCTCCAGGATTTCATCCTTGGTGTAGCGGGTCTCCAGCCACACGGCGAGGATCATCTCCTGAAGCTTGCGCTTGATGGTCCGCGATGGGTCAAGGAAGAGGTTTTTTGCGAGCTGCTGGGTGAGCGTTGACCCCCCCTGAACCAGGCCGCCGGCTTGCAGGTTGGCCACCACCGCCCGGGCAAGACCCATCGGATCGATGCCGAAGTGGCGGTAGAACCGCCTGTCTTCAATGGCGACCACCGCAAGGGGCACATAGTCGGGCAGCGCATCAATGGTGATGGCGCGTCCCCCGGTTTCACCGCGGTTGGCAATGAGCGCGCCTGTGTCCGACAAAATTGCCACGTTGGGCGGGCGCTCAGGCACCGCCCAGGCCGCAATGGGGGGCATGGTGGCGGCGGTGTAGGCAATGATTGCCCCGAAGGCGAGGACGCCCAGTATGCCAATCGTCAGCGTGGCGCGCAGGAGGAACCGGAGAGGCCGAAAGCCCCTTTTTGACGGCCGTTGCCCGCGCGGTGGGGATGGCTTGCGCGATGAGGTTGGCTTTCGCGGTGGGGGTGGCTTGCGCTGGGCGCTGGTTTGGCGGGGCGGTGGCGGCTTCTTTGCCGGCCGCGGGGCAGGTGTTGCTGTCCTCGGCTTGGACGGTCCGGCGGCGGGTGCTTTCGCCGGGCTCTGACGCGGCTCTTGCGGGGGTTGAGACGCGCTCGCGGCGCGCTTTTGGGGCGTCTTCACGCTGCCGGTTGGCGCGCTTGCCCGTGGCGCCTTTGGCTTTGCTGCTGGGCTTGCCGCTTGCCTGGGCGAACCTGATTTTTTTGACGCAGCCGGCTTGGGCTCGGCCCGCCGTGGGTCCCGTCCGTTTGAGCCCCTGTGGGGTGGACGCCGGCTGCCACCGGCCGAATCTGAAGGCGCCAACGCATTACTCCTGCGGCGATCCTCATAAGGGATCTCGGCCATATCACCTTCTGAGGATGAACGGGACCTTGATCGCACCCGCCGCAATCAGCATCCTCCGGCCTCACCGCGCTGCACCCACACCGCGGGCTGACTCATTGGAGACCTTCATCATGTCCAACACCACGCCCGGCCCCGGCGACACGGTTTTCTTGGTGGATGGCTCATCCTTTGTTTTCAGGGCGTTTTTCCAGTCCATGAACCAGGACCGGAAGTACAACTACCGGGCCGACGGGCTTCCCACAGGCGCGGTACGACTTTTCTGCAACAAAATTTATCAATTCATCAAAGACGGCGCCGCAGACACGCGGCCGACGCATCTGGCGATCATTTTCGACAAGTCTGAGCAGTCGTTTCGCAACGAGCTTTACGCCGACTATAAGGCCAACCGCTCGGACCCACCCGACGATCTTATCCCCCAATTTCCGCTCATGCGCGCAGCGGTGGAGGCTTTTGGCCTTCTGCCCATCGAAAAGCTCGGTTTTGAGGCCGATGACATCATCGCCACCTACGCCCGCCAGGCGGCCAAAGATGGGGCGGATGTGGTGATTGTGTCGGCGGACAAGGATCTGATGCAGCTCGTTGATGAGCGCATCGTCATGTACGACCCCGCTTCTGGTGAAGGGCGCCGCAGCGGGTCGGGCAAAATGGGTGTGCGGCCAGAACGGCGCATCGGCGTTGACGAGGTGGTGGAGTATTTTGGCGTCACCCCGGACAAGGTGGTGGATGTCCAAGCGCTCATCGGCGATGCCACAGACAATGTCCCCGGCGTCCCCGGTATTGGCAAGAAGACCGCCGCCCAGCTCATTGGCGAATATGGCGACCTTGATACGCTGCTTGCCGAAGCCCCCAACATCAAACAGCAAAAACGGCGCGAAAACCTCATAGAGTTTGCCGATCAGGCCCGCCTATCGCGCACCTTGGTGACCCTTGATGATCGTGTGGAGCTTGACGCTCCCCTTTCAGACCTTGTGATGAAGGAGGTGGATGCCGACCCTCTCATTGCATTTTTTAAAGCGCTTGATTTTGGCACCCTGACCCGCAGGATTGCTGATGATTTTGGGGTGGATCACGCCAAGATCGAGGCTGATGCGCGCTATAGCGGTCCCCTCTCTGGGTCCTCAGAGCCTGTGACGGTGGAGCCTACCGAAGAGAGCGGCCCGAAGACGCCGCAAACCTTGGCTGATGCCATGGAGGCCGCTGCACGGGCGCAAACGTTTGATCTTGACCGCTACCAGACGCTCCAAAGCGCCGACGAGGTCACCGCGTTTTTGGACGAGGCCCGCAGTTCGGGTACGCTCGGCCTTGCGGTGCGGCTTGTGGATGGAAGCCCCATGCGCTCCGACATTGCAGGGATCGCGCTTGCCGTAGCGCCCAACCGTGCCGCGTATCTTCCCCTTGCGCACAGTGCGGGTGATTTGGTGGCCGGCAACGCTGGCCTGGCGTTTGGCGATGTGGCGCCGCAGCTCTCCGCGCTTTTGAAGGATCGGTCAGTTGCCAAAGTGTCAGCGGCGATGAAGCGCGATGTGTTGGCGCTCCATCAGCTTGGCGTTGAGGTGACGCCCATCGATGACACGGGCCTCCTGTCCTACGCAGCTGATGCCGGGGCGGGCGTCCATGATGCCGCAACGCTTGCCAAGCGCTACTTCGGCCACACCCCCCTTGATGATCGCGATGTGATGGGAACGGGGCGCTCTAAAGTCCCGTTTGGCGAAGTGCCTGTGGATTCTGCCACCCGCCATGCGTGTGAGGAGGCTGATATTGCCTTCCGCCTTGCACCGCTCCTTCGCCAGCGCCTCATCGCCAAGAAGGTGATGCGGGTCTATGAAACGCTGGAGCGGCCCTTGCTTCCGGTTTTGGCGCGGATGGAGTGCGCTGGGATCTTGGTGGACCGCAACGTCCTTTCGCGCATGTCCGGCGATTTCTCGCAGACCCTTGCTCGGATCGAAACCGAGATTTACGAGCTGGCGGGCGAAACCTTCAACATTGGCTCCACCAAACAACTCGCTGAGATTCTTTTTGAAAAGCTTGGCTATCCTGGCGGGAAAAAGACCAAGACGGGCGCCTGGTCCACGGGCGCGCAAGTGCTCGATGATTTGGCTGCAGAGGGCTTTCCGCTGCCGGTAAAGCTGTTGGAGTGGCGCCAGCTCACCAAGCTCAAAAACACCTACACGGACGCGTTACCCCAGGAGATTAACCCTCACACAGGCCGGGTGCACACCACCTTTGCCATGGCCTCCACCACGACCGGCCGTCTGTCGTCCACGGAGCCCAATCTTCAAAACATTCCGATCCGCACCGAAGAGGGGCGCAAAATCCGCACCGCCTTTGTCGCCTCAAAGGGCCACGTGCTGATCGCGGCGGACTATGGGCAAATCGAGCTGCGTGTTTTAGCGCATATTGCCAACATCCCCCAGCTGCGCGAGGCGTTTGCCCAAGGGCTCGACATTCACGCCATGACAGCGTCGGAGATGTTTTCGGTGCCTGTCGAGGGGATGGACCCTTCAGTGCGCCGCCGGGCAAAAGCCATCAACTTCGGCATCATTTACGGAATTTCCGCGTTTGGCCTCGCCAATCAGCTTTCCATCCCCCGCGAAGAGGCGTCAGCTTATATCAAGCGCTACTTTGAGCGGTTTCCCGGCATTCGTGAATACATGGATGCGATGAAAAAGGCCGTTCACGCCGACGGTTATGTGACCACGCTGTTCGGCCGCAAGGCGCATTATCCTGAAATCGATACGAAAAATCCCTCTCTCAGAGCATTTTATGAGCGCGCGGCCATCAACGCGCCCATCCAAGGATCAGCGGCCGACATCATTCGCAGGGCCATGGTCCGGGTTGAGCCCGCACTCATGGAAGCGCGCCTCACAGCCAAAATGCTGCTCCAAGTTCATGACGAACTTTTGTTTGAGGCGCCCCAAGAGGAGGCTGAAAAGGCCATCGGGATCATCAAAAGCGTGATGGAGGGCGCGGCAGAGCCTGCGGTGAAGCTTGCGGTTCCGCTCGAGGTGGATGCGCGCGCTGGAGGCAGCTGGGCGCAAGCGCACTAATGCGCTGAATCCAATAGGCTTTGAGCAGGCGGTGCGGGCCGGCCACTCTCGTCCACTGAAAGACGCGGCGGTATTGGGCGGGCAACGTTTCGGTAGGCAAAACGGTTGATAATCAGGCCGCCGTCCCCGCCAAACAGCCGGAGCGCAGGCCATGTGAAGCAGTATTCTTGCGACTTAGGCTGCGTTTGTGACCGTGCCGCGTTGTGTTTTGGGACAAGGTTTTGCTATACGGCGCTGCCGCGGGAAGGCGCGTTCGGCGGCCAACGATGAAGGGCTTTACGGACAAATGGGGCGATCCGCGTAGGATCTCTCACGGCAACCGTGGACACCTTTGGGACAAAGAAAGACGACACGCCCATGACGATTGCCCCATTATTTCATCGACAACTTTCACTTTATGTTGCGAATTGCAAATTACTTCGCACAAGAGTTGTGGTGGGGCGGTCGTGATCGTTTTTTCTTACGGTATTACGAAGACAGGAAGCACCCTGGCGTTCGAGTTGATCAAGGGTTGTTTGGAAAGTGTCGGGCAGCCGCAGCGCCGGCTTGATGATGGGCTGGTTGAACCAGGCCACCCTATCAACTTCTTGGCGATCCGTCGGCACACACCTGAAGAGTTGCAAGCGCTGGTGGATGCCGTGCCGGCCGACGAAATCATTGCGGTCAAGACCCATGATTCGTTTGCACCGCCCCACCGCGACGTCATTGAAAGGGGCTGCCGGGACGGCCTGATTGTGCCGCAGGTGGTGCACAGGGACCCGCGCGATACGTGCTTGTCGATGCTCGATGCAGGCACTGAAGCGCGCAAAAATGGCCGCCAAGCCTTTTCAGAATTTTTGACCATCGAAGATACCAAGGACGCCATCGAACGGCAGCTGAGGAACCTCGATATTTGGCTCCAGATGCCCAACGTTTTGGAGCTGCAATACGACGAGTTGGTGGACAACCCGTTTGGTGTGATCGGTAAGATTGGTACGGCGTTGGGGATCACCCCCGACCCCGCCTTTGCGCACAACCACGCCTTCAACAAAGCGTTTACGCAAAAGAACAAAGCCAAGCTCCACCGCTACCTTGAGGATATGTCGCCAGACGATCAGGCGAGTGTGGTGGACCGGTTTCGCCCCTATATGGAGCGCCACGGCTACGTGAGCTGATTGGCTGGCCTAGAGCGCTTCACACCCCCATGGAAGCGCGCAGCGCTCAGGCTGCACTTATCGGTCGCGGGTCACGGGACGCCGGATGATTGCATCTCGCTGTGACCCGGCCTAGCCGTTGGCCTGATGTGAGGTTGCGGGGCGAACGCGCGCTCGCAGTGCGGCGGCCACCACCAAAACCACAGCCGCAGCGAACGGCAGGTGCTCGATATTGAACGCTTCCCCTGCGACCGTGGTGGCAAGCCCTGTGGTGACGAAGGGCTGGAGAAGCTGGAGCTGGCCTATTCTTGCGATCCCGCCAACGGCCATGGCGCGGTTCCAGAACACAAATCCCAAAAACATCGAGAACGCGCCAAGGTAGGCAAAGCCAAGCCACGGCGTCAGGGCTGTCGGCCAATGGGTTGGCGCCCACATCACGGCACCCAAGGTGGAGACGGGCAATGAAATGATGAGGGCCCACGCAATCACCGTCCACCCCGGCATCCGGCGTGACAAGCGGCCTGAAAGGGCATAGCCAAATCCTGCCACAAAGGCAGCGGCCACCAGCACTAGGTCCCCCGGCTGAAAGCGCCCACCACCCTGGGACAGCATGAAGCCGCCCACGATCGCAGCTCCTAGCGCGCTAAAGAGCCAAAACATCAGCCCTGGTCGCTCTTGGCCCACAATGGTCGCGGCAATGGCCGTGGCGATGGGGTTGATGGCCAAAACGATGCCGCCATGGGACGCGCCCACGGTCAACAGCGCAATTCCTGTTAAGAGCGGGAAGCCCAGCACCAAAAAGAGGGACAAGACCCCAAGTCGCACTGCATCCTTGCCGCGCGGGCGGGGGACGCGGGTCACGGCGACCACCACCAGCGCGATCACACCGGCAAGAACGGCGCGCCCCGCGGTGATGAAGAACGGATCAAACCCCTCAAGCGCTAACCTAAGG
The DNA here is from genome assembly GCA_038745295.1 of Pseudomonadota bacterium. Classification (GTDB taxonomy): domain Bacteria; phylum Pseudomonadota; class Alphaproteobacteria; order Rhizobiales; family Amorphaceae; genus Acuticoccus. The sequence continues at coordinate 659 of JBCDLN010000117.1, read as the reverse complement.
GCAGGCAGCGTTCCGGCAAATACGACCATGCCTAGGAGGCCAAAGAGGAGCGCGAGGCCTTGCTGCCCTTTACCGGGCTCTGGTGGCACAGCGATCTTGTCGGGAGGCGTGGGCCCATCGGCCATCACAGGTGGGCTAAGAGCGCGTCAAGCAGGCTGGGATCGCCCACGGCAACGCCGTCTCCTGAGTAGTCGTTGAGGACTTGCGGTCCAACCGGCGCGCCGCTTCGATCCACAAGGGCGCCGCCAGCGTGGGCAATAATGGGCGCGAAGGGGGCAATGTCATAAGGTTTCAGCCCGGTTTCCAGCACGATGTCCACGTGGCCCGCTGCGAGCATTGCATAGCCGTAACAGTCGGTCCCATAGCGCACCAGACGGACGATTTTTGACAGCTCGATCACCGACTGGCGCATCCGATCGTCAAAGTGCTCCATGGCCGTGCACGCAATCACAGCGTCTTCCAGGCGTTTGCAGGGCCGGGTGCGCATGGGCGCGGTGCCGCGTGACCAACTATGGAATACCCCGTCTGGCGAGGCATAGAACCGCTCACCCACAAAAGGCTGGGCCATCATGCCCATGAATGGCCCATCCCCATCCGCCAGGGCGATCAGCACCCCCCAAGTGGGCAACCCCGACATGAACCCGCGCGTGCCATCGATG
>JBCDLN010000116.1:0-11169 GCA_038745295.1 Pseudomonadota bacterium | reverse complement strand
CTGAGGTGGACTATCGGACCGGCGCCAAGCACGACATGGCGGCCACAACGCGCCTGATCCACGATAAAGGCGCCCTTGTCGTGTGGGACCTTGCCCACTCAACAGGGGCATTCCCCGTCGATCTTGTTGGGGCAGATGCCGATTTTGCCATTGGCTGCGGCTACAAATACTTAAATGGCGGCCCTGGTGCGCCGGCCTTTTTATGGGTGGCGCCCCGGCATCAGGATGTGATGCCGGCCATTCGCGGCTGGTTCGGCCACGCCGCGCCGTTTTCGTTTCAGACAGGCTATGAGCCCGCACAAGGGATCACGCGGTTTGTAACGGGGACGGCGCCGATCTTGTCTCTGAGCGCGCTTGATGCTGCGCTTGACGTGTTTGACGGCGTTGACCTTGAGGCTGTGCGCCAAAAGTCCGTGGCGCTGTGCGATCTGATGATTGCGCGCGCGGACGCGCGTTTTGGGGGAAGGCTTCAGCTTGAAACCACCCGCGATGGCGCCCAGCGCGGCAGCCAGGTCTCATTCAGCTTTGAGGCTGGATACGCGATGATGCAGGCTCTCATTGCCCGCGGCGTGATCGGCGACTTTAGGGCTCCCAACATATTACGCTTTGGGATGACGCCGCTCTATACGCGCTATGTGGACGTCTTCGATGCCGTGGAGGTCATGTCTGACCTTTTGGAAGACAAGGGCTACGATCGGCCTGAGTTCCACAAGCGCGCGGCAGTCACTTAGAGCAATATCCGCTCACTTTGGATGAATCTGAGCGGATGAAAAGCATGCGCTAGGTTATGGCGCGACGATGTGCGTGGATGAACGGCCTTGGGCGGGTATCTTGGCTGCCGGCTTAGGGGGTGAGCGCGTCTCGCCCCGATGGAAGCGGGCCGAGCTCAGGCTTCACTCGTCGGTCGCAGGTGCACTGGACGCCGGTAATTCCATCCGGCTGTGACCGGCTGTACGTGTAGAAGCCTTGAAGGTTGTTCACTCTAAGCGCCGCCAAAGAGCCCTTCACATGTTCCTTTGGTGGGACACCAAACAGCGACGTTCCTCCGGAGCCGACACCGTCAGAACCCCGCGGTGGATCTGATGGGTCAACCCCACCGAAACGCGCGTGCGCGTTTGGGCAACGTCTGAGGCCGGCAACTGTGCCGGCTGAGGCGAAGCCGTGGGTTGATGCATCAGGCCCACCGCGGGACAATTAACCCTAGGCGGGAGCAGTGAGGCACGGCCCCCTACGACGGTTCCGCCATGAACAACGGTGATGGAAACGACATCTAGGCGGCAAGGGTCGAGGCTGCAGGCGGTGAGCGGTAGAGCCACACTCGCGCCGGCGGGAGGTTGGCGAGCACCCACCTGGTTGATGAGATGGTGATCCCCATCAGCCCTTTGACAGGGGGCATGAGCATATAGCTGAACTGGATGAAGGGGGCACCAGGGGCCATCCTCGCAAAGGCATCAAGCAGCAGCGCCTGCCGCTCCGGCAGCGGCTTCACCACCAGCGGTAACCCTGAAATCACCGACGCGATGGGCGGATTGCCGAGCTCTTCCATGACGGCCGCCATGGCGTAGGCGTTGCCGTTCACCACATTGACGCCCGGAAAGCGCTCGCGCAGGAGGGCGCAAAAATCGGGCGAGTACTCAATGAGCACCAGCCTGTCGGGGTCCACACCGCGATCGAGCATCGCTTGCGTGACCGCGCCTGTGCCTGGCCCAAGCTCCACAATGACGCCGGGCCGGTCCACCTCAACGTACTGCGCCATCAGCCGGCACAGCTCTTGGCTGGAGGGCGCCACCGCACCGACCCTTAAAGGGTTGCCTGCCCAGTTGCGCAAAAACCGGAACTCATCGCCGATGCGGCCCTGGAGGCGGCGGAGCCTCCCGCCCGTGGGGCCAGAACGGTCAAGATCGGCCTCAGTCCGGCGCAGCCGCTGGCGCAGCTCTTCCAGCAGCCGCAAGTCTTTGGCTTGCTTATCTGATCTCGCACCGTTTGCGAGTTGATTGCGCTTCGCGTTAATTTCTGCCGAAAGCTTGTCTTGAAGCTCCCGGACGCGTTGGCGGGCATGGTTGATCATGAACAACTCCGGCGCACCGTCTCTCAATGACGGCTATTGGCTGAGATTATCGAAAAATTCCTTAGCGCGGGAGAAAAAGCCATGACTTTCTGGGTGATTTTCTGTCGAAGAAACCGAATCAAATTCTGCAAGGAGTTCGCGCTGGCGTCGGGTCAGGTTTTGCGGGGTTTCCACCACCACCTGAACGTACATGTCACCCATCTGTGAAGAGCGCATCACAGGCATTCCTTTGCCGCGCAAACGGAACTGGCGCCCGGTCTGTGTCGCCTCTGGGATTTTAACCCGGGCCTTTTCCCCGTCGATGGAGGGGATTTCAACGGCACCCCCAAGGGCTGCCCGGACCATCGAAATGGGGACACGGCAGTATAGGTCCGCCCCTTCGCGCTGGAAAAAGTCGTGCGCGCGGATGGACAAGAAGATGTAAAGGTCCCCGGCGGGCCCGCCCATGACGCCAGCTTCCCCTTCGCCGGCAAGGCGGATGCGGGTGCCGTCTTCAATGCCTGCAGGAATGTTAACCGAAAGGTTCCGCTCCTCTGAAACCCGCCCGGTGCCGTTGCAGTTTTCGCACTCTTCGCGGACCACCGTGCCCCGTCCCTGACAGGTGACGCAGGTGCGCTCCAAGGTAAAAAAGCCCTGTGCCACACGAATGCGGCCCGTGCCGTTACACGTGGGGCAGGTGGTGGGCTTGGTCCCGGGTTTGGCGCCCGAACCGTCACACACGGAGCAGGTGGACGAGGATGGGACAGTGATGTCCACCGTCTTACCCGCGAACGAGTCCTCCAGCGAGATCTCAAGATTATAGCGAAGGTCAGATCCTCGCGCGCGGCCGCCGCCGCCTGTGCGCGCGCCGCCCCGTCCGCCAAACACCTCTTCGAAAATGTCGGACATGGCCGACGCAAAATCGTTGCCGAACCCTGGCCCAGCCCCTCCAGGACCGCCGCGGCCGCCTTCGAACGCAGCGTGTCCGAACCGATCATAGGCGGCGCGCTTTTGCGGCTCGCGCAGAACCTCGTACGCCTCGCTCACCTCTTTGAATTTTTGCTCCGCCGCTGCATCGCCATGGTTGCGGTCGGGGTGGTACTTCATGGCGAGCTTGCGATAGGCCGACTTGAGGGTTTTGTCGTCGGCGTTTCGCGCAACCCCTAGAACATCGTAGTAATCGGGCTTTTGTGCTGTCGCCATGACTATTCCGTCCGGTCCATGCATCGGGCTGCCGTTGAAGGGGCAGGGGCCCCATCCGCGCGGCTGGTGCTTGAGACTGTGCTGGGGTGATACAGTGCAAGATCGTTGCCGTCCAACCCGTTCAGGGCGGCGAGGGTGCTTGCATTGGTGTGTGTGTAAGGAGAAGGCGGCTCTATCGCGAGCAGGCCATGAAATGCAATGCGCATGGTGTCTGAATGCTCAGTGCGGTGCCAGGCGGCGCACGGGGCGACTGAACCATTGAATGGGCCGTGGGAGCGGTGTTTTGAGGAGCCGGTGCGAAACGCCGATGCGCGCTGGCAAAGGGCGATGATTGCAATCCAACACACCCATTTTTTGAACGTTGTGGCCACCAAGCGGTCCGGCCACCACGCTTTTGTGGATTGGGTGATGGCGTCTTTGCCCGCCACAACCACCTTTTTTAGTGAGAGCTTCAGCGCCTCGATGGTCCGGGCCAAGCGCACTCAGACAGGCACTGCCATCATCAACATCGAAGGGTGGCTTTTGCCCACAGTGCTTCAGCTCGAGGCAGCGCAACGGGACACCGGGCAGAGCGCAGCCACCATTGTGTTCCTGCGCGACCCTCTCAACATGTTGGCCTCGCTGATGAACCGGCGTGCGCAACCGATGGTGCATCTGAGCGCTATCTGCCGCCAAGTGTTTGCTGGGCTCGATTGGACTGAGGCTGCCCCGCGCGAGGGATCGTTGCGGGTGCTTTATGGCCCTTGGCTGACCGATGGCGCCTACCGCGAAAAGGTGGCGGGCGCGCTTGGTTTCACCGCCGCGCCGCTTCCTGAAACGGTGACGCCCCAGGGCGGGGGAAGTTCGTTTGATGCCGCCAACGCTGTTGATGCTGCCGGGCGTTTGGCGCGGCTCACACGCTGGCATCAATACCGGCAGGACCCGATGTTTTGTGCGATCCTGGGTCACCCGCAGATCAACGCGCGCGTTTTGGCTGCGTATAAGGACGCCGCGACGGACCTGCTGGGCGGCCGCATCCAAGATGCTGAGGCTGCGCAATTTATTGGGTCCCTTGAGCCGGCTGGTGGTCTGCTGGGACGGGTCGTGGACGGCCTTTACCGCCGCCGGGATGCCTATCGGCGCGTTGACACCAGCGACGGTCTCACACGCAACATCCACAACGCACAAATATCGATCGCCGCCCTTTTTTAGGGGGCGGCGATCGTTGGGGGCTGGAACCTGATACGCCATCAAGACTGGGCGTGGTTAGGCCGATCGCTTTTGCTCGTCGTCGCGCACTTCTTCAAAGTCCGCGTCGACCACATCGTCCTGCGGGCCGGGGCCGCCGGTGCCTTGCCCGTCATCGTCGCCGCCATCGCCAGCATCAGCTTGTGAGGCGTACATGGCTTCGCCGAGCTTCATGGAGGCTTGCGCAAGGGCCTGGGTTTTGGCTTCGATCTCGGCCACATTGTCGGTCTCAAGGGTGGTCTTGAGCTCGGCAACCGCTGCTTCCACCGTGGCTTTGTCGCTGTCGGCAATCTTGTCGCCGTTTTCAGAAATCATCTTTTCGGTGGAGTGGATGAGCGCTTCACCCTGGTTCTTCGCCTCCACCAGCGCGCGGCGGGTTTTGTCCGCCTCGGCGTGGGTTTCAGCGTCTTTCACCATCTGATCGATGTCAGCGTCGGAAAGACCGCCGGAGGCTTGGATGCGGATTTGCTGCTCTTTGCCGGTCCCTTTGTCTTTCGCCGAAACGTTGACGATGCCGTTGGCATCAATGTCGAACGTCACCTCAATTTGCGGCACGCCGCGCGGTGCTGGCGGAATGCCCACAAGGTCGAACTGGCCGAGGATCTTGTTGTCGGCGGTCATCTCCCGCTCGCCCTGCGCAACACGGATGGTGACTGCGCTTTGACCATCTTCAGCCGTTGAAAAGACCTGGCTTTTCTTGGTCGGGATGGTGGTGTTGCGGTCGATCAGGCGGGTGAAGATGCCGCCCTGGGTCTCAATGCCGAGGGAGAGGGGCGTCACGTCAAGAAGGAGCACGTCCTTCACGTCACCTTGGAGGACGCCGCCTTGGATGGCGGCACCGATGGCCACCACTTCGTCGGGGTTCACCCCCTTGTGGGGCTCTTTGCCGAAGAAGGTTTTGACCGTCTCTTGGATCTTGGGCATGCGCGTCATGCCGCCCACCAGGACAACTTCGTCGATTTGGCCCGGTGACAGCTCAGCGTCTTTCAACGCCGCGCGGCAGGGGCCCATGGTCCGCTCCACAAGGTCGGCCACAAGCTGCTCGAGCTTGGCGCGCGACAGCTTCATCGTGAGGTGCTTGGGGCCCGACGCATCGGCGGTAATGAACGGAAGGTTCACCTCGGTTTGGGTTGCCGACGACAGCTCGATTTTGGCCTTTTCCGCAGCCTCTTTCAGGCGCTGGAGGGCGAGCTTGTCTTGGCGAAGGTCAATCCCTTGCTCTTTCTTGAACTCGTCAGCCAGATAGTCGAGCACGCGAATGTCAAAGTCCTCACCGCCGAGGAAGGTGTCCCCGTTGGTGGACTTCACTTCAAACACACCGTCGCCGATTTCGAGGACCGACACGTCGAACGTGCCGCCGCCAAGGTCATAAACCGCAATGGTTTTGCCCTCGTTGCGATCAAGCCCGTAGGCGAGCGCCGCGGCGGTGGGCTCGTTGATGATGCGCAAAACCTCAAGCCCGGCGATCTTGCCGGCATCTTTGGTGGCTTGGCGCTGGGAATCGTTGAAGTAGGCCGGAACCGTGATCACCGCCTGGGTGACCGTTTCGCCCAAATAGCTCTCAGCAGTCTCCTTCATTTTTTGCAGGATGAAGGCAGAGATTTGCGAGGGGCTATAATCCTTCCCGCGGGCTTCCACCCACGCATCACCATTGTCGGCTTTGGCAATATTATACGGGACGAGGTTTTTGTCCTTGTCGACGGTGGGATCGTCAAACCGGCGGCCGATGAGGCGTTTGACCGCGAAGAGGGTGTTTTCAGGGTTTGTGACCGCCTGGCGCTTGGCCGGCTGGCCCACTAGCCGCTCGTTGTCTTCGCTGAAGGCGACCATCGACGGGGTGGTGCGCATCCCTTCAGCATTTTCAATGACTTTGGCACTCTTGCCATCCATCACCGCCACGCACGAGTTGGTGGTGCCTAAGTCAATGCCGATGACCTTGCTCATGAATTCTCCTTTAAGGCGGACCGGAGGGGCCCAGGTGCGGCGCCCCATGGTGCGAAACCGGTCCCCGGGTTCGCTGGGATCAAGCGGGGACGACCGCCCCCGTACAACCGCCACATATAAGTGCAGCTGACGGGCACACAAGGCGCCCACGCGCCACTCAACTGTCTTTCCTGCTCATCTTTGGGTTGCAAGCGCCTCCGGCGGGATCGCAATGAGCCTGATGGTGACGGTGACGCGCGGGCTCATGGTGTCATCGTCAAGGCCGGCTTCGGCCGCAAACCCAAATGCACTGCGTAACAGTTCAGCTGTCCCTTCCGCGATGATGCGCCCCTCTTCCTCAGGGGTGAGGGTAAAGGGCAGCCTGATGTCTTTGCTGACTCCGCGGATGCTCATGGTGCCCTCGGCAACAAAACCATCACCATCTGCCGAAATGCTGGTCGACTGGAACACTGCCTCAGGAAAATTGGCGTTGCTAAGACCGTCGGACCCGGCCACATCGCGCAGCGACAGACCCCTCCCATCAAAGGTGACACTGGTGGTGTCTATGACGGCGCGGATGGATGAGCCGGCGAGGTTGTTGGGATCGAACTGCACATCGGTGGTGAAGCGGTCGAGTGAGCCGCCCACGGTGTTGCCCTCATAGGTGAAGGCGTAGGTGAGGGTGCTTTCGGGCGCCACGATGTCCCACACCGGCGCGTCCCCGCCAACACTGGCTGCCTGTTCCTGGGAGGCACCCTCCCCGGTGTCTGCGGTTCCTCCGCGGGCGGCGGTGAGCGCCACATTCACTGTGACATCAGGTCCCAGCCAGTCACCGCTGCCGTCGCTGGAGACGCCGATGCCGTAGTCAAACCGGTCGAGGGTGAGGGTGCCTTGGGCGTTGGCACTGTCACCATTGATGGTCACGTCAAAAGCGAGCGATTGGGGGACGGACTGACCTCTAATCTCAAGGGTACCATCGGCCACGTAGCCATCACCCTCAGCGCGGACATTTTGGGACTGGAAACGGGCCGTGCCGTAGTCGGCATTGTCGAACCCGTCGTTGCCGGCAAGGTTCGCGCGGGAGATCTCGCTGCTGTCGATAAAGGCGGAGGTGGTGTCGATGGTCACATCGATGGACGCGGTAGTGAGGTCATCCGGGTCAAAGACGATGGCAGCGTTGAAGCTGTTGAAGCCGCCCACCACTGTCGCCCCGCTATAGGTTGCAGCGTAGCTGAGCGTGCTTTGGGCAGGATCAACCACCCATGCGTTTTGGGCAGGCGCGCCACCAGAGGCTGATGCGTTGCTGGGCGCAACGGGGGGCGCTGCGGCGTGTGACGCGGTGGTCGCCGTATCAGTCTCAGCGGCTGGTGTGGCAGGTGGCGCAGCGTCAGCCGCCGTTGTGGCAGCGGGCGCAGTCTGCGTAGCGGATGCGGCGGGGGCGGATGCGGATGCGGATGGCGCGCTGGGTGAGGGCGCTGACGCGACGGTGGGGGGCGCAGCCATTTGGCGCGCATAGGTCGCAGCGCCCACGATACCGCCAAACACCATCACCGTGAGGAGGACTGTTGGCGCGTATCCGGCTGCGCGGCGCACAACAGTGGCACCACCTGTCACCTTCATCCGGTTAATGAATTCGCCATCGGTAAGGTGGTGCTTCACCGCCCCGGCCACATGAAGCACGAGGAGCCCTGCCATGGCATAGGCAAGCCATTTATGGCTGACGTGGCTGGCGTCGTTCAAAAACGCGCGGACAGGTTCACTCAGATGCTCGAGCCCAGGAAGGTGCGGCCAGGGGAGCCAAGGGGCAAAGAAGAGGATCGTCTCCACCTGGATAGGGGAGACGGTGATCATCACCCAGCCGGCAAGCGGCACCGCCAGTAAGAGACCATAGAAGGCCATATGGACGGCGTGGGAGGCGAGCCCCTCAAGCTTGCTGACAGACGCTGGCTCTGGTGGTGGCGGGTTATTGAGCCGCCACACGATCCGCGCGATGGTCAGCATCAACACCACCACACCGAACGACTTGTGGAGCTGGTAGAGGTCGTACTGAAGTTTCGTCCCCGTCCTCAGCACCTCGGCCATCGCGTAGCCGCTGATCAGCTGTAGGACAATGAGAAGCGCGATGGCCCAATGGAGGATGATCGCGCCGGTGGTGTAGCGTAAAGCCCCCGCATGGGGCGCAGATGATGACATGGTCGCCATAGTGCGCCCCTCAGGCGGCCAGAGCCGCTATTGCTGCGCTAAAAACTCAGCTTCGATCTCAACCGATACCATTGTTCCGATCGGTCCTGCGAGGGCGTTCACCCCAAAGAGCGTGCGGTCGATGGTCCCGACTGCGCTGACGCCCAGCACTGGCGTGCCGGACATGGGGTGCTCGACGGCGGCATTGAGCGTCGCGTCCAGGACGACGGGGTGGGTTTGATCGTTGAGGGTGAGTTCGCCGGTGATGTTGGCGGTGTTATCGCCCGTCACCTCAATGCCTGTGCTGGTGAAGGTGATTTCGGGGAAGGTTCCAGCGTTGAGGAACTCGTCAGAGGCGACTTTGCTGTCAAAGTCGACGTTGCGCGGATCGAGCGCCACGGGGTGGAGTGTCACCACCTCGGTCCCTGAAATGGTGGCGGAGAGGGTCGATTTGGCGACATCGTCCGCGTCGAGCTCGACGGTTGCCTTAATGCCGCCACGGTCGAATGAGCCGGTGTAGAAAGACAGGCCAAGGTGGCTCACCTTCCAGGTCACCGAGGTGTGGGTCGGATCACTCACGTAGGTGCCGGAGGGCACGTCAAGGGATGCTGCATGGGCCGGCAGGGCCATGACGGCAACGGAGGCGGCGGTGGCGGCGGCCAAAACGAGACGCATTGGAACTCTCCATGGATGGCGCGGCCCGGCTGGAGGACCGCTATCGACGCCGAATATAGTGCTATGGCACGAACTTCCAGAGTCCCGCGCAGCATGAACGCCTGACCATTCGATGATAAGCCTCCATTTTTTCAAGAAAGCGGCGCGCCTATGGAGGTGAAAACTGGCATTGAGGGCGTGAGCCTGTGGCCCGGCTACTTCGATGAAATTGCGCAACGGGAGCTCATGCGCGCCATTGAAACTGTTGTGGCCCAGGCACCGCTCTTTGTGCCTGTGATGCCGCGGACGGGCCGGCCATTTTCGGTGCGGATGACCAATTGCGGGGTGCTGGGTTGGGTGTCGGACCGCAGCGGCTATCGCTACCAACCCCACCACCCTGATACCGCGCAGGCATGGCCCGCAATCCCGCCCGTGCTCCTTGAACTCTGGCAGGCGGTGGGCGCGCCCGCGTCACCGGAGGCCTGCCTGATCAATTTTTACGGGCCGGGCGCTAAAATGGGCCTTCATCAGGACAGCGATGAGATTGACCGTACCGCCCCTGTGGTCTCGGTTTCATTGGGGGCGAGTGCGGTGTTTCGGGTGGGCGGAACTGAAAGGCGGGCCCCCACGCGCTCTTTCAAGCTGCACTCTGGTGACGTTGTTGTGTTTGGCGGTCCGGCGCGGCTCATCTATCACGGGGTAGACCGGATCTTGCCGGGATCTTCCCAACTCGTTGAGGACGGCGGGCGGATCAACATGACGCTGCGCCGGGTGAATGCCATTGAACCCTTGTCAGAGACCCATAACGCGGGCGCTGATGACATGATGAGAAGGTGATGCATGAGTGTGATGAGTTTTCTTCTGGCCATCGGGCTTGTGGTGCTGGGGACCGTTGGCGTGCGTGCGGGTGAGGCGACCGTTGAGGCGGTGCAGGTGGTCGAAACGGGTGACGGCGTCTACCGATTTGACGTCACCGTGCGTCACGAAGACACCGGGTGGGACCATTATGCCAATGCCTTTACTGTCTCTGCTGAGGATGGAACGCTGCTGGGCACCCGCGTTCTCCACCACCCCCATGTGAACGAGCAGCCCTTCACCAGAAGTTTGACAGGGGTTGCCATACCGCCTGGCACCACGCGGGTTGTGGTGCGGGCTGCCGACAATGTTCATGGCGAGGGGCCCGACTACCCCGTGGAGCTACCACGCTGAACGGTTCTTGCCTCACGCATTCCTGGCCGGTCCGCTAACGCCATGTTGAGCCGGTGGGCGAAGCGGCTTCAACAGGTGGCAGGTGTTGACGCGCCCACCTTTTCGATCCCTGACGGCGTGCGGGCCTATGCCGTCGGAGACATCCACGGGCATCTTGATTTTTTGCTTGAGATCCAAGCGCTTATCGACCGCGACAGTGCAGCCCAAACCCCAGCAAAGGTCGTGGAGATTTACCTTGGGGACTACATTGACCGCGGGCCGCAATCTGCTGGAGTCATTGAGCATCTTTGCCAGCCGCGGCCCCACCGCACGGTGTTCTTGCGCGGCAACCACGAAGACTACCCCGAGGCGTTTCTGGCGGGGGAGGATAACCTTGCCCAGTGGCTGCGCAATGGTGGTGCCAATACCCTGGCGTCCTATGGCGTGAGCGCTGGGCCGACGGCGCGGGCCGACACGGTGCGGCGCGCCTTTCGTGCGGCCCTGCCTGCCAATCACAGGACCTTTCTGGCGAGCCTTAACCTAGGATACCGGCTCGGCGAGGTATTCTTTGTCCACGCAGGGATTAGGCCAGGCGTGGCGCTCGACGCGCAGGCGCGGGAGGACCTTGTGATGATCCGGCGGGAGTTCATTGAGAACGATCCGCCGTTGCCGGTGCGCGTGGTGCACGGACATACCCCCCAACGCGAGCCGCAGGTGCGGCCCTATCGCATTGGCGTCGACACTGG